>NZ_ASXX01000032.1:0-401749 GCF_001526505.1 Agrobacterium sp. D14
CGCAGGTTCAAATCCTGCCCCCGCAACCAATATCAACAAAACCCCGTTGCAATCGCGACGGGGTTTTTTGTGTTTCTGGACTTATGAAATCGGGACCGCCATCAGGGAGAAACTAGGCTGCTGATCATAAAGCCAATCCCAGAATTTACTTCCATGAACAAAGCCATCTTCGGCATTGCCATGAACCGCAAAACCGTGATGATGCACAATCATTCCACTTCGGACAAAAAACCGCCGTGACCGCTGATCCCTTGCATATCCTCAAGACCGTCTATGGCTACGATGCGTTTCGCGGAAGGCAGGCCGACATCATTCGACATGTAGTGGCGGGAAACAACGCCTTCGTTTTGATGCCGACGGGCGGTGGAAAGTCGCTTTGTTACCAGATCCCAGCGCTTGCGCGTGACGGCATGGGGTTGATCGTCTCGCCGCTCATCGCACTGATGGTCGATCAGGTCGCTGCCCTGCGTCAGGCCGGCGTGCGGGCCGAAGCTCTCAATTCCGATCTTTCTCCGGAAGAGCGGCGCGCGCTTTGGCGGGATATGCGGGCCGGCAAGGTCGATATTCTTTATGCCGCGCCGGAAACCCTGCTTAAGCCGGATGTCCTCGATGCATTGCAATCCATCGACCTGTCGCTGATCGCGGTCGACGAGGCTCATTGCCTGTCTCAATGGGGGCATGATTTCCGGCCGCCCTATCGCCAGTTAGACACGCTGATCGAGCGTTTTCCCGATACGCCGCGCATGGCGCTGACGGCGACGGCCGACGAGCCTACGCGCGCCGAAATTCTCGGTCACCTAGGGATTGAAGAGCACGATGCCTTTATTGCCGGGTTCGACCGTCCTAATATCCGCTATGCGATCATGGAAAAGGATAATCCCCGCGCGCAGCTGAAGCGCTTTTTGAAGGATCGCGACGGTGAGAGCGGTATCGTCTATTGCCTTTCCAAACGCAAAGTGGACGAAACGGCGGCATGGCTGCGGGAGGAGGGCCGCGATGCGCTACCCTATCACGCTGGCATGGACAAGGCTGCCCGCGAGGAGAACCAGACCCGTTTCCAGCACGGCGAGGCGGTCATCATTGTCGCGACCGTCGCCTTCGGCATGGGCATAGACAAGCCGGATGTGCGCTTCGTGGTTCATATCGACCTGCCCGGCAGCATCGAGGCTTACTATCAGGAAACGGGCCGAGCCGGTCGCGATGGTCTGCCGTCGGACGTGCTCATGCTCTATGGCTATGAAGATATTGCCCTGCGCAATCGTTTCATCGAAGAATCTGATGCCGCGGACCAACGCAAATATATGGAGCGCCAGAAGCTCGATGCGCTGCTCGGCCTCGCAGAAACGGCCGGTTGCCGCCGGCAGGTTCTGCTCTCCTATTTCGGCGACCGGTGTGAGCCCTGCGGCAATTGCGATACCTGCGCCGAGCCGCCGGACCTGTTTGACGGGGCCATCGCTGCGCAGAAACTTCTGTCCTGTATTTATCGCACGGGTGAACGTTTCGGCCAGGCCTATGTCATCCGCGTATTGCTGGGTGTCGAGGACGAGCGGATTTCCCGCTTCGGCCATGACCGCATCACCACTTACGGGATAGGCAAGGAGCATGACAACCGCACATGGCGCGCCATCCTGCGTCAGCTGGTTGCGTTACGCATGATTGAAGTGGATCTGTCCGGACATGGCGGCCTGTCCATCTCCGAGGATGGACGGCGGTTCCTGCGCGAAAAACCGGCATTGATGCTGAGGATACCATCCGCTCCCCGTTCCGGACGGCAGCAGACGCCCCGCAACACGGTATCGACGGCCTTGCCGGAATCCGATCGCAGTCTTTTTGAGGCGCTGCGCGCGAAGCGCATGGAAATTGCCCGGGCACAGAACGTTCCGCCCTATGTGATTTTCCACGACAAGACCCTCATCGAACTTGCGACGGCAAAACCGGCCTCGGCGAAGGAAATGGCTGAGATTCCCGGCGTCGGAGATACCAAGCTCGAGCGATACGGACCTGCCTTTCTGGCGGCGATCATGCAGCACGCTGCTGGCGAATGACCGGCAGATATCCAAATTAACAGCCGGGTAATAAAACCGGCGGAGCGTTGCGAAAGCTCAGCCGGTCGTGTCCTTGAACAGAACGTTCTGATCGATGAGATAGCGTGAAAACAGGGGCAGGCTCGCGCCGCCGATTGCCCGCGCCTGGCTACCGACCGCGCCTTCGATGATGTCAGGCACCGTGACACCCTGCAGATCGTGGTGTTTAAGGGCAAGGCGGGTGGCGGCGACGATTCTGGTTCTGACCCAGTCGGGAAAACCGCCATCGATGATGACGCTCGAAAAATCGATGATGGAGGCGGCGGCAATGACGGCCTGCGCCAGCGCCGCGGCGGTTTTCCTGATCCAGCTTTCCAGCGGCTCGCCGAAATCGATCCACTCGTCCGGAGAAAACCACAGGGGGCGCGGATCGATACCCTTTTCGCGCAGCATGTTTTCCAGAACGAAGATCGACGCGATTTTCAGAAGCTGGACGGTATTGCCGTCCTGCCCCTGCACCGGCAGGGGGCCGATGGCGCCGGCCGTTCCCGTCTTTCCGGAAAATAGCGCCGAATTCAAAACGACACCGCCGCCTATGAAGGAGCCGATGAAGACGTAAAGAAAATCCGGATAGTGCTGGCCTGCGCCAAAAACCAGTTCGGCGCCGCAGGCGCTGGTCGCGTCGTTCTGCAGAAAAACCGGATAGCTGACGTTTTCGGCAATTTCCGACCGGATATCGACGCCCCGCCATCTCTCCATTTCAATCTGTGGAGCGCCCACTTCCTGCGCCCAGTTCCACAATTCAAATGGAGCGGCGATGCCGACGCCGGCAATTTTTTCCCGCTCGGCAGGGGAAAGTTTCGATTCGAGTTCCGTTATGCCGTCGATTACGAAGGGTAGTATCCATTCCGGAAGAGGGTAGGGATAGGTTCTGCGCAGCTTGAGCCTGATCCGGCCGACAAAATCCATCAGCACGAGATCGACGCTACGTCGGCCGATCTTAACACCGAAAGAAAAGACGGCGTCGGGATTAAGCCGCATCGGCGTCGATGGCTGGCCGACTTTGCCACGCAGTCTTTCACCGCGAATGAGAAGCCCGTCCTTTTCAAGCGAGCGCATGATGACCGAGACGGTCTGTGCTGAAAGGCCGCAAAGTCTTGATATCTCAGCTTTTGACAGTCCGCCGTGACGGCGAACGAGAGAGAGCACAAGCCGCTCATTATAAGCGCGCACTCCGATCTGGTTGGCGCCGCCGCTTATATCCATGGTGGTGGGCGGCGCCGGCGGCGCCGTCTCGACAGATTGTCTCATAGTGTCATCCTCCCGCCCGCCCTATCCGCCGCGACCGATACAGCAGGCTTTATGGCAATCTTGCTATCGCAACGTTAAACGACGCGGCGATATTCCTCCCTGCCGCATATTAGAATGCCATACGGAATTAATAATTCAATCGGATTTATTTATTGACAGGCGTTTCCTTTGGTGGTTCCATCTGAGCCAACGGTCGTCGATCTCGGAGGAGACGGGATCGTCGGGTAACCGTCACGGTGCTCAAATATCCATTGGGAGGATCTCATGAAGACCACTGTTTCCGCTCTTCTGGGCGCTCTTGCGCTTGGCGTTTCTTTCGCTTCCGTTGCGTCTGCGGCCGATACCTCGGTTTGCCTCATCACCAAAACCGATACCAATCCCTTTTTCGTCAAGATGAAAGAAGGCGCGACCGCCAAGGCTAAAGAACTTGGCGTGACGCTGAAATCCTATGCCGGCAAGATCGACGGCGATTCCGAAAGCCAGGTAGCCGCCATCGAGACCTGCATTGCCGATGGCGCCAAGGGTATCCTGATCACCGCATCGGACACCAAGGGCATCGTTCCCGCGGTGCAGAAGGCGCGTGACGCCGGTCTTCTGGTCATCGCCCTCGATACACCGCTCGAACCCGTCGATGCCGCTGATTCCACCTTCGCCACCGACAATCTTCTGGCTGGTGAGCTGATCGGCAAATGGGCTGCCGGCAGCCTCGGCGACAAGGCCAAGGATGCGAAAATCGCTTTCCTCAACCTCACCCCCTCCCAGCCGACGGTAGATGTGCTGCGCAACCAGGGCTTCATGAAGGGCTTTGGCATTGACGTGAAGGACATCAACAAGATCGGCGATGAAAACGATCCGCGCATCGTTGGCCATGATGTCACCAATGGCAACGAAGAAGGCGGCCGCGCGGCGATGGAAAATCTGCTGCAGAAGGACCCGACCATCAATGTCGTCCACACCATCAACGAACCTGCGGCAGCCGGCGCTTATGAGGCGCTGAAGGCGGTCGGCCGTGAAAAGGATGTTCTGATCGTTTCCGTCGATGGCGGTTGCCCGGGCGTCAAGAACGTGGCGGAAGGCGTGATCGGCGCGACCTCGCAGCAATATCCGCTGCTGATGGCGGCTCTCGGCGTGGAAGCCGTCAAGAAGTTTGCCGACACGGGTGAAAAGCCGAAGCCGACCGAAGGCAAGAACTTCGTAGATACCGGCGTGACGCTGGTAACCGACAAGCCGGTCAAGGGCCTCGACTCGATTGATACGAAGGAAGGTCTCAACAAGTGCTGGGGTTGATGCCTCGCCGTTGAAACCCGCGGGGGCATTCGTGCCCCCGCCCTTGGACCAGAATGAATATCAGGCACGATCCGGGGGATCGGACAAAGGAACAAACGAGCGCGTCACGCGTCCTGCGGGGATGATATAGGCCGCTTCACAACACTTTGAAATCTACGCATCATTCTATTTTGAGATAGACCCCGGTGTCAGGGCTGGTGCGATAGAGCGATCGGGAGGAAAATCCATGAGCGATCAGCCGGTGCGGGCTCAGCCGCATAATGAATTTGAAAAAGTGCTTTCGGGAAGTTCGACGCAGGTCGCCGCTTTCGATACGCACGACAAGAGTGTGTTGGAAAAACTGCAGCACTTTCTCCACTCCAGCCCGGCGGCCGTTCCACTTATCGTTCTGGTGCTGTCGCTGATTGTTTTCGGCCTGCTTCTCGGCGGCAAGTTTTTCTCGGCCTTCACGCTGACCCTTATTTTGCAGCAGGTCGCCATCGTCGGTATTGTCGGCGCGGCGCAGTCGCTGGTCATCCTGACGGCGGGCATCGATCTGTCGGTTGGCGCGATCATGGTCCTGTCCTCCGTCATCATGGGACAGTTCACCTTCCGTTACGGCTTGCCGGCGGAACTCTCCATTCTCTGTGGCCTTGCCGTCGGCGCATTTTGCGGCTTCATCAACGGTATTCTGGTCTCGCGCATGCGCCTGCCGCCCTTCATCGTCACGCTCGGCATGTGGCAGATCGTACTGGCGACCAACTTCCTCTATTCCGCAAACGAGACGATCCGCGCCCAGGATATCGCCCAGCAGGCGCCGATCCTGCAATTCTTCGGCGCCAATATCCGTGTCGGCAGTGCGGTCTTCACCTATGGCGTCATTGCCATGGTCCTGCTCGTCGCCCTGCTCTGGTATGTGCTGAACCGCACCGCCTGGGGCCGCCACCTCTATGCTGTCGGTGACGATCCGGATGCCGCAGAACTTGCCGGTGTCAACGTCAAGCGCATGCTGACCACCGTTTACACGCTGTCCGGCCTTATCTGCGCCTTCGCTGGCTGGGCCCTCATCGGCCGCATCGGCTCGGTTTCGCCGACCGCCGGTCAATTCGCCAATATCGAATCCATTACCGCAGTGGTTATCGGCGGCCTGTCGCTGTTCGGCGGGCGTGGCTCTATCATGGGCATGATCTTCGGCGCCCTGATCGTCGGCGTCTTTTCGCTCGGCCTCAGGCTTATCGGAACAGACCCGCAATGGACCTATCTGTTGATCGGCGTCCTCATCATCATGGCTGTCGCAATCGACCAGTGGATCAGAAAGGTAGCAGGCTGATGGCAAAAGAACCCATTCTCACAGCACGCAATCTCGTCAAGCGCTATGGCCGTGTGACCGCCCTCGATCATGCCGATTTCGATCTCTATCCGGGCGAAATCCTGGCGGTGATCGGTGATAACGGCGCCGGCAAATCCTCTCTCATCAAGGCGATTTCCGGTGCGGTGACACCCGATGAAGGGGAAATCCGGCTGGAAGGCCAGCCCGTCCAGTTCCGCTCGCCGATAGAGGCGCGCAAGGCCGGCATCGAGACGGTCTATCAGAACCTCGCGCTGTCGCCGGCGCTTTCCATAGCCGACAATATGTTTCTCGGCCGGGAAATCCGTAAACCCGGCATTCAGGGCAGCCTGTTCCGGGCGCTGGACCGCCCGGCCATGGAAAAATTCGCCCGGGAGAAACTGTCGGAACTCGGCCTGATGACGATTCAGAACATCAATCAGGCGGTGGAAACCCTCTCCGGCGGCCAGCGTCAGGGTGTGGCGGTGGCGCGTGCGGCAGCCTTCGGCTCCAAAGTCGTTATCCTCGACGAGCCGACGGCGGCGCTTGGCGTCAAGGAAAGCCGGCGTGTTCTGGAGCTTATTCTGGATGTGCGTTCGCGCGGCCTGCCGATCGTTCTCATCTCGCATAACATGCCGCATGTCTTCGAGGTCGCGGATCGCATTCATATCCATCGGCTTGGCAAGCGTCTGTGCGTCATCAATCCGAAGGACTATTCCATGTCCGACGCCGTCGCCTTCATGACGGGTGCCAAGGAAGCGCCGAAGGAAACGCTTGCCGCATGACGCTGAAGCTTGAAACGATCGCCGAGGATGTCCTTCGGCGGGCAGAAGGTAAATCCCGTTTTATCGTCGCTATTGCCGGCCCCCCTGGGGCCGGCAAATCCACGCTGGCGGATGCCCTTTGTAATGCTTTGTTGGCACGAGGCGAAACGGCCGCCGTCCTGCCCATGGATGGCTTCCATATGGACAATGGCATCCTTGAAGAACGGGGGCTGCTGCCGCGAAAAGGCGCACCGGAAACTTTCGACGTGCGCGGTTTCCTCGATATCGTCTCCGCCGTCCGCAAGGGTGGGCAGGAGGTGCTTGTTCCGGTTTTCGACCGCTCCCGTGAAATCGCCATAGCGTCCGCCCGGACGATTGCGCCGGAAACACGCTTTATCCTCGCTGAAGGCAATTATCTGCTGCTGGACGAGGCGCCGTGGACAACTCTTTCCAAAAGCTTCGACCTCACCATTTTTGTAGGGCCGTCCGTCGCGGTGCTTGAGGAGAGGCTGCGGAAGAGGTGGCAGGGCTATGGTCTCGACGAGGCTGAGATCCACGCCAAACTTTTCGAAAACGATCTTCCGAACGGAAAAAGGGTGATCGAAAACGCTCGTCCCGCGGATATTCACGTCGATATCTGGGAATAGATTAACGCTTTTCTCTGTTTGAGCGGCGGCACGCATGTGCCGTTAAGCCTTTGTTGACCATGTGTTGAATCTTTTTGATCCACAGGGTGGGGCTTTTGTGTGTCTATTTATTGACGCGAAAATTTCCTCATATACTATATGTGGTGTTCGAGGTTCTTCCGATTCGCAAGGGTCGGGAGCTAAGACGGGAATTCGGTGCGTAACGCCATCATGGTGGAGCAAGGCCGAAACTGCCCCCGCAACTGTAAGCGGTGAGCATCGTTCCGATTTGGGTCACTGGAGCTGAAAGCTCCGGGAAGGCCGGAATAGATGTTGTGACCCGCAAGTCAGGAGACCTGCCTTGAGCGCAAACGTCCACGGGCGGGGTGTCCGGAGGAAGGTGTATGACGCAAATGATTTGCGTGCGCCCTTTTCTGCCCCCTCCAGAACAAGCTTCGGGGTGAAGTCATGCCAGTGCATTTGTTTGAGTTGCTGCGCTCGTCGGCGTAGAGAGTGATTTTACGCGGCTAAAAGCCGCGCACGCCCACCCTAATGACAGATCCATCGCCGCCCGATTGCGATTGCAATCGGCAATGTTGAGCCGTGTCCGAAACCGGCTTCGAGAGAGGAAATCATGACCGTCACCGTTTACAGCAAGCCCGCCTGCGTCCAATGCACCGCCACCTATCGTGCGCTCGACCGCATCGGTGTCCCCTATGAGATCATCGATATTTCCGAAGATACGGATGCGCTCGATCACGTCCGCGGTCTCGGTTACATGCAGGTTCCCGTGGTGGTTGCCGGTGAGCGCCATTGGGCGGGTTTCCGGCCGGATATGATCGGCTCGATCAGCTGAGGCGGCGGGGCGATGGGCCTGATCGTCTATTATTCCAGCCGCTCTGAAAACACCCATCGTTTCCTTCTGAAACTGGGACGGCGTCTGTTTCGCCTGCCGCTTGGCGTTGAGGAAGATGTTCCCCATGTGTCTGAGCCCTATGTGCTGGTCACCCCCACCTATGGGGGCGGCGGCACCAAAGGGGCCGTGCCGAAACCGGTCATCCGGTTTTTGAACGAGCCCTCCAACCGAAATCTCATTCGCGGCGTCATCGCGGCGGGAAACACGAATTTTGGCGCAGCTTTCGCATCCGCCGGAGATATCGTCTCGCGCAAATGTGCGGTGCCGTTTCTCTATCGCTTCGAGCTTCTCGGCACGGAGGAAGATGTCGCCAACGTCAAACATGGATTGGAACGATTTTGGACACGCTGACCTCGAGCGCCATGCGCAAGGACGCCAAACAGCCGGCAGCCGCATCCCAGAAACCGCTCGATGCGGCTCTGGACTACCACGCGCTGAACGCGATGCTGAACCTTTACGACGAGAACGGAAAGATCCAGCTAGACAAGGATCGCCTGGCCGCCCGGCAATATTTCCTCCAGCACGTCAACCAGAATACCGTCTTTTTTCATAACCTCAGGGAAAAGCTCGATTATCTGGTGACGGAGGGATATTACGAACAGGAAGTGCTGGACCAGTATTCCTTCAATTTCGTCCGCGACCTCTATGACGAGGCCTATGCCCGGAAGTTCCGCTTCCCGACCTTTCTCGGCGCTTTCAAATATTACACCTCCTACACGCTGAAGACCTTCGACGGAAAACGTTATCTGGAGCGTTACGAGGATCGCGTCTGCATGGTGGCGCTGGCCCTTGCGCGTGGCGATGAGCAGCTTGCCCGCGATCTGGTCGATGAAATCATTTCAGGCCGCTTCCAGCCGGCAACGCCGACATTCCTCAACGCCGGCAAAAAGAGCCGTGGTGAACTGGTTTCGTGTTTTCTGCTGCGTGTGGAAGACAATATGGAAAGCATCGGCCGCTCCATCAATTCGGCGTTGCAGCTTTCCAAGCGCGGTGGCGGCGTGGCGCTGTCCCTGACCAATATTCGCGAATTCGGAGCGCCGATCAAACAGATCGAAAACCAGTCGTCCGGCGTTATTCCCGTCATGAAGCTGCTGGAGGACAGTTTTTCCTATGCCAACCAGCTTGGCGCGCGCCAGGGTGCCGGCGCGGTCTATCTGCATGCCCACCACCCGGATATCATGCGCTTCCTCGATACCAAGCGCGAAAACGCCGACGAGAAAATCCGCATCAAGACCCTGTCGCTCGGCGTGGTGATCCCTGACATTACCTTCGAGCTCGCCAGGAACAATGAGGATATGTACCTGTTCTCGCCCTATGATGTGGAGCGTGTCTATGGCGTGCCGTTGACCGAAATTTCGGTCACCGAAAAATACCAGGAAATGGTTGCCGATAGCCGCATCCGCAAGAAGAAGATCAAGGCGCGCGAATTCTTTCAGGTCATCGCCGAAATCCAGTTCGAGAGCGGTTACCCCTATATCATGTTCGAAGATACGGTGAACCGCGCCAATCCGGTTGCCGGTCGTATCAGCATGAGCAATCTCTGCTCGGAAATCCTGCAGGTCAGCGAAGCGAGCGAGTTCAACGCCGATCTGTCCTATAGCCATATGGGCAAGGATATTTCCTGCAATCTCGGCTCACTTAACATTGCTTCGGCGATGGATTCGGCCGATTTCGGCAAGACCATCGAGACCTCCATCCGGGCGCTGACGGCGGTATCGGACATGAGCCACATCTCCTCCGTTCCTTCGGTGGAAAAGGGCAATGATGCCAGCCACGCCATCGGGCTGGGCCAGATGAATCTGCACGGTTATCTGGCGCGCGAACGCATCTTTTACGGTTCCGAAGAAGGCGTCGATTTCACCAATATCTATTTCTACACCGTGACCTATCACGCCATCCACGCCAGCAACCGGCTGGCCGTGGAACGGGGCCAGAGCTTCAAGGGCTTTGAGAACTCCAAATACGCTTCCGGCGACTATTTCGACAAATATACCGACCGGGAATGGCTGCCTGCGACAGAAAAGGTGAAGGCGCTGTTTGAGAAAGCCGGTATCGCCATTCCGACGCAGGAGGACTGGAAGGCTTTGAAGCAGGACGTCATGGCGTCAGGTCTCTACAATCAGAACCTTCAGGCTGTGCCGCCCACCGGCTCGATCTCCTATATCAATCACTCCACCTCCTCCATTCATCCGATCGTCTCGAAGATCGAAATCCGCAAAGAGGGCAAGATCGGCCGCGTTTATTACCCGGCTTCCTATCTCTCCAATGATAATCTTGAATATTATCAGGATGCCTACGAGATCGGCCCGGAAAAGATCATCGACACCTATGCGGCGGCTACCCAGCATGTCGATCAGGGCCTGTCGCTGACGCTGTTCTTCCGCGATACGGCGACGACGCGTGATATCAACCGCGCGCAGATCTACGCGTGGAAGAAGGGCATCAAGACCATCTACTACATCCGTTTGCGCCAGATGGCGCTGGAAGGCACGCAGGTTCAGGGCTGCGTTTCCTGCACGCTCTGAATTGAGGGACAAGACAATGAACATTGCCGTAAAACCCGCGTCCCGCATCCGCGCGGTCAACTGGAACCGCATCGAGGACGACAAGGACCTCGAAGTCTGGAACCGCCTGACCTCGAATTTCTGGCTGCCGGAAAAGGTGCCGCTCTCCAACGATATCCCCTCGTGGGGAACGCTGAAGCCGGAAGAACAGAAACTGACGATCCGTGTCTTCACCGGCCTGACATTGCTCGACACCATCCAGAACGGTGTCGGCGCCGTGCGCCTGATGGCGGATTCGGCAACGCCGCATGAGGAGGCGGTGCTTTCCAACATTTCCTTCATGGAGGCCGTGCACGCCCGCTCCTATTCGTCGATCTTCTCGACGCTGTGCCTCACCCCTGACGTTGACGACGCCTATCGCTGGTCGGAAGAAAACGAGTTTCTGCAGCGTAAATCCGCGCTCATCATGCGGGAATATGACAGCGGCGATCCGCTGAAGAAAAAAATCGCCAGCGTGTTTCTGGAAAGTTTCCTGTTCTATTCCGGCTTTTACCTGCCGATGTTCTGGTCAAGCCGCGCCAAGCTCACCAACACGGCGGATTTGATCCGCCTCATCATTCGCGATGAGGCCGTGCATGGTTATTATATCGGCTACAAGTTCCAGCGGGCGCTGGAGCGTCTCGGCGAAACGCAGAGACAGGAGATCAAGGATTTCGCCTTCGATCTCCTGCTCGAACTTTACGACAACGAAGCGAAATATACCGAAGACCTCTATGACGGCGTGGGCCTGACGGAGGACGTCAAGCAGTTCCTGCATTACAACGCCAACAAGGCCCTGATGAATCTGGGTTATGAGGCGCTGTTTCCGGCCGAGGCCTGCCGGGTCAACCCCGCGATCCTCTCGGCGCTCTCGCCCAATGCCGACGAGAACCACGACTTCTTTTCCGGTTCCGGCTCGTCCTATGTCATCGGCAAGGCGGTTGCGACTGAAGACGAAGACTGGGATTTCTGAAACCGGTTTGTCGGCAGGACCCGCAAAAGCTATTGCGGGTTCACCACCTGGCTCGCAAGGCGGAAGGGGCTGGCGACGGTGGCGCCGATCGCATCGAAAACAAAGGCTCCGGCACTGTTGATGTCACCCCCGCGCCTGCTTGCCTCAAGTTGCGGCACCATGGAGGCAAGCGCCGCATAGCGGTCGTGGTTGAGCGGGTCTGATGCCTTCAGATTGGAGATGTCGACGAATTGCACACCCTCCTTGAGGGCGGCTTCCTGCACTTGGCGGTCGGTGACATCCAGCGCGCCGATACGGGTGACGTCGGCACCGAGGATGGAAGAGGCTTTGAGCGCGCGGTCGTCCTTGGAGACGAAAACAGTGAGCGGTGGGTTGAGCCGCCCGACAACCTCGATCTGCTTGCGGAACACATCGGCGTCGATATCGGGCGCAGCCAGCACCACCTGCAGCTTGGCGATGACATCGTTCCTGCCCTGGAAGCGCAATTGCCGCAGCGCCTCCATGACCAGCCAGCCGCCCATGCTGTGCCCGAACACGACGACGCTCTTCTTCGAGGTCTGCCGGGTGAGATCGATCAACATTGCGGCGAGCGCATCGCGTGAAAAGGTCGCGGACTCCTTGTCGGCCACATAGCCGGCGACAGAGGCCTGCGACGGCCAGGAAAAGACCAGTGGCACGCCGTTCATATTGGCATCCGCCGCCATCTGCGCCGCGCGGAACAGGGCTTCCTGATAGCTGTAATTATAGCCGTGTACAAAAAGTGCGATCTGCTTGCCGGAGCGGGCTATGTCGCCAAGATCGGCATTGAAGCGCGTCTTCGTCAGCATATCGGCCCTGGTGACGACGAAATCCTTGTTCGGGTCCGGCTTGCCACTGGCCCATTCGATTTTCCCGCTTTTATGGGTGGGCGGAATGGAAATATCGAAACTGGCGTAGTTTGGCTCCATTGCCCGCGCCGTGCCGAAGCCCTTTTTTGCGTCCGTGTTTTTCTCCCGCGTGCTCGCCACGAAGGCGGTGACGATTTTCGTGTCGCGGGTCCTGGTGTTGACGGCCTCCAGCACATCCGCCCCCGGTCGGCCTGCGCAGGAGGAGAGAAGACCGAGAGTGAGAAAGAGAGACAAGATCAGGCGCATGAATGGGCTACCGGTGATGAGGACCGGCTCATAAATAACCGGCGACTAAAAAAGTTGCTACTGAAGAATGAATTGCACACTAGCGGCTGTCTTCGGTGCGGGCGGACGTTCCCCACCTTGCTATCCGTCCATCTTCGTTTTAGGCCGTACACATGACGAACAAGGTGTCGCTTTTACGGCTGAAACTCACGGACTTCCGCAATTATGCGGCGGCTGCGCTCACGCTCGATGACCGCCATGTTGTGCTGACGGGCGACAACGGTTCCGGCAAAACCAATCTTCTGGAGGCCGTCTCCTTTCTCTCACCCGGAAGGGGCCTTCGCCGCGCCACCCTGTCTGACGTGACGCGGGTAGGGGCCGAAGCCACCGGTTTCTCGATCTTCGCCGATGTCGAGGGCATGGATGGCGAAGTCGCCATCGGTACGGGAATTGAAGGCGATGGCGAGGTGGTGTCGCGTCGTCTGAGACTGAACGGGACGCCGGTGAAATCCGTCGATGAACTGACCGACCATCTGCGGGTATTGTGGCTGACGCCCGCGATGGACGGTCTCTTTACCGGCTCGTCCTCGGACCGCCGGCGTTTCCTCGACCGGCTGGTGTTGTCGCTCGATCCTGCCCATGGAAGGCGGGCAAGCGATTTCGAAAAGGCCATGCGTGGCCGCAACCGCCTGCTTTCCGAAGGCCGCTTCGATCCGGTCTGGCTGGACGGTATCGAAAAACAGATGGCCGAACTCGGCATCTCAATGGCGGTCGCGCGTTATGAGATGCTCGGCCTCTTGAAGAGCCTCATCGAGGGGCGGGCGGGCAATGCCGCTTTTCCCTCGGCGGCGCTTTCTCTCTCCGGTTTCATGGACGATGGGCTCAATCGTCCCGCCGTCGATCTGGAGGATGAATACAGGCTTATGTTGCGCGATGGCCGGTATCGTGACGCCGCTGCCGGCCGCACACTGGATGGGCCGCACCGCGTCGATCTCTTCGTGCGCCATGCGGAAAAGGACATGGAGGCCGAACGCTGTTCAACCGGGGAACAGAAGGCGCTGCTGGTGGGGCTGGTGCTTGCGCATGCGCAGCTGACTGCCAATATGACTGGCCATGCGCCGGTTCTGCTGCTGGACGAAATCGCCGCCCATCTGGATGAGGGGAGGCGGGCGGCTCTGTTCGATCTCATTCATGCGCTTGGCGGCCAGAGTTTTATGACCGGAACGGATACGGCGATGTTCTCCGCCCTTGGCGACAGGGCGCAATTCTTCAATGTATCCCATGGGAGCATCACTGCATGACGGCTAAAAGATGGAGGGCGACATGGACCCGCTGAGCCCGGAAGAAATCGAACGCTACAAGCGCCATATCCTGTTGCCGGAAATCGGCGGCGTGGGCCAGCAGCGGCTGAAGGCGGCGCGTGTGCTGGTCATCGGGGCCGGCGGTCTCGGCGCTCCTGTCCTGCATTATCTTGCCGCCGCCGGTGTCGGCACGCTCGGCATGATCGATGACGATGTGGTTTCCCTGTCCAATCTGCAGCGACAGGTGATCCACGATACCGGTACGATTGGGGAGCTGAAGACGGAGAGCGCGCGCAAGGCCATCGCCCGGCTCAATCCGCATGTCCGCACGCTTGTTTATGAAGAGCGCTTTTCGCAGGTCTGGGCGCATGACCACTTGCCATCCTTCGATCTCCTGATCGACGGCTCGGACAATTTCGATACGCGTTATACCGCCGCCGATGCGGCGGAGTCTGCGAAAAGACCGTTGGTAACGGGAGCTGTCGGCCGTTTTGATGGTTCGGTGACGGTGCTGAAACCCTATGAGACGAATGCCGAGGGTGCTCTGCTGCCCGGCTATCGCGATCTTTTTCCGGAACCGCCGCCGCAGGGCCTCATTCCCAATTGCGCTGAAACAGGCATTGTCGGCGCGCTGACCGGGGTTATAGGCACGCTTATGGCCATGGAGGCGATCAAGGTTATCACCGGTGCAGGCGAGCCGCTGATCGGCCGCCTGCTCCTCTATGACGCCCTCTCGGCCCGTTTCGAAACCGTGCGATACAAGCGGCGGTCAGCGGGAAAAAAACCATGATGGAAATCGTCAGGATCGGGGAGGAGTTCGATCGCTGGCAGGAATTGCTGGCGCTCATCATGTCCTCCTTCGCTTATATGGATGGCGTCATCGATCCGCCGTCGTCGGCTCATCGCCTGACGCTGGAAAACCTTGCCGAGAAGGCGAGGGTTGAGATCGCTTTCGTTGCACTGAACGACGATGAACTGCTGGGCTGCCTGTTTTGCAGGCCGGAGCCGACCTGTCTTTATATCGGCAAATTATGCGTTTCGCCGAAAACACAGGGAAAGGGCATCGGCCGGATGCTTGTGCAGCAATCCGAAGCGCTGGCCCGCGAACTGGCGCTGCCGGCGCTGCGGCTGGAAACCCGCATCGAGCTCATCGCCAATCACACCAGATTCGCCGCCTGGGGTTTCGTCAAGACCGCTGAAAACGCCCATGCCGGTTACGAGCGCGCGACCTCGATCGAGATGACCAAGTTCCTCGGCTAAAATTGCCTTCAGCCGACCCCACTGTGTCCTTCGCCATCGCAGAGCCTATTGCAAAAGGCCGGATTGAACCATCTGGGAGAGAAAAACGGAGGAGACGCGGTCAATGCCGGTCTGCGGCTGGTTTTCTGCCGACCCGACCCGCCACACAGCTTTGTCAGGCCCGCTGAAGAGCTGGATTTCCGTGCTGACCTTGTGGGTGAGAGGAGCCGCCTTCGTGGCTTCCACCATCTGCTTCATCAGTCTTGTGGACGGCATGCGCGTTCTATCGCCTGTCTCATTCGCATTTGCGCTGGCCTTCAGTCGCTGGAAAGCTGGCGCGACATCCGGCAGAGAGCAGTTCATCTTGATTCGCGCCACAACAACACCCGTGGGCGTTTGTGCACCGAGACGCGCAGGCTCCGCCTTACAACGCACCCGCTCGGTACTTGCCACCCAGAGCCTTGCGAACTGCTCCGATTGTTCGTTCGTCGTCCCCTTGGGTGAATGCATGCCCCTGTTCTTGCGCTGCCACGCGACCGGGTCCGTAACCAGTTCCATATCGGTGTAGCGCGGGCCGCCGTCCGAAGCCCCCCATTCCCTGTTCAAACGAGACATGCTGGCGCGATCAAAATTCAGCCAGGCGCGATAATAGAGTTCCGCAGTCTCTTCAGGGGAAGGTGAAGCGGCCCAGGCCGGACCGCCGACCAGCATGAGCAGAACGGAGATCAGCGCCAAGAACTTCGCCCGGATACCCATTGAATTCTCCCTCCCCATGATCGAAAGATGGCGGCCCGAACCGGCTCAGTTCCGCCCCGGCAGCACCCGGTTCGGCGGACGGTGGCCGTCGAACAGCGTGCGGATGTTGATGATGACCTTGTCACCCATTTCGATACGGCCTTCGATCGTCGCAGAGCCCATATGCGGAAGCAGCACGACCTTGCCTTCCTTGGCGAGCTTGATGAGCTTGGGATTCACCGCGGGCTCATTCTCATAGACATCGAGACCGGCGCCGGCGATCTTGCCTTCGCGCAGGCACTGGATCATGGCCGCCTCATCGATGATATCGCCGCGTGCGGTATTCACGATGTAACTGGTTGGCTGCATCAGCGCCAGCCGCCGCGCCGAAATCAGGTGATAGGTTGCGGGCGTCGAGGGGCAATTGACGGAGACGATATCCACCCGCGCCAGCATCTGGTCGAGACTGTCCCAGTAGGTTGCCTCAAGCTCCGTCTCGGTGGCCGGATTGACGCGTTTGCGGTTGTGATAATGAATGGAAAGCCCGAAGGCCTTGGCGCGTCGCGCCACCGCCGTTCCGATGCGGCCCATGCCGACAATGCCGATGCGCTTGCCGGAAATGCGCCGTCCCAGCATCCATGTCGGCGACCAGCCCAGCCATTCGTCCGCGCCATTGGCGAGCACCCGTGTGCCTTCGATCATGCGGCGCGGCACGGCAAGCGCCAGCGCCATGGTAATGTCGGCGGTATCTTCGGTTAGCACGTTGGGCGTATTGGTGACGGTAATGCCCTTTCGGGCGGCCGCATCCACATCCACATGGTCGATACCGTTGGAAAAGCTCGCGATCAGCTTCAGCTGCGGTCCGGCCTGCTCGATCATCGCGGCGGTGATGCGGTCGGTGACGGTGGGTACCAGAACGTCGACCCGCTGCAAGGCGGCCACAAGCTCGTCTTCGCTTCGCTGTGTATCGTCGATATTCAGTTCGGCATCGAAGAGTTCGCGCATTCTGGTTTCGACGACGTCAGGCAATTTGCGGGTGATATAGACTGTCGGTCTCTTCTTGTGGGTCATCGTTTGCCGCTGCCTTGTTCAGAAGTCATTAACCAGAAAGAGCGATAATTTCTTTCAATCAGGGCGTTTCTACCAGACCCACCGGCGAAGACAAATAAAACTCGCTGAAGCTTGAGGCATGTGGAAGCGAGCCTCCTTAAATATCATCCGGTTTGCAGAAGGCGGGAAACGGAAATGGGCATGCGCAGTGTGGTTTCTATCGTTTGCATTGCATTGTCTTTGGGCCTCCTCGGTGCGGCAACCGACGCCATGGCGCAGGGTGCCGCCAAAGGCGCAAGCGGCTTGCCGCTGCCGCGTTTTGTCAGCCTGAAATCCAAGCGCGTCAACATGCGCATCGGGCCGAGCACGGATTATGCCGTGTCATGGATGTATCTGAAATCGGGAATGCCGGTGGAAATCATTCAGGAATATGAAAACTGGCGGCGCATCCGCGATGCCGACGGGACGGAAGGCTGGGTCAACCAGGCTCTGCTTTCCGGTGAGCGCACGGCTGTTGCGGCTCCGTGGATGCGTGGCAAGGGCAAGGAAGTTTATGTGAACATGCGCCGCGAGGCGCAGTCGGGCGCTTCCGTCGTGGCGCGGCTTGAACCGGGCGTCGTCTTCCGCATCGGCGAATGCAATGGCGACTGGTGCCGCGCCGAGGCCGGTCAGGCCTCGGGCTGGGTTTCGCAGGGCGAAATCTGGGGTGCTTACCCCGGTGAAGCCTTTAAATAAGGCCGTGCTTCTCGCCAAGCGCCTTGAGCGATGACATCGGGCGCGGCCCGACCTGCTGAATGACGGCGGCAGCCGCAAGGCAGCCGAGCTTGCCGCAATCTTCGAGCGACCGGTCCTGCGTATAACCGAACAGGAAGCCCGCAGCGAAAAGATCGCCGGCGCCCGTCGTGTCGACCACGTCGTGCACCGGATAGGCTTCGACCTTCACACGTTCCGTGCCGCGCAGGATGACGGCGCCTTCTTCACTCATCGTCACAGCTGCGATCTTGCAGTCGGCGGCGATTTTGGTCAGCGCAAGCTCGAAATCGTCGGTTTCGTAAAGCGAAAGCGCTTCCTGCTTATTGGCGAAAACAATGTCCACAGTACCGGAACGCATCAGGTCGAGGAATTCGTCGCGATAGCGGCCGACGCAGAAGCTATCGGAAAGCGTCATGGAGACTTCGCGGCCGTTTTCATGGGCAATGCGGGCGCATTCGCGAATGGCGTCCTTGGCGCGCGGCGGGTCCCAAAGGTAACCTTCGAAATAGGTGACCTTGGTCTGCGCCACGACGTCATCTTCCACGTCTTCCGGGCCGAGATCGACACAGGCGCCGAGATAGGTATTCATGGAACGCTCGCCATCTTCGGTTACGAAGATCATCGAACGCGCAGTCGGCGGGAAAGTGCCTTCCGGCTTGGTTTCGAAATAGACGCCCTGCGCGCGAATATCGTGCTGGAAGATTTCGCCGAGCTGGTCTTCGGCCACCTTGCCGAAATAGGCGGCCTTGCCGCCGAAATTGGCCACGCCTGCCGCCGTGTTGCCAGCGCTGCCGCCGGAGGCTTCGAGAGCCGGTCCCATCAGCGAGTAAAGCAACTCGGCCCGTTCCGCGTCGATGAGGTTCATCGCGCCTTTGGTAATGGCATTGTCGTTGAGAAAGCGATCGTCGCAGCGGGAAATGATGTCGACGATGGCATTGCCGACAGTCAGTACGTCGAATTTCGTCATAGGCCCTATCCGTTTCGCACGGTGTGCGTATTTTTCGAAAGGTCTTAAACATTTCTGGCGGCAAGAAAAGCCCAAACAGAAAATATGCGGTTCTCCGCGAGGAGCGAAAACGCGTCATCTGCCTGTAATGTGGTTAAGCTATTTCATTTGTCAGAGCAAAAGGTGTGTGAATGCATACCGGAATGGAAGACATGATGGTCTTCTGGCTCAACCGTTATCTCCGCCACGGATGTACTGGCGGCATATAACGGACATAAAAGGCGGGGGAGACCCCGCTTTTTCTTTTGGGCAACGCTCGGCCTTGCGGATTTTACAGGCCGAGATGAGCTTTCTGCCCGAAGCGGCTCACTGGCCTTCTCCTTCTTGGGCGCCATTTGGCGAAAACAAACAGTGGGAGCGTTTTCGCGATTCCATTCCCGTGGAAAAGGCTCTAAAGCGGAGTATCTCCCGCAAAAGCCGCGAAAGCTTTCCCTCCATGTCTGCCGTTGCCGTGAATGTCGCCCCGATTTTCATTCTCATCCTGATCGGCTGGCTCACCGTCAAGGCCGGTCTGTTCAGGGCCGATGCCGGCGATATCCTCAGCGATTTCGTGTTCAAGATCGCCGTGCCGACCTTGATCTTCCGCACACTTGCGGAAGCGAACTTTCACGGTGCTTCGCCCTTCCGGCTCTGGATCACCTATTTCGCCGGCGTGGCCGTCACCTGGACGATCGGGCATATCGTCACCCGTTATGTCTTCAAGCAGGATGTCCGCATCGCCGTCATTGCCGGCATTTCCTCGGCATTTGCGAACAATATCTTCATCGGCCTGCCGCTGGTCGGGCGCTCCGTCGGGGATGAGGGGCTGGTGGCTCTCTCCATTCTGCTGGCCATCCACCTGCCGGTGATGATGATCGCCGGCACGATCCTGATGGAAAACGCCACGCACAAGGCGGTCGGCGGGGAAAAGCGAAGCATGGCGGCGGTCTTCAAGCAGGTGGGCCGCAACCTCATCACCAATCCTTTGGTGATCGGCCTGTTCATCGGGCTTTCGACCAATGTTTCCGGCGTGGCGCTGACGCCCATCCTGAAAACCGTGGTCGATCAGATCGCCTCCATGGCGGGGCCGGCGGCGCTTATCTCGCTCGGCATGGCGCTGACGAAATACACCATTCGCGGCAATCTCGGCATTGCCGTCACCATGACGGTATTCAAGCTGCTGTTTTTCCCGGCCTGTGTCTGGGCCATGGGTCACTTTCTCGGTCTCAGCCGGGAATGGACGGCAGCGCTTGTGCTCACATCTTCCGTGCCGACGGGCGTGAATGCCTGGCTGATCGCCAACCGCTTTGGCATCGGCCACAGCGTTGCGGCCTCCACCATCAGCATTTCCACGGCGACCGGCGTTCTTTCCGTGTCGCTGTGGGCATGGCTGCTGAGCTGATTATTTTGCCGAGTTGATTATTTCTGGGCGCTCAGAATCTTGAAGCGGGCATTACGGCACACCTCAGTGCTGGTGCGGAATTCCGCCGCGAGCACCGGCTCATAGGGCATGCCGCGATTGGCGACCATCAGCAGCTTGCCGCCGCTGCGCAGCGCGCCGGCGGCTGCCTTGATGAAGGCCTGGCCGAGGGCAGGTTCTGCTGCCTGTCCCGCCGCATGGAAAGGCGGGTTCATGATGATGAGGTCGTATTTTTCCTTCGGCGGTTCGTTTGCCAGATCCTGCCAGAAGAAGCGCGCCGTCAGCCTCGGATTGTTTTCGAGAAGATTGGTCTTGGCGAATTCCAGCGCATTCCAGTCCGCCTCGAACAGATCGATACGGGCCGTGCGCGGCGATTTCTCGGCCAGCATGACGGAGAGATAACCCCAGCCCGCACCGAAATCGGCGGCATTGCCATCAAAATCTGTGGGCAGGCGCGATGCGAGCAGTTCCGAGCCGTCATCCACGCGGTCATGGGAGAACATGCCGGGCAGGGCGGTGAAGCGGCCTTCGACCGTCACCGGCTTCTGGGCGAGCTTCGACACGGCAGATGCAATATCGTCCGGCTGTTTGAACCAGAGAGCGACGCCGTGATACTTCGGCGTCGATTCCACCTCGATGCCAAGCTTTGCCAGCGTCTTGCGCAGCGTCACGATACCGTCTTCCTTCGATCCGGCCGCGACGATCAGGCCTCCGGCCTTCACGCGTGAAAGCGCTTCGGCGACGCGGTTTTCATTCTCGCCGCGATGTTTGCCGCAAAGCAGCAACGCCGCGTCGTAATCTTCACCCGAAATATCCGGTGTCACCTCCGCGCCCTGAGCCTGCAGAGCACGATAAAGCGGCCGCAGATGTTGAACCGCGACGATCTCCGCGTCAAAACCATCCAGCCGGGGACCGGCTTCCGCTCCCAGAAACAGAACGCGTTCTCCCTGTTTCGGCATGGAAAGCATGTCCGAGGCGAAGGGATGGAAAAGGGTTTTCACGGCGTCACGGCTCATGGGAGCGTCCTCGAGGTAGGATGGAGTTTGTCAGGGAAAAGTGGAAACCGGTTTTCCCGAAAAAGCAAACGATAACAAAACGAAAAAAAGGCGCGGGCAAAACCCGCGCCTCGATAGGGTCTGGCGGCGCGGCCTTATTCGGCAGCGGCTTCGCCGTCTTCCTTCTTCTTGTCGGCAGCGACTTCCTTGCCGGTTGCCTGGTCGACAACCTTCATGGACAGGCGAACCTTGCCACGCTCGTCGAAGCCCATCAGCTTGACCCAGACCTTGTCGCCTTCCTTGACGACGTCAGAGGTCTTGGCGACACGCTCGGAAGCGAGCTGCGAGATGTGGACGAGGCCGTCACGGGCGCCGAAGAAGTTGACGAAAGCGCCGAAGTCAGCGGTCTTCACAACCGTGCCTTCGTAGATCTGGCCGACTTCCGGTTCCGCAACGATGGAGTGGATCCACTTGCGGGCCGCTTCGATTTCCTTGCCGGAAGAAGAAGCGATCTTGACGGTGCCGTCGTCTTCGATGTTGATCTTTGCGCCGGTCTTTTCAACGATTTCGCGAATGACCTTGCCGCCGGAACCGATGACTTCACGGATCTTGTCGACCGGAATGTTCATCACTTCGATGCGCGGTGCAAATTCGCCGAGCTGGCTGCGGCTCTCGGTGATGGCATTGGCCATTTCGCCGAGGATGTGCTTGCGGCCACCCTGAGCCTGCTCCAGAGCGATCTTCATGATCTCTTCGGTGATACCGGCGATCTTGATGTCCATCTGCAGCGAGGTGATGCCGTCGGCCGTACCCGCAACCTTGAAGTCCATGTCGCCGAGGTGATCTTCGTCACCGAGGATGTCGGAGAGAACCGCAAAGCGCTCGCCTTCAAGGATGAGGCCCATGGCGATACCGGCAACCGGCTTGGCCAGCGGAACGCCGGCGTCCATCAGTGCGAGCGAGGTGCCGCAAACGGTTGCCATCGACGAGGAGCCGTTGGACTCGGTGATTTCGGAAACGACGCGTAGCGTGTAGGGGAACTGTTCCGCAGTCGGCAGCATCGGGCGGATAGCGCGCCATGCGAGCTTGCCGTGACCGATTTCGCGACGGCCCGGGGAACCCATGCGGCCTGTTTCGCCGACCGAGTAGGGCGGGAAGTTGTAGTGCAGCAGGAAGCGTTCCTTGTACATGCCGGTGAGGCTGTCGACATACTGCTCGTCTTCGCCGGTGCCGAGGGTCGCAACAACGATTGCCTGGGTTTCACCGCGGGTGAAGAGTGCCGAACCGTGCGTGCGCGGCAGCAGGCCGACTTCCGAGATGATCGGACGAACGGTCGACAGGTCGCGGCCATCGATACGGCTCTTGGTGTCGAGAACGTTCCAGCGAACGATCTTCGCCTGAAGGTGCTTGAAGACAGCGCCGATTTCTTCCGGCGTGTACTTGGCTTCGCCTTCTTCCGGCAGGAAATGTGCCTTCACCTTTGCCTTTACGGCGTCGACGGCGGCGTAGCGGGCTGCCTTTTCGGTGATCTTGTAGGCGTCGCGCAGTTCGGCTTCGGCGAGCGCCAGCATTTCGTTTTCGAGCGCGGAGAAATCTTCCGGTTCGAATTCGCGGGGTTCCTTGGCGGCAACTTCGGCGAGCTTGATGATCGCGTCGATAACCGGCTGGAAGCCCTTGTGGCCGAACATGACGGCGCCGAGCATGACGTCTTCGTTGAGTTCCTTGGCTTCGGATTCAACCATCAGAACGGCGTCGGACGTACCGGCGACAACCAGGTCGAGCGTGGATTCTTCCATCTCGTCCAGATGCGGGTTCAGAACATATTCGCCGTTGATGTAGCCAACGCGCGCGCCGCCGATCGGACCCATGAACGGGATGCCGGAAAGGGTCAGCGCAGCCGAAGTGGCGACCATCGACAGAATGTCCGGGTTGTTTTCCAGATCGTGCTGGATAACGGTGACGACAACCTGCGTGTCGTTCTTGTAGCCCTCAGGGAAAAGCGGGCGGATCGGGCGGTCGATCAGGCGCGAAACCAGCGTTTCGTTTTCGCTCGGACGGCCTTCGCGCTTGAAATAACCGCCGGGGATCTTGCCGGCTGCGTAGGTCTTTTCCTGATAGTTGACGGTCAGCGGAAAGAAGTCCTGACCGGGCTTCGGAGACTTTGCGGAAACCACGGTCGCGAGAACCATCGTCTCGCCGTAGGTTGCGATGACGGCGCCGTCAGCCTGACGGGCAACCTTGCCGGTCTCGAGCTTCAGCGGGCGGCCTGCCCATTCGATTTCCACGGAGTGTTGATTGAACATATCTTGTCCTTGGTTGTGGCTGCCCGCTCCGGCGTCGTACCGGCGGAAGCAGCGCTGTGACTCAATCACGGGCAAGACAGCGGGAGGCTTCCCAAAGAAGCATCCGGCAATCCTGCCCCATGACAGGTCTGCGGTTGAAAAAGGCGGCACCGGCCCATCCGGGTCACCCTTATCGTCCGGGGCCACATTTGCGGCGAACGCCCGGAAATTTCTGTGGCCTCAAAGGCCGGATATAAAAACCGGCGGGCATCGTTGCGAAACCCGCCGGAGAAGTTATTAGCGGCGAATGCCGAGAGCACCGATCAGCTTGGTGTAACGGGCTTCGTCCTTCTTCTTCAGATAGTCGAGAAGCGAACGACGGCTCGAAACCAGCGTCAGAAGGCCACGACGGGAGTGGTTGTCCTTCTTGTGGTCCTTGAAGTGACCGGTCAGGTTGTTGATCCGCTCGGTGAGGATTGCGACCTGAACTTCCGGCGAACCGGTGTCGCCTTCCTTCGTGGCATATTCCTTGATGAGGGCGGCTTTGCGCTCTGCAGTAATCGACATCGGACGATCCTTTCTGTTTTAAGGAAAAATGGGACGCCTAAAGCCGGGATGTCGTCCAGCTCAGGCCATTCAGCAGCATAGGCAAAGCCCAAGCTGGCGCTGCCTATAAACTATTCCGGGTGCAATTGAAAGAGGCGATTGACAGCGCCTCTTGAGCCTTGACTTAGCCGAAAACACGCTTCGGCCGAAATTCGCCTTCGCCGATTTCGCCAATGGCGACGAGCTTGCCATGCGCGGTGGCATAGGCTTCCGGATGATTGGCCGGTGCATCGCGCCCGCGCAGCAGGATGGGGTTGCCCATCTTCAGCCGGTGCGCTTGGTCATCGTTGATGATGAGGCGGGGAAGGGCGGAAAGCGCCTCGGCCGTGTCGATCAGGAAGGCATCCAGTGCCTCCAGTCGCTCGTCGCGATCCTCCACGGCTTCCAGCGCCGTCAAGGTTTCGAGCGGCACCATCATGTCTTCGCCGAAGGGGGCGACCATGGTGCGGCGCAGTTCCGAAATATGGCCGAAACAGCCGAGATCGCGGCCCATGTCGCGCGCCAGCGCCCGCACATAAGTGCCCTTGCCGCATTCCACTTCGAAATGTGCGGTATCGGCGTCCGGACAGGCAAGCAGCGTCAGGCGATGGATTTCCACCTCGCGCGCGGGAATTTCCACCGTCTCGCCGTCGCGCGCCAGATCGTAGGCGCGCTCGCCGGCGATCTTGATGGCGGAAAATTGCGGCGGTGTCTGCATGATAACGCCAGTGTAATTGGGCAGAAGATCGCGGATTGCCTGTTCGTCCGGGCGCACTTCAGAGGAATCGACCACCTCGCCTTCCAGATCGTCGGTCGAGCGCTGCTCACCCCAGGTCACGGTGAATTCGTAGATTTTCCGGCCGTCCATGACATAGGGGACGGTCTTGGTGGCGTCGCCAAGCGCGATCGGCAGCATGCCGGAAGCAAGGGGATCGAGCGTGCCGGCATGGCCGGCTTTCTGGGCGTTGAACAGCCATTTGATCTTGGAAACGGCCTCGGTGGAGCCGAAATCCAACGGCTTGTCGAGAATGAGCCAACCGGAAATCGGGCGGCCCTTGGGTTTGCGGTTCTGCTGTTTGCGTGGTTTGGACATGCTTCAGTTCTGTTCGTCGTCTTTTTCGTTTGAAGGTCCAAGATCGCGCTGCACCTCCGGTGACCGCAGGAGTGCGTCGATCTTCTGGTAATTGTCGAAACTCGTATCGTCGCGGAAACGCAGTTCCGGCATGTATTTCATCTGCCGAAGCTGGGGCCCGAGGCGGCCGCGCATGAACTTGGCATGACGATTGAGTGCATCGATGATGCCGGTGTGATCGGCAACGCCAAGCGGCGTTACGTAGGCTGTCGCGATCTTCAAATCGGGCGACATACGCACTTCCGAGATCGAAATGACGGTCTTTTCAATAAGATCGTCGCGAACTTCGCCGCGTTGCAGGATTTGCGTCACGGCCGCGCGAACCTGTTCGCCGACGCGCAGCATACGCTGCGAAGGAGCCGATGATGTTGCTTTTGCCATTTCTTTTGCCCCTGCACATCTCTCCTCAATCTTTTCGGTCGAGGAGGGTATGTGCAAATCTAGCGCATAGGTCCGAAAATCGAAATCGATTTTCGATGCGAGCGATGCGCAGTTTCAAAGTGTTAGAGCGTCCGGACTGCGTCTGAGACGACCAGCGGCGCTCTGGTGTTACGGCGACCTTTGCACGCTTCGAGTGATTGAGGGCGCTATAAAGAATCGAGCGCCGGCTTGCCGGCGCCCAATTGCGATTTTTATGTACGTTTCAACCGGACGCTTAGAGCGTTCTGGTGATGTGCTCGACGCGGAAGCACTCGATGGTGTCGCCGGCGCGGATGTCTTCGTAGTTTTCGAAGGCCATACCGCATTCCTGACCGACCGGCACTTCTGCCACTTCGTCCTTGAAGCGCTTGAGGGTCTTGAGCTTGCCTTCGTGGATGACGACGTTGTCGCGTACCAGACGAACACCCGCACCACGTTCCACCTTGCCTTCGACGACGCGGCAACCCGCGACTTTGCCGACCTTGGTGATGTTGAACACCTCGAGGATTTCGGCATTGCCGAGGAAGGTCTCGCGCCGCTCCGGCGAAAGCAGGCCCGACATCGCTGCCTTCACGTCATCCACCAGATCGTAGATGATGTTGTAGTAGCGGATCTCGATGCCGGCGCGTTCGGAAGCCGTACGTGCCTGTGCGTTGGCGCGAACGTTGAAGCCGATGATCGCGGCGTTGGATGCCTCGGCAAGCGAGATATCCGATTCCGTGATGGCGCCAGCGCCTGAGTGAACGATACGAGCGCGGACTTCGTCGGTGCCGAGCTTGTCGAGCGAAGCGATAATGGCTTCGACCGAACCCTGCACGTCTGCCTTGATGACCAGCGGGAATTCCTTCATTCCCGAAGTCTGCAACTGGCTCATCATCTGTTCCAGCGAACCGCGCTGACCCGTCTGACGTGCGACAGCCTTGTCGCGTGCGAGACGCTGGCGGTACTCGGAAATCTCGCGAGCACGGCTTTCGTTTTCGACAACCGCGAAACGGTCACCGGCAGACGGCGTACCGGAAAGACCGAGAACCTCGACAGGCATGGCCGGACCGGCTTCCTTGACGTGTTCACCCTTGTCGTTGACGAGGGCGCGAACGCGGCCCCACTGGTCGCCGGCCACGATGATCTGACCAGGCTTCAGCGTACCCTTCTGCACGAGAACTGTGGCGACGGCACCACGGCCGCGGTCGAGTTCCGCTTCGATGACGGTACCTTCTGCGGTACGGTTCGGATCTGCCTTGAGGTCGAGAATTTCAGCCTGCAGCAGGATCGCTTCAAGCAGTTTGTCGAGACCGAGCTGCTTCTTGGCGGAGACTTCCACGTCAAGCACTTCACCGCCCATGGATTCCACGAAGACTTCGTGCTGCAGGAGCTGCTGGCGAACCTTTTCGGGGTTTGCCTCGTGCTTGTCGATCTTGTTGATCGCAACGACGATCGGAACACCGGCTGCCTTGGCATGATTGATGGACTCGATCGTCTGCGGCATCACGCTGTCGTCAGCGGCGACCACCAGAACGGCGATATCCGTCGCCTGCGCACCGCGGGCACGCATGGCCGTAAAGGCGGCGTGGCCGGGGGTATCGATGAAGGTGATCTTCTGGCCGTTCTTTTCGACCTGATACGCACCGATATGCTGGGTGATGCCACCGGCTTCGCCTGCGACCACATTCGCCTGACGAATGGCGTCGAGCAGCGAGGTCTTACCGTGGTCGACGTGGCCCATGATCGTGACAACCGGCGGGCGCGGCAGCATTTCGCCTTCGTCGTCTGCCTGGTTGAAGATGCCTTCTTCCACGTCGGATTCGGAAACGCGCTTGACGGTGTGGCCGAATTCGACGGCGATCAGTTCCGCCAGATCGGCGTCGATCACGTCGCCCGGCTTCATCATCTGGCCTTCCTTCATCAGGAACTTGATGACGTCGACGGCGCGTTCGGACATGCGCTGCGACAGTTCCTGAATGGTGATGGTTTCCGGCAGGATAACTTCGCGCATGACCTTTTCACGGGTCTCCTGCATCTGGCTGCGGCGGAATTTTTCCTGGCGGCGGCGCATGGATGCCATGGAGCGTCCGCGCGGCGTGCCGTCTTCATCCAGGTTGGACGAGGTGACAGTCAGCTTGCCGCGACGGCGTTCTTCTTCCGTCTTCAGGCGGGCTGCGGGCTTTGCCGGTGCAGGCGCGGCGACCTTGCCACGAACCGGCAGGTTGCCACGGCGTGCACCGCGATCGTCCTCGTCGTCGCCATCGGTACGGCGTCCGCGCGGAGCGGCGGTTTCGGGAGTTGCGCGAGCAGGGGCGGCAGCGGCGGGCTGAGGACGAGCCTCGGCGCGCGGCGCCGGCTGGGCGGCTGCAGCCGGCTTTTCATCGACCGGTTCCGGCTTTGCTTCCACGGCGGGCTGGCTTGCTGCTACCTTGGCGGCTGCGGCCTCTTCGACGGCACGGCGTGCGGCTTCTTCCTTTTCGGCGGCGATGCGGCGCTCTTCTTCCACCTTGCGGCGCGCTTCGTCCTCAGCACGCTGCTTGGCTTCGATCACGTCGCGGGCCTGTGCTTCCATCAGTGCGCGGCGACGGGCTTCCATCTCGCCTGCCGACAGGTCGTGCAGGACGTTGCCGCGCGGACGCTCAGGCTGGCGCTGCTGCGGTGCGGACGAGCCGGGACGCTGCTGCGGCTGGGAGGAACCCGGACGCTGCTGCTGGCCGCTGGGCTGGTGGATGCGCTGCTGCGGCGCCTGCGGACGCGGTGCTGCCGCGGGGGCAGGGGCGGCCGGCTTCGGAGCGGGCGCTGCAACCGAATGAACCTGCTTCTCGTCTTCAGGACGCATGGGGCGGCGCTTGCGTGTTTCCACGACAACCGCGTTCGTGCGACCTCGACCCATATCCTGCCGCACGGTGCCCTGATTCATCCCGCCCGGCTTGAGGGTGAGAGTCTTCTTAGGCTGTGCGTTAAGTGTCTTGTCGTCGTTGTTGTCGGTCATTCCGTTCCCGTTCCTTCGGACGAGAACCGGATGACGTTCATCAGGTCTCGTCGTTCAATTGCTGCATCGGAACGCGGCGACCGTTCATATCGGGCAACCGCGTCATTGTTCTGTCCGGGCAGCGTCGCGTTCCGCCTGAGATCGACCGCCAAGACGGTACTGCTCAAGCATCGTTGCGCGCTTCACTACACCCTCACCCGCCTGCCCTGCAAGCGCGCAGGCATGGATAAAAGCATTCTGGCCCATCAACTCGTCCATTTCGGCGCCGCTGAAGAGCCGGAAGGACGGAATTTCATTGCCGGCATCGCTGCCGAGCGCCCAGGCTTTGCGGGCCTGATCCAGTTTTCTCACGCCATCTGCCGCAGCATCGGTCGCGTGGAACACGGCAATCGCATTCCCCGAACGGACGGCGGCGTCGACTTTCATCGCGCCGCTGATGAACTGGCCCGCCTTGCGCGCCATGTTCATCATGCCTGCAAGCTGCTGCGCCATCAGCCGGTCGAGAAGAGCAAGAAGCTCCGGCCCGGCCTTGACGTCGCGTTTGAGCGCCCGTGCGAAGAGCTTCTTCGCGATGGCTTTCTCGATCAGGGCGCGCTCGGGTGTCACCCAGCAGCCGCGCCCCGGCAATTGGCGTTTCAGATCCGGAACGACGCTGCCGTCCGGCCCTGCGACGAAGCGGATCAGCTCATCGGGCGATCCGCTTTGCCGTGTCACAATGCACATACGTCCATTGACGTCGCCCTTGAGCCGCCCGTCGTCATCCGTTTCGGGCAACTCATCCGGCTCATGCGCCTGCGATATCATTCCTGTTCGGCGGTATCCGCCTCCTCGGCAGCCTCAGGATCGGCTTCCTCTGCGGAAGCAAGCTCCTCGGCGGTGATCCAGCCTGCCAGAAGACGGGCCTGCACCACCATGTTCTCGGCTTCGACGCGTGAAACATCGAGCTTGGAGAAGATGCCTTCGAACTTCTTGGTCTCGCCGTCCTTGCGCTCGCTCCAGCCGACCAGGTCGTCCGCCGCGCAACCGGCAAAATCCTCGATGGTCTTGATGCCGTCTTCACCCAGCGCCACCATCATCTGCGAGGTCAGGCCGTCGATCTGGCGAAGTTCGTCGGAAACGCCGAGCTCCTTGCGCTTGGCGTCCATTTCGGCTTCCAGGCGCTCCAGATATTCGCGGGCGCGGGTCTGGATTTCATCGGCGGTGTCTTCATCGAAGCCGTCGATTGAGGAAATTTCGTCGAGGTCGACATAGGCCAGTTCTTCGACCTGCGCGAAGCCTTCGGAGGCCAGAACCTGACCGACCATTTCATCGACGTCGAGGGCTTCCATGAACAGGGCAGTGCGCTCGTTGAATTCCTTCTGGCGACGCTCGGATTCTTCCTGCTCCGTCATGATGTCGATATCCCAGCCGGTCAGCTGCGATGCCAGACGCACGTTCTGGCCGCGGCGGCCGATGGCGAGCGACAGCTGCTCGTCCGGAACCACCACTTCGATGCGCTCGGATTCCTCATCCAGAACGACCTTGGCGACTTCCGCCGGCTGCAGGGCGTTGACGATGAAGGAAGCCGGCTCCTGGCTCCACGGAATAATGTCGATCTTTTCGCCCTGCAATTCGCCGACGACGGCCTGAACGCGCGAACCGCGCATACCGACGCAGGCGCCGACCGGATCGATCGAGCTATCGTTCGAGATGACGGCGATCTTGGCGCGCGAACCGGGGTCACGGGCAACCGACTTGATCTGGATGATGCCGTCGTAGATTTCCGGGACTTCCATGGTGAAGAGCTTCACCATGAACTGCGGATGGGTACGCGACAGGAAAATCTGCGGGCCACGCTGTTCGCGGCGAACGTCGTAGACGTAAGCGCGCACACGGTCGCCGTAACGCATGTTTTCCCGCGGGATCATCTCGTCACGACGGATGATGCCTTCGCCACGGCCGAGATCGACGATGACGTTGCCATATTCGACGCGCTTGACGGTGCCGTTGACGATTTCGCCGATGCGGTCCTTGAACTCGTCATACTGGCGGTCACGCTCGGCTTCGCGCACTTTCTGCACGATGACCTGCTTGGCGGACTGGGCGGCGATACGGCCGAAATCCATCGGCGGCAGCGGATCGGCGATGAAGTCGCCGAGCTTGGCGTCCGGGTTGCGGTCGCGGGCCAGCTCCAGCGGGATCTGGGTCGAATAATCCTCAGCGGCCTCGACAACTTCCAGAAGACGCTGCAGGCGAATTTCGCCGGTCTTGGAGTTGATGTCGGCGCGGATGTTGGTTTCCGAACCATAGCGCGAGCGGGCGGCTTTCTGGATAGCGTCGGCCATTGCGGCAAGCACGATTTCGCGGTCGATGACCTTTTCGCGCGCCACAGCATCGGCGATCTGCAGAAGCTCAAGCCGGTTAGCACTCACTGCCATTTTTCTATCTCCGTAAGTCGCATGATTGCGGGGTTCGCCCTTGTTTCCGGGCTTTACGTTGGAATTAGTCTTCGTCTGCTTCGTTTTCGTCGTTCTGGTTTGCGGCGGCGGCCTTGGCCGCCTTGTCTGCCCGCAGCGCATCACGAATAAGATCGTCCGTCAGAATGAGCTTCGCATCGGAAAGCGCGCTGAACGGAATGATGACTGTCGGCTCCTCGCCATAGGCGATCTGGTCGCGTTCCAGCTTGAAGCCGTCCGCATTGACCTCGACGATCTTGCCGCGAAACCGCTTGCGGTTCTCGACCAGAATGGAGGTTTCGACCTTCACCAGATGACCCTGCCAGCGGGTGAAATCCGATTTGCGAACCATCGGCCGGTCGATGCCGGGCGAGGAAACTTCGAGATGATACGCTTTATCGACCGGATCTTCCACATCAAGAACCGGTGAAATCGCCATGGAGACGGCTTCGCAGTCCTCGACGGTCATGGTGCCGTCTTCGCGCTCGGCCATGATCTGCAGCGTCATGCCGTTCTGGTTGGAGAGCCGCACGCGCACCAGGAGATATCCCATGCCCGTCAAAACAGGCTCGATGATCTCGGCGATACGCTGGTCGATGCCCGTTTCGGTTATCAGTCGCGGTTCATGTGCGGTGTCTGCCATCTGGCCTTCCGGTCTTTGATGTTCACCGGGCCTTCTGCCCGTGGTTTCCGGTTCGCCTAACGAAAAAGAGCGGAGCCTTGCGGCCCCACTCTTCATCAAGCGATCAAGAATTTCAGGGGTCATATAGACCCATCGGGGCAGGATTGCAAGGTTTTCGCGGGCGCTTGCGCTTCGGTCGGGCCTCGGCCACATTTTCACCCTTACCATGTCGGAAAGGCTGGCATGATTGCCGGCACTGTCTATAGTTGCCGTTTGACAAATCGCAGTTGCATCAAGTGGACAGAGCGTGCCTGACCGTAAATCGCCACTCGCGCCTTTAAGGCATTTGACTTACAGACGAATCTGGATCGCCAGCCTTGCCTCGAATTTCGGCGGACTGATCCAGGCGGTGGGCGCCGCATGGATGATGACGTCGCTCTCAAGTTCGGAAAACATGATAGCGCTGGTACAGGCCTCCACCTCTTTGCCGATCATGCTGTTCTCGCTGATTTCAGGCGCGCTGGCCGATAGTTTCGACCGCCGCCGCATCATGATTTCGGCGCAGCTTTTGATGCTGACGGCCTCCGTGCTGCTGACGGTTTTTGCCTGGTCCGGCTGGCTCACGCCGTGGCTTCTGCTCTTCTTCACCTTCATGATCGGCTGCGGCACGGCGCTCAACAATCCGTCCTGGCAGGCCTCCGTCGGCGAAATGGTGCCGCGCGAGGATTTGCCCGCCGCCGTGACGCTGAACAGCGTCGGCTTCAACATCACCCGCAGCGTCGGTCCGGCCATCGGCGGCATCATCGTCGCTGCCGCCGGTGCAGCTGCCGCGTTTTTCGTGAATGCGCTGAGCTATTTCACGCTGATCTACGCCCTGTTTCGCTGGCAGCCGCCCAAATATGCCTCGACCCTGCCACGCGAGCAGCTTCTGGCCGCCATTTCGGCCGGCATGCGTTATGTGGCGATGTCCCCAACATCGGCAAGGTGCTGGTGCGCGGCTTCCTTTTCGGCCTTTCCGCCAGCGCCATCCTTGCCTTGATGCCCATCGTCGCCCGCGATCTGGTCGAAGGCGGCCCCTTAACCTACGGCGTCATGCTGGGTGCATTCGGCGTCGGCGCCATTGGCGGTGCCCTGATCAGCGCCAGATTGCGCGAGGTGCTGTCCAGCGAATGGATCGTGCGCGTCGCATTTCTAGGCTTCGCCTTCAGCGCTGGCGTAACAGCGGTGAGCACGAGTGCGATCGTCACGTCGCTGGTGCTGACCGTTGCCGGCGCCTGCTGGGTTCTGGCGCTGTCGCTCTTCAACACCATCGTCCAGCTCTCCACCCCGCGCTGGGTGGTTGGCCGGGCGCTCTCGCTCTACCAGACGCTCACCTTCGGTGGCATTGCGGTCGGTAGCTGGCTGTGGGGCGAGCTGGCGGAAGATTACGGCATTTCCTATTCGCTGCTCTGTTCGTGCGCGCTGATGTTGCTCGGCGTCGTCGTCGGCCTCAAGCTCGCCATGCCGGCTTTTGCTTCGCTCAACCTCGATCCGCTCAACCGTTTCGTGGAGCCGCCGCTGAGGCTGGATATCAAGCCGCGCAGCGGACCCATCGCCATTCTGATCGACTATGAAATTCACGACGAGGATCTTGGCGAATTCCTGCCGCTGATGGCCGAGCGCCGCCGTATCCGCATCCGAGATGGTGCCCGCAACTGGAACCTGATGCGCGATCTGGAAAACCCCGACATCTGGACAGAAAGTTACCATGTGCCGACATGGGTGGAATATGTCCGCCATAACCACCGCCGCACCCAGGCGGATGCTGAGGCCTGGGACCGGCTGCTCGAGCTTCACCGCGGCAAGACACGGCCACGCGTGCACCGGATGATCGAGCGGCAGACCATTCCGCCGACCGACGATATTTTTCATAAGCCCCACACCGATCAGCATTGAGAGGCGGTGGTTAAGTGAGTGGCGATGCCCTTCCCACACACTCCCCGTCATCCTCGGGCCTGTCCCGAGGATCCAAACACCTATCGTTAAATCAATCGGTTGCAGATGCTCGGGACAGGCCCGAGCATGACGGAGGAGAGGTTTTCACACGTTGCCAGCAACCGCTACTTCAGCTTCGTCTTCAGCGTCGCATCTGGAAAACACGTCGGTGAAAGCCCGTTTTTCGCCTGCCAGTCCCCGAGCGAGCGGCGCGTCTTAAAGCCCGCCAACCCGTCCGCCTTGCCGACATCGTAACCCTTGGCCACCAGTGCCTTCTGCATGGCGAGAACATCCGAGCGCAGCATCGATCCGACATTGCCCCATTCACCCTTGAACGGGCCCGCCCCATGGGCGATGCGGTCGGCGAGATTGCCGATGAACAGCGCGTAGAGATCGGAATTATTGTATTCCTTGATGACGTAGAAATTCGGCGTCACCACGAATTCCGGCCCGTGCCGTCCGGCCGGCACCAGCATCATGCCATCGGCGGATAGGTCATTGGACGGGAAAGCTTTTCCGGAAATGCGGGTAATGCCCATTTTCGCCCAGTCGGCCACCGGCCGGGCAAGATCAGGGCCTTCCTGCGCGCAGGAGACATTGGCCGGGATCGACACTTCGAAACCCCAGTCGCGATTTCGCTGCCAGCCGCGCTGGGAAAGATAGTTCGCTATGGATGCCAGCGCATCCGGTACGGAATTCCAGATATCGCGATGGCCGTCGCCATCGAAATCCACGGCATATTTGAGATAGCTCGACGGCATGAATTGCGGCTGGCCGAGCGCGCCGGCCCAGGAGCCCATCATGCGCGAGGCTGCGATATCGCCGCTTTCGACGATCTTCAGCGCATCGATCAGCTCCGCGCGGAACATCTCTTTGCGGGTCGACATATAGGCTTTCGTGGCCAGAACATCGACCACGGAATGCGGCAGTTTTGCCCGGCCGAAACCGGATTCGCGGCCCCAGATCGCAACGACGATATCACCGGGAACGCCGTACTTCGCTTCGATCCTGCGCAGCGTCGCCGCATGCGTGGCGGCAAGCGAGCGGCCGGTGCCGGCCAATCCCTGCAGCCGCTTTTCGGAGAAATAGGCGCCCGGCGAGGAGAATTCCGCCTGACTCTGGCTCTGTTCCTTCGGGGGCTTCTGGCCGGGAATGACAAGATCGGGCAGGTTCCAGCTAATGGAGAGACCGCTGAGCGTAGCTTCAAGCGTCTTTTGCGAAATGCCGGCCTTGCGGGCTTCCGGCCAGATTTCCTTTTTCAGCCAGGTATTAAATTCAGCGTCATATCGGGCTGCCGCTGCTCCTGTCGGTGCCGATTGCGCCAAGGCCGTCGTTGCTGAAAAAACGGAAAGAAGTGCAGCCAGTGCCTTCGGGGCAGAATGGTTTCGCATTCGGTCTCCTCTTTGAATGACGGGGAGGGAGGGAGGGCGACTTCAGATCGTCGTGCGCGCCCGAAGCGCCGCCGTCAATGTACCCTCGTCGAGATAATCGAGTTCACCGCCCACCGGCACGCCATGCGCAAGCCGGGTGATCTTGATGTCCAGACCGGAAAGGCGGTCGGTAATGTAGTGGGCGGTTGCCTGCCCCTCCACCGTCGCATTGACGGCGATGATAAGCTCGCGGATACCGCCGGCGCTGACACGGTCGATCAGGCCCTTGATATTCAAATCCTCCGGCCCGACGCCGTCGAGCGGCGAAAGCGTGCCACCCAGCACGTGATAGGCGGTGTTCATCGCACCCGTCCGCTCCAGAGCCCAGAGATCCGACACGTCCTCCACCACGATGATGACCGACTGGTCGCGCCGGTCGTCAGTGCAGACGGTGCAGGGATCGATCGTATCGACATTGCCGCAGCAGGAGCAGATCTTCACCTTGTCATAGGCCTCGCCCATGGCGTGGCCCAGCGGCCCGAGAAGCTGTTCCTTCTTCTTGATGAGATGCAACGCCGCCCGCCGCGCCGAGCGAGGGCCAAGCCCCGGCACTTTTGCCAGAAGCTGGATCAGTTTTTCAATTTCGGGACCGGTGACTCGTTTTGCCATGAGCGCTTTCTACTGCATAAATCGGGAAACGGGAATCATGAAGCGCAAAGGGCAGTCCATGAAAATCAGGGCGGTATGCCGGGGCGAGGCAAAAAGCCTGCCGGGAAAGACGGCGAAGACGGGAATCTTCAAACATGCCGTGCAGGGCCCGGTCATGGTGGATGCCGAAGGTATCGTCAGCGACGCTGTCTGCAATCGCAAACATCACGGCGGGCCGGATCAGGCGATTTACGTCATGGGGTCCGTCGATCTCGACTTCTGGTCCCGCTCTCTGGGGTTTGTGGTCGAACCCGGATTTTTCGGCGAAAACCTCGTGCTGGAGGGGGTCGACAGCGCAAAACTCCATGTTGGCGACAGGTTCTCGGCCAGCGAAGTCGTGCTGGAGGTAACCGCCGCCCGCATTCCCTGCGCCACCCTGTCAGCCCGCATCGGCGATCCGGACTTCGCACCGCGCTTCCGGCAGGCGGGCCAGCCGGGTTTTTATTGCCGGGTGCTGAAAGGCGGAATGCTCGCCTCCGGAGAAAACATCGCCTTCGAACCCTATCAGGGAACGAAACTGGCCATACCGACTATTCTGCTGCGCTTCCGCCCCATGCAGCTCGACATGGCCGAACGCAGGGCCTATCTCGAAACGCCGCTTGCAAGCCGGTTTCGCGCGATGCTGGACGCCTAGACCCTCTCTTGACGCGAGGACGGCGTGTGCCACGCCATCCTCTTCGGTCGGATTATATCAGAACGGGAACTTCATGCCGGGCGGCAGCGGCAGGCCTGCGGTCAGGCCCGCCATCTTTTCCTGCGCCTGCGCTTCGCCCTTTTCCTTGGCGTCCTTGTGGGCAGCCACGATCAGGTCTTCGAGGATTTCCACCTCGTCTTCCTTGAACAGCGAAGGATCGATTTTCAGGCCGCGCATTTCGCCCTTGCCGTTGAGAATGACGGTCACGAGACCGCCGCCAGCCCTGCCTTCGACTTCAAGGGCAGCGATTTCTTCCTGTACCTTCTCCATCTTGGACTGCATTTCCTTGACCTTGCCCATCATGCCCATGATGTCACGCATGTGCCAATCTCCTGTTCTTTTTGTTTAAAACTCGATGTCGTCGCCGGGGAGGATGTCGCCTTCGCTCGATTCGGCAACCGATGGCGGTGCGATTTCTTCCGCCTCATCCTGTGCGGCGGCGCGGATGCGCACGTCGGTGATTTTTGCGCCGGGAAACTGCGCCAGAATGGCGGCAACGTCAGGATCCTGACGCGCATCGACAAGACGGGCATCCCGGGCGTTGCCTTCCGCTTCAACAAGGGTCGGCTCGCCCTGTTCCTTGCTGAGGCTGACGATCCAGTGGATACCGGTCCATTCCTTGAGCTTGACGCCAAGCTCACCCGGCAGAGAGCCGGGCGCGCCTTCGCCGAGGCGCATATCAAGCCGGCCGGGCTCCAGCCGCACCAACCGCACAAAGTTGCGCACCTTCGCCCGCATGACGGGATCGCGGTTCTTCTGGCAGAGATCGGCAATATCCTGCACCGAATTAACGGGAACCTTCGGCTCCGGCCGCTCTTCGGTTTTCGCTGCCGCGACCTGCATCTCCTGCGGGCGGCTGTCTGGAACGGCGCGCAGCACGGCGGAGGTCTGCGGCGTTGTCTGGCGCTGGGCGGGAAGATCGACTGGTCTTCCCGCGGCCACGGCCTGTCCCGACGAATAGGCGCGGGCACCGCCGCCACTGCCTCCACCCGAAGGTCCGCCATTGGCGTAACCGCCTTCACCGTTCGAAAGCTCCAGCAAGCGCCGCGCGGCATCTTCAGGTGCGGGCAGATTGGCGGCGTGCGAAAGCCGGATCAGCACCATTTCGGCCGCACCCGCCGGGCGCGAGGCGTTTTCCGTTTCCGGAATGCCCTTCAGCAGCATCTGCCAGATGCGCGAAAGCGCGGTTACCGCAATCGTCTCGGCAAATTCCGCGCCCCGCACGCGCTCGATCTCGGAAAGCGAGGGGTCTTCCGCCGCGTCAGGCACATATTTCATGCGGGTGACGAGATGGGTGAAATCGGCAAGATCGTTCAATACGACAACGGGGTTTGCACCCGCCTCATATTGCCCGTTGAATTCTGAAAGGGCGGCGGCGACATCGCCTTTGACGACATGCTGGAAAAGATCGACGATACGTGCACGGTCGGCAAGGCCGAGCATGCCGCGCACCGCTTCGGCCTCCACGCGCCCGCCGCCATGAGCAATCGCCTGATCGAGCAGGGAAAGGCCATCGCGCGCGGAACCTTCGGCCGCGCGGGCGATCATCGAAAGGGCCTGCGGATCGGCTTCGAAACCTTCCTTGCCGGCAATGGCGGTGAACAGGCCGACCAGATCGGCGGCGCTGATGCGACGCAGGTCAAAGCGCTGGCACCGCGACAGAACGGTGATCGGAACCTTGCGGATTTCGGTGGTCGCGAAGATGAATTTCACATGCTCCGGCGGCTCTTCCAACGTCTTCAGAAGACCGTTGAAGGCCTGCGTCGACAGCATGTGCACTTCGTCTATGATATAGACCTTGTAGCGTGCCGAAACCGGGCGATAACGCACCTGTTCGATGATCTCGCGAATATCGTCGATACCGGTATGGGAGGCGGCGTCCATCTCGATCACGTCGACATGCCGGCCTTCCATGATCGCCTGGCAATGTTCGCCGGGAATGCGCAGATCGATGGTCGGCTTGTCGATGGTGTCGGTCTTGTAATTCAGCGCGCGGGCGAGAATGCGGGCTGTGGTCGTCTTTCCCACACCGCGAACGCCGGTCAGCATATAGGCCTGCGCGATACGCCCGGTCTCAAACGCGTTGGTCAGCGTGCGGACCATCGGCTCCTGGCCGACCATCAGATCGGAAAAATCCTTGGGGCGATATTTGCGCGCCAGTACCCGGTAGCCGGTCCCGACCTGGGATTCGCTTGATGTGGTGGGTACGGTGTCGCTCATTGCCTCGCCAGTTTGTTTTGCCAGTTGTCTTGGGGCGCTGAACTGGCCCGGCGAAAGCTGAGCACGTCTTTTAAAAAAGGGTGGGAGGCTGGCACGGCGACCCGTGCCGGGCTCGTTAGGGCTGCTTCCTTCCGGACCTGACCCGGTTGGCGAGTGGCTCGTCCACCACCAACCTCCCGGGGCCACATATCGGCAATATCGAAAGCAAATGCAAGCCAAGCCTTCAAAAAACTGCTATCACAATGAAAACAAACATGGAGGACACCTTGGAGACATTCCGGCTGGACGACAGACTGGCGCGCGACAGCGTGCTTGTGACGCGTTTGGGACTATGTGAACTGCGTTTGCAAAACGACAACCGCTGGCCCTGGCTGGTGCTGGTGCCGCAGCGAGACGGCGTCAGTGAACTATTCGATCTCACCCCGCTTGATCAGGCCGTGCTGACATTCGAGACCAATCTCGTCGCGTCTGCCTTGAAAGAAATCACCGGAGCCACCAAGATTAATGTCGGTGCTTTGGGCAATATCGTCCGGCAGCTTCATGTCCACATTATCGCCCGCAATGAAGGCGACACCTGCTGGCCGGGTCCCATCTGGGGCCACGGAACGCCTGTGCCCTATGCCGTGGGCGAAAAGGAAACTTTGATGAAAAAAATCTCCGGCGCGCTCTGATGATTTCCATGAAAATTTTTGAAACCACTGCCCCCCATCCCGAAGCAAGCCTGCTGACAGCCTTTTCCAAGAACGCCCTCGACCGTTTCGCCGAAAAGCGGTCGGAAGAGTGCGTCGCCGATGCGCTGAAGATCGATGGCACCCATATTTTCGCTTTCTCGGGCAACCGGCTTGTCCTGAAGCATGACGAACAGGTCATCGACCCCCTGTTTTCCGCCTATGAGCTGGCCGAACTGCAGCCGGATTTCGACAATGCCGTGCTGCTCGGATATCGCGAAACCGGCGAGCCGAGAATTGCGGTGCCGGTCGCCGTTGCCGAGGATCAGCTCGCGAGCCACTACAAGCTCGCCGACGCCCGCACTCTTTATCGCGACCATCTTCTCGATGAGGAATTGCTGAGCGAGGTTGCCCAGGCCGTCAGCCTTACCCACTGGAACGCCGAAAATCGGTTTTGCGGTAAGTGCGGCGGCACTATGGAGCTGCGCATCGGCGGCTACAAGCGCATCTGCGCCGCCTGCAATCACACGATTTTTCCCCGGACAGATCCCGTTGTCATCATGATGACGATCGATATCGAGCGTGATCTTTGCCTGCTTGGCCGCGGTGCGCATTTTGCACCGGGCATGTATTCGTGCCTAGCCGGTTTTGTGGAGCCGGGCGAAACCATCGAGCAGGCCGTCCGCCGCGAAACGCATGAGGAATCCGGTGTTGAAGTCGGTCGCGTGCGCTATCACGCGTCGCAGCCCTGGCCGATGCCGCATACGCTGATGATCGGCTGTTATGCCGAGGCACTGTCTTTCGATATTGCCCGCGATGAGATCGAACTGGAGGATTGCCGCTGGTTCACGCGGGCGGAAGTCGCCAAGATGCTGGAAACGGCAACGGGCGAGGGCTTTTCCGCGCCTCCCGGCGGCGCCATCGCGCATCGGCTGATGCGCGATTGGGTGGAATGGACGAAATAATCGCGTTCGGCAGGCTCAACCCTGGTTGAGCTTGCCACGCATCGCATGGCCCTTGTAGACGCCGAGAATGCGAACTTTTTCGGAGAAGAAGCGCAACTCGTCCAGCGCATGCCGCACCGGCTCGTCATCGGGATGGCCTTCAATATCGGCATAAAACTGCGTCGCCACGAATTTGCCGCCGAGCTGGTAGCTTTCGAGCTTCGTCATGTTGATGCCATTGGTCGCGAAGCCGCCCATGGCCTTGTAGAGCGCGGCCGGAATATTGCGGACGTTGAAGACAAAGGTGGTGACGACGATTTCGTCGCTCGACTGACGTTTGGCCCAATTTTCATCGCGGGAAAGCACAACGAAACGCGTGACGTTGTTTTCCGAATCCTCGACGTTTTCAGCGAGAATATCGAGGCCGTACAGATTGGCGGCAAGGCGCGGCGCGAGAGCCGCCATGCTGCGGTCGCCCTTTTCTGAAACGAGCCTTGCGGAGCCTGCCGTATCGCCGGCGATGACGGGCTTCCAGCCGTTCGAGCGGATGATTTTCCGGCACTGGCCAAGCGCGTGAATGTGGCTGTGGACGGTGCGGATTTCATCCTTCTTCACGCCCGGCATCACCATCAACTGGAAGCGGATCGGCATGAAATATTCGCCGATGATGTGCAGGCGCGATTCCGGCAACAGGTGATGAATATCCGCAACGCGGCCGGCCAGCGTGTTTTCAATCGGGATCATGCCGAGATCGGCTTCGCCATTTTCAATGGCGTTGAAGGCATCCTCGAATGTCGGGCACGGCAAAGGCTCCATGTCCGGGAACATGTCGCGGCAGGCCATATCGGAATTCGCGCCGAATTCGCCCTGGAAGGCAATGCGATTTGTGCTCAAGGTCATGGGACTGTCCGTTAGAGGGTTCTGCTTGCGAGAATTTTGCGGGCTTTTTCCAGATCGTGCGGCGTGTCGACGCCGAGCGGCACGGAACTGACGATTTCGGCGTCGATGCGCATGCCGGCTTCCAGCGCGCGCAGCTGTTCCAGCCGCTCGCGTTTTTCCAGCGGCGAGGGCGGCAGGCTCACGAATGTCTCCAGCGCGGCGCGGCGATAGGTATAAAGCCCGATGTGGTGATAAAGCGGTCCATCGCCATAAGGGGCGGTGGTGCGGGTAAAATAAAGCGCGCGCAATCGCGACTCGGAAAGCGGACTGCCCACCACTTTCACCACGTTCGGATTGGTTTTTTCTTCCTCGTCGGTGATTTCGACCGTCAGTGTCGCAATATCGACGGCGGCATTTTCCAGCGGCCGCAGCGAAGCGCGGATCGTCTCCGCTTCGATGGTCGGAAGATCGCCCTGGACATTGATGACATATTCCGCCTTGCCATAGGGGTCGGCCTTTTGCAGCGCTTCGAAAATGCGATCCGAGCCGGATTGGTGGTCGTCGCGCGTCATCATCACGTCGAAACCGGCATTTTTGACGGCCGAAAACACCTGTTCGTCATCGACGGCTACAACGATTCGCTCTGCGCCGGCCTCGCGTGCGCGCAGCGCCACCTGCACGATCATCGGCTTGCCGCCGATGTCGGCGAGCGGCTTGCCCGGCAGGCGTGTGGATGCCATCCGCGCCGGTATGAGGACGACAGCTTTCTCGAAATCCCGATTCTTCATCCGACACCCTTCAAATCCCGCCCGAAAAGTGTCAAAACGTCACGGTGTGGGGAGCATTATTCAAGTTGCGCAGGCTGTGCAAAAGCCATAGCTTTCGAGCAATTTCAAGATGCCCGTTATATCAAGCGGATGCGAGGGAGCGCATATAGATGAATTCTTATGTAAATATGGGCGTTGGGGCGTTGCTTGGCACGGTTTTCGTCCTGATGTCGGTGTCGATTGCGTCTGAGGGCATTTTCCATGCGCCTGCGCCCGAAAAGGAAGGTTATGCCATCGCTGCGGCAGAGGGTGGCGGGGAAGCAGCCGGCGGAGAAGCCGCTGCCGCGGCGACGCCGATCGCGCAATTGCTTGCCAGCGCCGATGCCGCCAAGGGCGAGACGGTCTTCAAGAAGTGTACGAGCTGTCATACCGGAGAGAGTGGTGGTGCAAACAAGGTCGGCCCCAATCTCTTCGATATCGTCAACCGGCCGATCGCCAGCCATGAAGGTTTCAGCTACTCCGCAGGGATGAAGGATTTCTCCAAGGGCGGTTCCGTGCATTGGGATTACGATCATCTCAGCTTCTTCCTCGAAGCTCCCAAGAAACACGTTCCCGGCACGGCCATGGGCTTTGCGGGCGTGAAGAAGGAGACGGAACGCGCCGATCTCATCGCTTATCTGCGGACGCTGTCGGCAAACCCGGCACCGCTTCCGGATCCGGCTGCGGCTCCCGCGCCGACAAACTGATTGTCATGATGATCTCATGAAAAAAGCCCGGCATCGGCCGGGCTTTTTATTTTTGCAGCGGCGGATTGCGGCTGCGGCAATGGCGCCTGAAAAATCAGAACCCCTTGCCGCCGCGCAATTCGGAAATCACCGTTCCGACCATGATCTTGATATCCAGCCAGAGGGAAAAATTGTCGACGTAATAAAGATCGGAGACGATTCGGGCGCGCGCCTTGTCGCTGCGATCCGTCGGGCCGCGCAATCCCCGCATCTGGGCAAGGCCGGTAATGCCCGGCCGCACCCGGTGCCGCATATGGTAGTGCGGCACCAGCTCCTCATAAAGACGGCCGGCCGCCAGCATGCCGATGGCATGGCAGCGGGGCCCGACCAGCGACATATCGCCTTTCAGCACATTCAGAAGCTGCGGTAGTTCGTCGATATTCGTGCGGCGAAGAACCGCGCCGATCCGGGTTATTCTGGGGTCGTTCTTCACCGTTTGCGCCACACCGGTGGCGTCGCAAAGATCGGTCCTCATGGAGCGGAACTTATAGACACGGATTTTCCGCCCGTTCATGCCCCAGCGGACCTGCGAAAACAGGACCGGTCCCTTGCTGTCGAGTTTGACCATCACTGCCACGGTGAGCAGCACCGGCGCGAGTGCGACAAGGGCGATGGACGCCCCTGCGATGTCAATCGTTCTTTTGAGCGCGAACTGGCCGCGCAGGAATGCGGAGACGGTTTTTTCCGAAGAGGAAGGTTGCGTTTCCGGCGATTCGAAAGTGGTGGCTGCGGAATAGGAGGCACCGTAAAAAACGGCATGCGATGAGCCTTTAGTACCCAGCATAATATAAAGCCCTGAAAAGTTATTTTGATAGAAGAAAATTAATTTATATGAACGATTAATAATTCATTTACCGTAAAAAGTCATCCGAAATGTAACCGCCCCGCCGCAAATGGCAATCTACGGTTAATGCGACTGCACGCGGATGTTGCAGGGTCGGCATCCTCTCCGCTCGTGGCTGCGGAGACGGCCTGTCCCATGGAACCAAAACCTGCAAAATCGGGAATTTTCATGCAGCACTGGCGAAATCGTCAACGGCCCTGAGAGCAGCGCCTTTCGACCACTCTAAGCCGTCAGTTTCCCATCAGAATATCGAGCAGGGTCGTCTGCTTCGGTCCGGATGGCGCCTGACCGCCGATATCGGCGGGTGGTACGGGCCCGTTGCCGGCTGAATAGCCGGGTTCGATATCGCGGGAAGGGATATTTGCCGGCGGCATCGGTGCACCGGGCTGATTCGGATTCGGCGCAACCGGGGCTTCGGGATAGGCGCGCGTATCCACCGTTCCGCCGCCGAGTGCATTGGAAATGATATCGCCGATGGAGGAGGGGGCGCTTTCCGGCGCCGGCTGCTGCATTTCCCCAAGCGGCGGCACGCCGCCTGCGCCAAGCCCGAAGAGTGGCGAGGGCGAAAGCCCCGAATGGGCGGCGGTCATGAAATCTTTCCAGGCCTTTGCGGGAAGCCCGCCGCCGGTGACCTTCTTCATCGATGTGCCGTCGTCATTACCGAACCACACGCCGGTGGTCAGGTTGCTTGTGTAGCCGACAAAAAGGGCGTCGCGGAACGATTGCGTCGTGCCGGATTTTCCTGCCGCCTGCCAGCCCTGTAGCCGTGCCGCCTTGCCGGTGCCTTCGGTAATGACGCGCGACAGCATGCTGTTCATGGTCGCGGCGATCTCTTCGCTCAGGACGCGCGGCGGGTTGTCGTATTTGTTTTCGTAAAGCACCTTCCCATCCGCATCGGTGATGCGTTTGACGATATGCGGCGTCGCCTTGTAGCCGCCATTCATGAAGGGGGCGTAGGAGGCCGTGAGCTCCATCAGCGACACTTCCGAGGTGCCGAGCGCGATGGAGGCATTGTTCTGCAGCTCGGATTCGATACCCATGCGATGCGCCACCTGGGTCACACGATCCGGACCCACTTCCATCACCAGCTGCGCGGCAATCGTGTTCAGCGAATTGGCGAGCGCGGTGGCGAGCGTCACTTCGCCTCGATATTTCTTCTCGTAATTTTCCGGGGTCCAGTTGCCGATACGAACAGGCGCGTCGTTACGAACGGTATAGGGAGTGAGCCCGGATTCGAGTGCGGCGACGTAAACGAAGGGCTTGAATGCGGAGCCGGGTTGCCGTTTTGCCTTGGCGGCGCGGTTGAACTGGCTTTCGGCATAATCCGCCCCGCCCACCACGGCCCGGATCGCGCCCGTGCCATCGATGGAAACCAGCGCCGCCTGCGAAGCGCCCTGCTTCTTGCCGTCACCCTGCAGCACGTGGGTCAGCGCCTTTTCGGCGTCGCGCTCGAGATTGGGGTCGATGGTCGTATCGACGACGATGTCCTGCTTGACCTCGCCAACGAGGTTGCGCACTTCCTCCAGCACCATATCGGCGGCGTAATGTTCGGCGCCAGACCAGAACCGTTTCGCCTTGGTCGGCGGCTGCGACATCGCGGTCTTGATTTCATCGTCGGTGATGAAGCCGACATCGCGCATGGATTGCAGCACGACCTGCGCCCGTTCTTCCGCCGCCTGCGGATCGCGCGCCGGCGAAAGGCGTGAGGGCGCTTTAAGAAGTCCGGCCAGCATAGCCGCCTCGCCCAGATTGACGTCGCGCGCGGATTTGTTGAAGTAGCGCCGCGAGGCCGCCTCGACACCATAGGCATTGGAGCCGAAATAGACGCGATTGAGATACATCGCGAGAATCTGGTCCTTGGTGAACTCATGCTCCAGCCAGAAGGACAACAGCACTTCCTGAACCTTGCGTTCCAGCGTGCGATCCGGCGAGAGGAACAGGTTTTTCGCGAGCTGCTGCGTCAGCGTCGAGCCGCCCTGCACGGTTCGTCCCGTCAGCACATTCGTGACGATGGCGCGTCCGAGACCGAGCGGATCGACCCCGAAATGCGAATAAAACCGCCGGTCCTCAATCGCCATGACGGCCTGCGGAATATAGGGCGACATATCTTCCAGCGCGAGCGCCTCGCCGCCGGTGGTGCCGCGATTGGCGAGCACGCTGCCATTCACCGAAACGATCTTCACATTCGGCGGGCGTTCGGGAATGGACCAGCTGCTGGCGCTCGGCATGCGTGCGCCGTAATAGAGAACAAGACCGGCAACACCGATGCCGCCCCAGATGCCGAGTACGATGCACCAATAGACGAGAGAGCGAATGAAGCCCGTCGCGCCGCGGCCGGAGCCGCGGGTGCGCTTTTCTTTTTTCCTGGATTTGGTGCGGCCGGATGTCGGCTTCGGTTTCCCGGCTTGCTGCTTTGTGGTTCCGCTGATGCGTTCGCTGGCGTCGAGGCGCAGGTCATCACCGGATTCGTGGAAATCCCCGAAGGAGGGTTCTACCCGTTCGCGTGATTTACCCTTGCCTGCCATCCAGCCGAAGTCGCTCCTATTCGCGAAACCGCGCGCATCCCGTTTGGGTTTCAGGCTTCTATGCCTGCACGATCCTTAATCCAGGATGAAGAGTTTAAATGCGGCAATTTAAGGCGGGGTTAAGTCCTGGCCGGATCAAATCGGCGTCATTGGCAGACGTCGACCCATTCCGCATCCGTCAGCTCGGCCATCACCTCCGGCGAAATCTTCACCGCCGCATTGGTGGCGCCGGCCGCGGGAACCACCTCATGATAGTTTTTCAGCGAGACGTCGCAAAATACCGGAAGCGGGGAGGGCAGGCCGAAAGGGCACACGCCGCCGATGGGGTGGCTGGTCACCGCAACCACCTCTTCCGGTCCGAGCATGCGCGGCTTTGCGCCGAAATGATCGCGGAATTTGCGGTTGTCGAGCCGCTTTGTGCCGGCAGCGACGACGAGAAGAATGGTTTCACCCGCCTTCAGGCAAATGGTTTTCGCAATCTGGTCGGGGTCGACACCATGCGCTTCAGCGGCCAGCGCAACCGTCGCTGAACTCGTTTCCGTTTCGATCACGGCAACCTCGGGCGACTTTTCGGTGAAAAAGGCTCTGACGGATTCAATAGACATGCGTATTTATTAGGCGTTACGCGGAGAAGCTTCAAGTCACCTCGAAACAGCTATGCATTATGTGCAATGCTGCGCTGCGATGAAACGTCTGTTTTTTAAGCGGCGATCCTGTATCTTCAAATCATCGAAGCGACGCACTCCTCCTCCCAGCGTCGCCCGATTGGACTGACAATACTCCTCCTCCCAATTGTCAGTCAGTTTCAAGAACCCGGCGCACCTCCTCCCGCGCCGGGTTTTTGCTTTTTGGCGTTCCTGTCGTCTGGCTCCCTGCTGAACCCTGACCAGATGGTCGTGTTCAAAGAAACTTGACTTTCAGCCCCTTCCAACCTAGGTACTTCGCCATCGATATTTGTTTGACGACCAGAGCTTCGGCGTCTTTTTAGGCGCTCACGACGATCTTTTCCTTCAAATTCGACCCAAGTCCGCACTGCTCGCAGTGCAAATACAATTGCCAACGGAAGGAAATCGTTATGGCGACTGGTACAGTAAAGTGGTTCAACGCAACCAAGGGCTACGGCTTCATTCAGCCTGACGACGGTTCGCAGGACGTATTCGTTCACATCTCTGCTGTTGAGCGCGCTGGTCTGACCGCCCTCAACGACGGCCAGAAGCTCTCCTACGAGCTGATGCAGGATCGTCGCTCGGGCAAGATGTCCGCAGGCAACCTCGTTGCTGCCTGATAAGCGCTTTGGCCCGAAAGGGTCATTCGCATGAATGGAAAGGCCGGATTTTTCCGGCCTTTTTCTTTTGCAGGAAGGGGCTGGACCGGTTGCCCTTGAAAAAGCCAGGTCACATACCAATATAGGGTTCAACAGTGCTCCGGACCGGAACTGCCGGGAATGGCGCTTTTTAAAAGTGCCGCTGCTGTTGTGTTAACCAAAGATTAACCAAAGCAGCCGATCCTGAGCCGGAAAGCAGCGTCGATATCCTTGACGCGCTCTGGAGCATCAGACCGTTTAAACGCTTTGACCACGGATGTACTGGCATTGACGGAAAACGGATGGAAAGGTCGGGCTTGCCCGGCCTTTTTGTTTTATGTGCCGAGGAGGTGCTGAATATTCAGCGCCTCCTCTTTTTTCAGGATTATTTCGCAGCGAGCGCGTCGAGAATACGGACCCAGGAGCGGATGCCCTTGTGGAAGGACTGCAGGTCGTATTTTTCATTCGGCGAATGAATACGGTCATCGGTAAGTCCGAAGCCGACAAGCAGCGAATCCATTCCCAGCATCTTCTGGAAATCGCCGACGATAGGGATCGAGCCACCCATGCCGATGACGACGGCTGGTTTCGGCCACTCCTCCGAAAGCGCATTTTTGGCTTTGGTCAGCACGGGTGAATCGTAGGACAGCTGGATGGCGGGTGAACCGCCATGTTCGTGGAACTCCACGGAGCAATCGGCGGGAATCTTCGAGCGCACATAGGCCCGGAAGCTTTCACGAATGGCCGCAGGATCCTGCTCGCCGACAAGGCGGAAAGATACCTTGGCAGAGGCCTTGGCGGCGATCACGGTCTTAAAACCATCGCCGGTATAGCCGCCGATAATGCCGTTGACTTCCGCCGTCGGCCGCGCCCAGGTCTGCTCCAGCACGGAGCGACCCTTTTCACCCGAGGGAACTGAAAGGCCGACTTCGCCGAGGAAGGCTTCAGCCGTGCGGCCCAGCGTCTCCCAGGAGGCCTTGATGTTGGCTGGGGTTTCTTCCACGCCGTCATAAAAGCCTGAAAGCGTTACCCGGCCGGTCTCGTCATGCAGGCCGGCGAGAATGTCGGTGAGGATGTGGATGGGGTTTGCCGCCGCCCCACCGAACAGACCGGAATGCAGATCGCGGTCGGCCGCGGTGATGACGACTTCCTCGCCGACCAGGCCGCGAAGGGCTGCGGCAATGGCGGGTGTATCCCGGTCCCACATGCCGGTATCGCAGACCAGCGCATAATCGGCCTTCAGTTCTTCCGCATTAGCTTCGAGGAAAGGCTTCAGCGACGGCGAGCCGGATTCCTCTTCGCCTTCAAAAAGAATGGTGACGCGCACCGGCAGGCCGCCATTGACAGCCTTGTACGCCCGGCAGGCTTCCACGAAGGTCATTAGCTGGCCCTTGTCGTCCGCCGTACCGCGTCCCGTGATCACCTGACGGCCGGCACCGATATCCTTGACGGCGGGTTCGAACGGATCGTTTTCCCACAGCTCGAGCGGATCGACCGGCTGGACGTCATAATGGCCGTAGAAAAGCACATGCGGCGCGTCCTTGGTGGCTGCATCGTGATGCGCCACGACCATGGGGTGGCCGGCGGTATCGCGCACGGAGGCCGTAAAGCCGAGCGCCGAAAGCGTTCTGACCAGCCACTCCGCCGCCTTGCGGCATTCCGCCTTGTAAGCGGGGTCCGTCGAAATCGACGGAATGCGTACGAGCTCGAACAGTCGCTCAAGGCTGGAGGTGAGATTATCGTCGGCGGTGGAAAGAATGGGGGAAACGTCTGTCATCGCTGATCCTGTCATGTCTGTCGTGACCCGGCGATAAGACGAAACATCCGGGCATCGCGCATCGCGGGAAACAAGGGGGCCGGCGCGTCGTGAATCGGCAAACGTGCGGCCGCCGGAACGATAGAGCAGTTCAGGGAAAGTGCGAAGCGGTTTCGGGCTGTAAATGCTATTTCGCTTTTTTGGCGCTTTCGATCGCCCGGCGCATATATTCCAGCAGAAGCTGCCTCTCGAAACGCCGGAAATCCTTGAGCAGCGCGTCTTCGGTGGCTTCGGAGGCGGCAATGGCGTTGGCTTCCAGATCCCTGCCGCGCTGGGTCAGTTCGATGATCTGGGCACGGCGGTCGCTTGGATGGGATTTGCGGACGATCAGCCCGTCGCGTTCCATGCGCGAGAGCGTATTGGCGAGCGTCGCCTGTTCGACATCGATTCTATCGAGCAATTGCCGCTGGGTCAGGCCGTCCTCATGCCAGAGTTCGATGAGGATGGGGAATTGTCCGGGCGAGAAACCCAGGGCGGCGGCTCTTTTCTGCAGCGCCATGGTGAATTCCCGCGCCATTTTCGAAGCGAGATAGATTGCCGATTCGTCCCGGGAAAAACCCATTTTTCCGCCCATAAAGCATCACGGCCGGCTCAGCCCGGCAATTCGATAGCGCGATATATATCGCATGATATGTTTAAGCCAGTCCGAAACGGCGCATAAAATAAAACCGCCATGGCCGGGAGGGGTCGGCCATGGCGGTCATATTGGAGGACAAAGGCCCGGAGAGGGGGAAAGGCCTTTGTCCGGTCTGACGCGGCGGGGGACGAGCCAGCTATCAGACTACGGCGTGATCAGGCGCCGTCCCTTATGAAATGTGTCTGCAAATGCGGCTTTTCAAGGGAAGGGCGGATTACAAATCGGTAACGTTCAGGTGAATTTTGCAGGCCTGTGCTACCGCCTCACTGCCCGCTCTTTACGGTGTGTTGTGCGAAGTTTCGGTAGACGTCAAAACGGCCCCGCGCTATCCATGCTACCCATGAAAAAAGGCGATCATCTCTTCCTCGTTGACGGTTCCGGTTTCATTTTCCGGGCCTTCCATGCAATCCCGCCGCTGAACCGCAAGTCGGACGGGCTGCCGGTCAACGCCGTCTCCGGCTTCTGCAACATGTTGTGGAAGCTTCTGAAGGATGCGCGCAATACCGATGTCGGCGTGACGCCTACCCATTTTGCGGTGATTTTCGACTATTCATCGAAGACCTTCCGCAACGAACTTTATGATCTCTACAAGGCCAACCGCACCGCGCCGCCGGAAGATCTGGTGCCGCAATTCGGCCTGATCCGTGAGGCGACGCGCGCCTTCAACCTTCCCTGCATCGAGACGGAAGGCTTCGAGGCGGACGATATCATCGCCACCTATGCCCGGCAGGCCGAGGCGATCGGCGCCGATGTCACCATCATCTCCTCCGACAAGGATCTGATGCAGCTCGTCACGGCCAATGTACACATGTACGACGCCATGAAGGACAAGCAGATAGGCATTCCGGACGTTGTCGAGAAGTGGGGCGTAGGCCCCGAAAAGATGATCGACCTGCAGGCGATGACCGGCGATTCCACCGACAATGTGCCCGGCATTCCCGGTATCGGCCCGAAGACGGCGGCGCAATTGCTGGACGAATACGGCGATCTCGATACGCTGCTGGCGCGGGCGGGCGAAATCAAGCAGCAGAAGCGCCGGGAAAATATCATCGCCAATGCTGAGCTTGCCCGTCTTTCCAGACAGCTCGTGGCGCTCAGAACCGATGTGCCGCTGGATCAGTCTCTCGAAGCGCTGGTGCTCGAACCGCAGAACGGGCCGAAACTGATCGCCTTCCTGAAGGCGATGGAATTCACAACGCTGACACGCCGGGTCGCCGAGGCGACCGAAACCGACGCTTCCGCTATCGACCCTGCCAATGTGCCGGTACAATGGGGTGCCGATGCCCATGGTCCCGATCTCGATGCGCCGGCCGCTGCCGTGAAGGCTGGCGAAGTGGCCACTAACGCCGCTGGCGCTTCGGCTTCGCCTGCCGCGCCGGCAAGGAAAGTAACGGGGGAGGGCAGCGCGCCCGCTGATCTCGCCACAGCGCGACAGGCGCTTTTTTCCGCCGCCAAGATCGATACGACCGCCTATCTGACGATCAGGGACCTTGCGACGCTCGACCGCTGGATCGCGGCGGCCCGCGAGACAGGCGTTGTTGCCTTCGATACGGAAACGACCTCGCTCGACCCGATGCAGGCGGAACTTGTCGGTTTTTCTCTGGCCATTGCCGACAACGGCAAGGATGCCACGGGCACCGATATCCGGGCCGCTTATGTTCCCTTGACGCACAAGACCGGTTCCGGCGGCGATCTCTTCAGCGATGGCATCAAACTGGCCGAAGGGCAGGTGCCCTTTGCCGAGGCGCTGGAGCGTCTGAAGGATCTGCTCGAGGACGAAGCCGTTCTGAAGGTCGCGCAGAACCTGAAATATGATTATCTGCTGATGAAACGCCACGGCGTCGTCATGCAGAGCTTCGACGACACGATGCTGATTTCTTATGTCCTTGAGGCCGGCAAGGCCACGCATGGCATGGATTCGCTTTCCGAACGCTGGCTCGGCCACACGCCGATCGCCTATAAGGACGTGGCGGGATCGGGTAAGTCGAGCGTCACCTTCGATTTTGTCGATATCGACAAGGCAACCGCTTATGCTGCGGAAGATGCAGATGTCACCCTGCGGCTCTGGATGGCGCTGAAGCCGAGGCTTGTCTCGGAACGGCTGACCAAGGTTTATGAGCGGCTGGAGCGCCCCCTCGTGCCGGTTCTGGCGCATATGGAAGAGCGCGGCATCACCGTCGACCGGCAGATTCTCTCGCGTCTTTCCGGCGAACTCGCCCAGAAGGCCGCGTCCTTCGAAGAGGAAATCTACGAGTTGGCAGGCGAACGCTTCAACATCGGATCGCCAAAGCAGCTCGGCGATATTCTGTTTGGTAAAATGGGTCTGCCGGGCGGCTCCAAAACCAAGACCGGGCAATGGTCGACATCGGCGCAGGTTCTCGAAGATCTCGCGGCGGAAGGCGCCGAGCTGCCGCGCAAGATCGTCGACTGGCGGCAGCTGACGAAGCTGAAATCGACCTATACGGATGCGCTGCCCGGATATATCCATCCCGAGACGAAACGGGTGCATACGTCCTATGCGCTCGCCTCCACCACAACGGGACGCCTGTCGTCCTCGGAGCCGAACCTTCAGAACATCCCGGTTCGCACCGCCGAAGGCCGCAAGATCCGCACGGCTTTCATCTCCACGCCCAGTCACAAGCTTCTGTCGGCCGATTACAGCCAGATCGAGCTGCGCGTGCTGGCCCATGTCGCCGATATTCCGCAGCTCCGCAACGCCTTTGAAAACGGCATCGACATTCATGCCATGACGGCATCGGAAATGTTCGGCGTGCCGGTGGAAGGCATGCCGTCGGAAGTGCGCCGCCGCGCCAAGGCCATCAACTTCGGTATCATCTACGGCATTTCCGCCTTCGGTCTCGCCAACCAGCTCAGCATCGCCCGCTCCGAAGCCGGCGACTATATCAAGAAATATTTCGAGCGCTTTCCCGGCATTCGCGATTACATGGAGGCAACCAAAACCTTCGCCCGCGAAAACGGTTATGTCGAAACGATTTTCGGCCGCCGCGCCCATTATCCGGAAATCCGCTCTTCGAACCCTTCGGTAAAAGCCTTCAACGAGCGCGCGGCCATCAACGCGCCGATCCAGGGCTCGGCCGCCGATATCATCCGCCGGGCGATGGTTCGTATCGAGCCTGCGCTGGAGGCGGAAAAGCTTTCCGCCCGCATGCTTTTGCAGGTGCATGACGAACTTATCTTCGAAGTCGAGGAAGCGGAAATCGAAAAGACCTTGCCGGTCGTCGTCTCTGTCATGGAAAACGCGGCCATGCCCGCGATTTCCATGAAGGTGCCGCTCAAGGTGGATGCCCGCGCCGCTGACAATTGGGATGAGGCGCATTGATCGGTCAATGACCGGCGGATGTCATTGCTTTGTCGCGTGCGGGGACTAGGGGAAACGTCTCACAAGGAGTTTCCCATGCACGCCCCGCTCGTCTCGAAAGATCTCGGCTATATTTCCGCCGCCAACCACGATCAGCCGCCGCGCCATCTCGGCAGCCGCTTCAACGCGGATGGCGAGTTTTTGCCCGACTCGGGCAACACGGTCGTCTGCCATCTTGTCGAGGGATCGCAGACTGAAAAGGCGATCATTGCGACCCGCCAGCGTTTTCTGGATATGGCCGAGGCGCCGCAGCTCGCCTTTACCCCTATTTCCAGCCTGCACATGACGGTATTCCAGGGGGTCAACGATTTGCGGCGCATGCTTCCCTATTGGCCGAGCGAAATGCCGTTCGATGCGTCGGTCGATGTGATGACGGACTACTATCGCGACCGTCTTTCCGCCTTTCCAGCTTTGCCGGCCTTCAACATGCAGGTTACGGGCCTGCGCCCGGTGGGACTGGTGATGAAGGGTGCAACCGCCGAGGACGATCGGACCGTGGCTCTCTGGCGGGATACATTCGCCGATTTCTTCGGCTACCGACATCCTGATCATGACACTTACGAATTTCACATCACCCTGTCCTACATCATCCGCTGGTTCGAGCCGGAGTGCCTGCCGCGCTGGCAGGCGATGCTCGACGAGGAACTGGAAAAGCTGCGCGCCGCAGCGCCGGTCATAGAGATGCGGCCGCCAGCTTTCTGTGAATTTAAGGACATGAACCACTTCAAGAAGCTTGTCGTTTTCGATAAGGCGTGAGGCATGATATGAGATGCCCGAGGATCGCTCGCCACGCTGATTCCGTTGAATCGGAAAAAATGTGCGTCAGGGCTGGTCAAAGCCCGTTTGGGCATGTATAAGCGCGCCAAATTTCCGATATCGAGACATCCGACATTCGGCCTTTGGTTCTGGCCGGTTCCGTTGTTTCGCCGCTTAAGTGGAGTAACAAAAATGGCTGTACCAAAAAGAAAAACAAGCCCGTCCAAGCGCGGTATGCGCCGCTCGGCTGACGGTCTCAAGTCTGCGACCTATGTTGAAGACAAGAACTCCGGCGAACTGCGCCGTCCGCACCATATCGATCTGAAGACCGGTATGTATCGCGGCCGTCAGGTTCTGACGCCGAAGGAAAGCGCATAAGCTTTTCTGAAATCATCTTTGCAAAAAACCGGTCCTTGTGGCCGGTTTTTTGTTTTCAGGACCGTCCACCTGTCTTTTCCGCTCACTTGGAAAATTCGGCCACTCCTCCTACACTCTTTCAGGGAGAGCAGGTTTCGATGCCTGCAACAGGAGGGGAGCTTCGGTGAAATATCGCTGGATTTTATTGATGCTTCTCAGCCTCGGCCTCGGTTACGGCGCCGTGACGAGAGGTGGCGGTATCATAGCGGAAAGCTATTTCGGCGAAATGTCTGAACAGGGCCGCACGACGCTGCGGCTGGCCGTTTCTGCTCTCGGTGGGCTTTTGAACCGTTACGAGCCGCTGCCGGCCCTGATTGCCGATCACGACGACATTGAGGAACTGGTCGCACATCCCAAGGATGCCGAACTGCGCCAGCGCGCCAATATCTACCTCAAATCCATCAACACCCTGCTGGAATCCTCCGATATCTACATCATCACGCTGGATGGGGAGACCATCGCCGCCAGCAACTATGATGGTCCAACGAGTTTCGTCGGTGAGAATTTCAGCTACCGTCCCTATTTTCAGGACGCCGCCAAGGGCTTCCAGTCACGCTTCTTCGCGCTTGGCACCACCTCCCACAAGCGTGGCTATTATTTTTCAGCGCCCATTCTCTTCAACGAGGAGATCAAGGGCGTCATCGTCTTCAAGGTCGATATTGAAGGCATAGAAGCGTCATTCGGCGATGGCGAGAACCGAATTCTGGTATCGGACCCGGAAGGCATCATCTTCATGACCGGAACGCCGCAATGGCTATATTCCGGCCTGATGCCGCTGACACCCGAAAGGCTGGCGCGAACGGAGGCTTCCCGCCGCTACGCCAATGCCACCCTTAAGGAATTGCCCCTGAAAAACGGCAATTTCGGTTCGCATCAGCTGATGACGATCAGCCAGGATGACGGTGAAAGGGAATATATGGTCCTGTCGCAGCCGATGCCGGACGCGGGCTGGACAGTCAGCGTGCTGATGGACACGGGTTCGCTCCGAACGCAGGTGAAGACGGCTATGATAGCCATCATCCTCTGCCTCTGCCTGGCGGGCGCCCTCATCGCCGCCATGCTGCAAAGGCGTCGTCGTCTGCGGGAGCGCCTGACGCATCAGGCGGAGGCGCAGGCGGAACTGGAACGACGGGTGGAGGAACGCACGGCCGATCTGGCGCGGGTCAATCAGGAGATTGAGCACGAAATCGCCGAACGCCGCCAGACGGAAAAACAATTGCGCAAGATGCAGAACGATCTGGTGCAGGCGGGCAAGCTCGCAGCGCTCGGGCAGATGTCGGCAGCGTTGTCGCATGAGTTCAACCAGCCGCTCGCAGCCGCCAAGAATTACGCCGAAAACGCCTCGCTTCTCGTGGAGAGGGGACGGCTGGAAGAGGTGACGGAAAACCTCAGGCGCATTTCGGGCCTTATCGACCGTATGGCCTCCATCAGCAAGCATCTCAGGAATTTCGCCCGCAAGCCCAATGAAAAAATGGCCGCGGTAAGTCTGGAAGCCGTCCTTCGCGATACGCTCGAAATCGTCGGTGCGCGCCTGAAGGCCGCCGATGCGGTGCTGGATGTGGATCTCGGCCGGGTGCCGCTTGCCGTGAAGGCCGGCCCGGTGCGGCTGCAGCAGGTGCTCGTCAACATCATCTCCAATGCTGCCGATGCGGTGGAGGGGCGCGAGGATCGCCGCATTGCGCTGAGGGCCGTGCAGCATGGCCAGTCGGTGTCGATTTTCATTCGTGATCGCGGTCCAGGCGTGCCGGCGGCGATTTCAGAACGCATTTTCGATCCCTTCTTCACCACCAAGGGCGTGGGACGCGGCCTCGGTCTTGGCCTGTCCATCTCCTATAACATCATCAAGGATTTTGGCGGCCAGCTCCGTGTCAGAAACCATGAAGATGGCGGGGCGGAGTTCGAGATCGAATTGCCAGCCGCCGCCTGGCGCGTGGAGGCGGCTGCGGAATGACCATGTCGCGGGTTCTGTTGATCGATGATGAGGAAGAGCTGCGCTTTTCCACCGCGCAGGCGCTGGAGCTTTCCGGTTTTGCCGTCACCATGCTTGCAAGCGCAGAACATGCACTCGAACTCATCGGCTACAGCTTCGACGGTGTCGTGGTCAGCGACATCAGGATGCCCGGCATGGATGGCATGACGCTGCTGCAGAAGGTGCGGGAGCTCGATCCTGAAATACCTGTCATCCTGATGACGGGCCATGGCGATGTGCAGCTCGCGGTCAATGCCATGCGCAACGGCGCCTATGATTTCATCGAAAAGCCGTTCACGCCGCAATATCTCGCCGGCATCATCAAAAGGGCGAATGATCGGCGGGCGCTGGTACTGGAAAACCGCCGCCTCAAGGCGGTAGCGGGCAAGCATGACGATCTCGAAACGCGTCTGCCCGGCAGAACCCAGATCATGGTCGATCTGCGGTATCGTATCCGCGCCATCGGCGCGACGGACGCCGATACGCTGATCGTCGGTGATACGGGCGCGGGCAAGGAGGTCGTGGCACGGGCGCTTCACGATATCAGCGCCAGAGCCAACCGGCCCTTCGTGGCGATCAATTGCGCCGCTCTTCCGCAGACACTGATTGAAAGTGAACTATTCGGCCATGAGGCCGGTGCGTTTCCCGGAGCGCTGCGCCCGCGCTACGGCAAGTTCGAACATGCTCGCGGCGGCACCATATTGCTGGATGAGATCGGCTCCATGCCTTTCGAATTGCAGGGCCGCTTCCTGCGTGTCTTGCAGGAACGGGTGATTACCCGTCTCGGCTCGAATGAAACGGTCGAACTCGATGTCCGTTTCATCGCCACCAGCAAGGTCGATCTGGAACAGGAAGTCGCGGCTGGCCGATTCCGTGCAGATCTTCTTTATCGGCTCAACGTGGCGACACTTCTCGTGCCATCGCTTTCGCAGCGCAGCGCAGATATACCGCTACTTTTCCTGCACCTCGTGCGGGAAGCTGCTGCCCGTTACGGGCGGGAAGACATGGAGGTGCCGCAAAGTCTGCTTTCGGCCGTCTCCCTGCGTGAGTGGCCAGGCAATGTGCGTGAATTGCGCAATGCCGCAGACCGCTTCGTTCTCGGTCTGGAAAGCGATGTTTCCGAAGCTTCGCTGCCGTTTCAGGATGACGGAAAAGCGGCCCTTTCCGCACGGGTCGCGGCTTATGAAAAAAGCCTGATCGCACATGCAATCGCCGCGCACGGCGGAAACCTGAAATCCGTTTATGAAAATCTCGGCATTTCGCGCAAAACGCTCTACGAAAAAATGCAGAAATACGGGCTGCACCGGCACATGACCGAGGTCTGATGGGTGGATTTCCACCCATGGATGAGCCCCTATGGGTAGAAATCCACCCATCGCCGTTCAGGATAGCAATAAAAGCGCACCTCACGACAAGACCGCCATTGCTGAACGGTGATCCCGGATCGCAAATATCTCACCCCGGTCGCCATGGAGGAGCATGCGCGGCTGAAGTGGCGAACATTTTCATCCGGGAGGAATCGATGAAAATACTGAAGACAGTCACCGGCCTTGCTGCCGCCGCTGCCGTTTCCCTTTTTGCGCTGTCCGCATCTGCTCAGAACTATCCGGAGCGCAACATCACCATGGTCGTGCCCTTTGCGGCTGGCGGCCCGACGGATACGGTTGCGCGCCTTGTCGCTGAATCCATGTCGAAGGACCTTGGCCAGCAGATCATCGTCGAAAATGTCGGCGGCGCAGGCGGCACGCTAGGTGCTGGTCGTGTGGCATCGTCCGATCCGGACGGCTACACCGTTCTTCTCCACCATATCGGCATGGCCACCAGCGCCACGCTCTACCGTAAGCTTGCCTATGACACGCTGAACGCCTTCGAATATGTCGGCCTGGTCACCGAAGTGCCGATGACCATCCTGTCGCGCAAGAACCTAGAGACGACGGATCTGAAAGGTCTGATCGAATACGCCAAGGCGAACAAGGACAAGGTCACCGTCGCCAATGCCGGCATCGGCGCTGCCTCGCATCTGTGCGGCATGCTGTTCATGAGCGCCATCGAAACCCCGCTCGTCACCGTTCCCTATAAGGGCACCGGTCCGGCCATGACCGATCTGCTCGGCGGCCAGGTCGACATCATGTGCGACCAGACCACCAACACCACCAAGCAGATTCAGGGCGGAACCGTGAAAGCCTATGCCGTGACCACGGCCAAGCGGCTGGACGTGCTGCCGGATGTGCCGACGGTTGTTGAAGCTGGCCTGCCGAAGCTTGAAGTGGGTATCTGGCACGGCATCTATACGCCGAAGGGCACGCCTGCGGAAATCAACGAAAAGCTCTCCAAGTCGCTGCAGGTCGCGCTGAAGGACAAGAATGTCGCGGCTCGTTTTGCCGAACTCGGCACCACGCCCTCCTCGGAAAGCGATGCGACGCCTGCGGCGCTGAAGGCCAAGCTTGAGAGCGAAATCGCCCGCTGGAAGCCGGTGATCGAGGCTGCCGGCCAATATGCCGACTGATGAACGCGGAATGACCGGCGGTGTCTCGCCGCCGGTCGACCGTGATCATTTTAACAGACGGACCGGTGTGATGCCGGCCGCGGTGGAGAGGCATCTTTCATGAAGTCGTTATTTAATGACCCTGCCGAGGCAGTCTGCGGGGCAATTTTCATGGGACTTGGCGTCTTTTTCGCCTTGCAGTCTTATGGGCTGGAGATCGGAACCGCTTTTCGCATGGGGCCGGGCTATTTCCCGCTCGTGTTGGCAATCATCCTGATCCTGCTCGGTGGCGTCATATTTCTGCGCTCAGCCCGGCCGGCCGGAGAAGGTATCGGAGCAATCGCCTGGCGGGGCATATTCTTCATCCTGCCCGCGCCAATCTTCTTCGGTTTCACTGTCCGGGGTCTCGGTTTCGTGCCGGCGCTTTTTTTCAGCGCCCTTATCGCAGCCTTCGCCTCGCACAAGATGAGCCCGCTCATGGCGGTCATTCTTTCCGCTGCCATCACGGTCTTTTCCGTCGCTGTTTTCAACTACGGTCTCGGCCTGCCGTTCCAGCGCTTCGGCCCCTGGCTTAAATTTTGAGGTGCCGTGATGGATTTGCTCGATAATCTCGCTCTCGGTTTCGTCACCGCCTCGTCGCTGGCAAACCTGTTCTTCTGCCTGATCGGCGTGCTGCTCGGCACCCTGATCGGTGTGCTGCCCGGCATCGGCGCGACGGCGACCATCGCCATGCTGCTGCCGATTACCTTCCAGCTCGAGCCCGTCTCGTCGCTAATCATGCTCGCCGGCATTTATTACGGCGCGCAATATGGCGGCTCGACCACGGCTATTCTGATCAACATGCCGGGGGAATCCTCCTCCGCCGTCACTGCCATCGATGGGTATCAGATGGCGCGCAAGGGCAAGGCGGGCGCCGCACTCGCCATCGCCGCCATCGGCTCGTTCTTTGCCGGCACGGTCTCCACTTTCCTCGTGGCAATCTTCGCTCCGCCTCTGACGGCGATTGCGCTGGAATTCGGTGCGGCGGAATATTTCTCGCTGATGGTCGTCGGCCTCGTTTCGTCCATTGCGCTTGCCCATGGGTCCATCGTCAAGGCGCTGGCCATGGTCGTGCTGGGCCTGCTGCTGGGTTTGGTGGGCACCGATATCTATAGCGGTACGCCGCGTTTCACCCTCGGCATCCGCGAATATGCCGACGGTCTGAACTTTGTGGCCGTGGCCGTCGGCGTCTTCGGTATCGCCGAAATTCTGCGCAATCTCGAAAATGAGCGCACCCGTTCGGTGCTGATCGCCAAGGTCAGCGGGCTGATGCCGACACGGGAGGATTTCAGGAAAATGATCGCGCCGGTGCTGCGCGGCACGGTCATTGGTTCCGCTCTCGGCATTCTTCCGGGCGGCGGCGCGATCCTCGCGGCCTTTGCTTCCTATACGGTGGAAAAACGCGTCTCGAAGAACCCGGAAGAATTCGGGCATGGTGCGGTTGCCGGCGTAGCCGGTCCGGAATCCGCCAACAATGCCGGTGCCCAGACCTCCTTCATCCCGCTGCTCACGCTCGGCATTCCCGCCAATCCGGTGATGGCGCTGATGATCGGCGCGATGATCATTCAGGGTATCGTGCCGGGTCCTAACGTCGCAACCGAACAGCCGGCGCTGTTCTGGGGCATCATCGCCTCCATGTGGATCGGCAACCTGATGCTCGTCATCCTGAACCTGCCGCTGATCGGGCTGTGGGTGAAGCTTCTGACGGTGCCCTATTACGTGCTGTTCCCGATCATCATGGCCTTCTGCGCCATCGGGGTCTACAGCGTCAATTCCAATGTCTTCGATCTCTATGCCGTCGCCTTCTTCGGCTTCATCGGTTACGTGCTGGTGAAACTGCGCTGCGAGCCGGCGCCGCTGCTCCTGGGCTTCGTGCTTGGGCCGCTGCTGGAGGAGAACCTGCGCCGTGCCATGATCCTGTCGCGCGGCGATCCGACCACCTTCGTCACCCGGCCGATCAGCGCCACCCTGCTTTTCATTGCTCTGGCCGTGCTGATCGTCGTCTTCCTGCCCAGCGTGAAGAAGAAGCGCGAAGAGGTTTTCGTAGAAGAAGACTGAGGAATGCCAAAGACTCGGATGCCGGCGATGGAAACATCGCCGGCTTTTTCCGTTTCTGGATCGCCATGACGAATTCGCTTCACCAAAGCGACATATGGTTGACTCAGGCGCTTTTAGGCCCAAGGAAGGGCTGGAAAGAGAGGTCGATATGACGTCGGAAACCGAAAAACGGATCATTGCGCTCGAGGAGACGGCCGCGCATCAGGCCAAGGTGATAGAGGAGCTGTCCGATCAGCTGGCGGAACAGTGGAAGGTAGTGGAGCAGACCCGCGCCAAGCTCGACCGCCTGACGGAGAGGTTCCTGAGCCTGGAGGAGCAATCGCTGGACGCGCCCGCGATTACTCGACCGCCGCATTATTGACAGGGAAGAGCCAATGAAAAACGACACCGCCGCGCTGGCCGCCGATATCGTCGATTTCTGGAAGAAGGCCGGACCGGACAAGTGGTTCGACAAGGATGCCGCCTTCGACAACCACTTTCACGACCGTTTCCGCGATGCCCATTTTGCAGCAGCACGGCGTGAGCTGGACGACTGGCTGGAGGGCGCGGAAAGCAGTCTCGCGCTAATGCTTCTGCTGGATCAGTTTCCGCGCAACTGCTTTCGCGGCACCGCTCACATGTATGCAACCGACCCGCTGGCGCGGCTCTTTGCCGACGAGGCCATTCGCCGTGGCCACGATCAGGCGATGGGCGAGGATTTGCGCGTTTTCTTCTATCTGCCCTTTTCCCATGCCGAAGATATCAAGGCCCAGCAGCGTGCCTGCGTTCTGAACCAGCCGCTTGGCGGGCTCTATCTTCACCATGCCGAAGAACATCGCGATATCATCGAGCGTTTCGGCCGCTTTCCGCATCGCAACCACATATTGCTGCGGGAAACGACGCCGGCGGAACGGCAATATCTGGATGAAGGCGGCTTTTCCGGCTGAGCCAGAAACGAAAACGCCGCCAGTCCCGAAGGGTGGCGGCGTTCTTAAAGCATGGGAGCGGCGACAATCAGCCGTCGAAGAATTCCTTCATCCGGGCGAAGAAGCCCGTTGATTCCGGATTGTTCTCCTTGGAGGAGAGCTGCTCGAACTCCTGCAACAGCTCGCGCTGACGCTTACTGAGTTTCTGCGGCGTTTCGATCTGGATCTGGATATAGAGGTCGCCCGTCTGCGCCGAACGCAGAACCGGCATGCCCTTACCCTTCAGACGGAACTGCTTGCCCGGCTGGGTGCCTTCCGGAACCGTAACGCGCGATTTGGTGCCGTCGAGCGTCGTGACATCGAAAGTGCCGCCAAGTGCCGCCGTCGTCATGGAGATCGGCACGGTGCAATAAAGGTCGGCGCCGTCGCGCTGGAAGAATTCATGCGGACGCACGGACAGGAAGATATAGAGATCGCCCGCCGGACCGCCACGCATGCCAGCCTCGCCTTCGCCCTGCAGGCGAATGCGGGTGCCGTCCTCGATGCCCGAGGGAATGTTGACGGAAAGCGAACGCTCTTCGGTTACACGGCCCTGACCGTGGCACTTGCCGCAGGGGTCGGAGATCGTCTGCCCGCGACCATGGCAGGTGGGGCAAGTGCGCTCCACCGAGAAGAAGCCCTGAGCTGCACGCACGCGGCCGGAACCCTGACAGGTGGCGCAGGTCTTGGGCTGCGTGCCGGGCTTTGCACCCGAGCCGGAACAGACATCGCAGGTGATCGAGGTCGGAACCCTGATCTGCGCCGTCTTGCCGGTGAAGGCCTCTTCCAGCGTGATTTCCATATTGTAGCGAAGGTCGGCGCCGCGCTCGCGTCCGCCGGAAGAGCGGCGCGCACGGCCGCCGCCCATCATCTCGCCGAAGATGTCTTCGAAAATATCCGAGAAGCCGCCATTGGCGAAACCGCCGCCGCCAAAGCCGCCACCGCCGCCCATGCCGCCATTTTCAAATGCGGCGTGGCCGAAACGGTCATAGGCCGCGCGCTTCTGCGGGTCCTTCAGCGTTTCATAGGCTTCGTTGATTTCCTTGAATTTCCGTTCGGAATCGGCATCGTCCGGGTTCTTGTCCGGATGGTATTTCATCGCGAGTTTGCGGAAGGCGCTTTTCAGCTCTTTTTCGTCCGCGGTCTTGCTGACGCCAAGTGTTTCGTAAAAGTCTGCTTTCGCCATTAAGTTAACAAGCCCCGCAAATGGATTTCCGGCTGCACGTCGGCAGCCGGATGTCTTGCATATGTTTTCAGGAGACGGGAGGTCACGCGATTAAGCGGACTTCTTGTCGTCCTTGATTTCCTCATAGTCGGCGTCGACGACGTCGTCCTTGCCTTCTGCGGAAGCATCGCCGGCCTCGGCCTGCTGTGCTTCGTAGATGGCCTGACCGAGCTTCATGGAGACTTCCATGAGGGTCTGGGTCTTGGCCTGAATGTCGTCGGCATCCGGCTCAGCGGCTTCGACGGCGGTCTTCAGGCTGGCAATGGCGTCTTCGATAGCCTTGCGGTCGGTCTCGGAAACCTTGTCGCCATATTCCTTCACCGACTTCTCGGTGGAGTGGATGAGGCTTTCGGCCTGGTTCTTGGCTTCCACACCCGCACGGCGCTTCTTGTCGGCTTCGGCATTGGCTTCGGCGTCCTTCACCATCTTCTCGATGTCGGCATCGGAGAGACCGCCGGAAGCCTGGATGCGGATCTGCTGTTCCTTGCCGGTGCCCTTGTCTTTCGCCGAAACCTGCACGATGCCGTTGGCGTCGATATCGAAGGTGACTTCGATCTGCGGAACGCCACGCGGTGCCGGCGGCAGGCCGACGAGGTCGAACTGGCCGAGCAGCTTGTTGTCCTGCGCCATTTCGCGCTCACCCTGCGAGACGCGGATGGTCACGGCCGACTGGTTGTCTTCGGCGGTCGAGAAGGTCTGGCTCTTCTTGGTCGGGATCGTCGTGTTGCGATCGATCAGACGGGTGAAGACGCCACCCAGCGTTTCGATGCCGAGCGACAGCGGGGTCACGTCGAGCAGCAGAACGTCCTTGACGTCGCCCTGCAGAACGCCGGCCTGGATGGCGGCGCCCATGGCAACCACTTCATCCGGGTTCACGCCCTTGTGCGGCTCCTTGCCGAACAGCTGCTTGACGACTTCCTGCACCTTCGGCATGCGGCTCATGCCACCGACGAGAACGACTTCATCGATCTCGGAAGCGGAAACGCCGGCATCCTTCAGCGCTGCCTTGCACGGTGCGACGGTACGCTGCACCAGATCGTCCACCAGGCTTTCGAACTTGGCGCGGGTCAGCTTCAGCGTCAGGTGCTTCGGACCGGAAGCATCGGCCGTGATGAACGGCAGGTTGATTTCGGTCTGCTGCGAGGACGAAAGTTCGATCTTCGCCTTTTCGGCAGCTTCCTTGAGGCGCTGCAGGGCGAGCTTGTCGTTCTTCAGGTCGATGCCCTGATCCTTCTTGAACTCGCCGGCCAGATACTCGACCAGACGCATGTCGAAGTCTTCACCACCAAGGAAGGTATCGCCATTGGTCGACTTCACTTCGAAGACGCCGTCGCCGATTTCCAGAACGGAAATATCGAAGGTGCCGCCGCCAAGGTCGTAAACGGCGATCGTCTTGCCGTCCTTCTTGTCGAGGCCATAGGCGAGTGCTGCCGCAGTCGGCTCGTTGATGATGCGCAGAACATCCAGACCGGCAATGCGGCCGGCATCCTTGGTTGCCTGACGCTGGGCGTCGTTGAAGTAGGCAGGAACCGTGATGACGGCCTTCTCGACCTTTTCGCCGAGATAGGATTCAGCCGTTTCTTTCATCTTCTGAAGGATCATCGCGGAAATCTGCGAAGGGGAATAGGGCTTGTCCTGCGCCTTCACCCATGCGTCGCCATTGTCACCCTTGACGATTTCAAAGGGGACCAGAGCCTTGTCCTTTTCGACGGTCGGGTCTTCATAACGGCGGCCGATGAGGCGCTTGACCGCAAACAGGGTGTTGGTCGGGTTGGTGACCGCCTGGCGCTTGGCCGGCTGGCCGACAAGGCGTTCGCCATCGTCGGAAAACGCCACCATGGACGGCGTGGTGCGCGCGCCTTCCGCGTTTTCAATTACTTTCGTGTCCTTGCCGTCCATCACTGCAACGCAGGAATTGGTCGTGCCAAGGTCGATACCGATTACTTTTGCCATGCTCTTCTCTCCTTGAAGCGAGCTGTCGGAACCCCGTGAGGCATTCTTGTGGCAGCTCCTTGACTTGGATTTGCAGTATTTGCTGCAGTTCTGCGGCGTATATAAGGAGCGATTTTTCCTGCTGCAAGGCGCAAGAGAGGGGGAAGCGCAGCAAAAAAGCGCAAGAAACCCCTGTCTGTGCAGAAGCATAGCCATCACGGCTTGCGGAAGCGGGAAAACGCGACTTGTGTGCTGCACGGCGCCGTCGGTCGGCATCGCGGTGGGCGAACCGGTGAGGCTTGCTTTTAACGGCATCGGGGTGGGGTGAAATGGCGGACAGGGTGGGATTCGAACCCACGGTACGCTTTCACGCACACACGCGTTCCAGGCTGCGCCTTAAACCACTCGGCCACCTGTCCTTTTTCAAATCTGCATGTTTTGAAGAATGCAAATCACTGGAACGGCGCGATATATACCGATGAATTCGCAGGGATCAACACGAATCTGACAGTTTTTTGAAATGTCGGCAATTTCCTGTGTTCCGATGCGATTGCAAACCGGTTTTCCCGCCTTTATCGATGCATTATAGATTTCAAAATATGGCTGTCTGACCGGCAGATCGTAAACGAGGTGTCCCTGATGAAAGCTTTTTTGCGGTTTTTGAGCTTTCTTTTCCTCGTTGCGGCGGTTTTTCTGGGCGTGCTCGATTCGATCCGCTCGGTTTCCACATCCTCGGTCAATATCACCGGCATCCTGTCCGTCTGGAACTATCTTCTTCCTGCTTCCCGCACCATGGTGGAAGCGGCCATGGCTCACTATATTCACCCTGAAGCGTGGCGCTTCATTGAAAATGCCCTGTCGGCGGTGCCCGCATTTGCCGTTTCCCTGGCGCTTTCCCTGCTCTGCTGGATGGCGGGTTACAGGAAACACAAGGCGATGAGGCGTTTATCGGCCTGATTTGTGTCTGTCGAATTGGGCGCCCGCAGACGTGAACCATGAGAAGCGGCGGAACTGGCCGCATGGAGGACCGAATGTTCCTGTTCGATACGCTTTCAAAAAAAACGACGATGCCGACCGAAGAAACCGCCTTGCCCGGCCGTGAAGAGGCGCTTGCGGTGCCGGAAGCCCATTTCGTCAATGGCCGGCCCTTGAAGGGGCCTTATCCTGACGGACTTGAAACCATCTATCTCGGCATGGGCTGCTTCTGGGGCGCGGAACGGTTGTTCTGGAAAACGCCGGGCGTGTGGGTGACGGCGGTGGGTTATGCCGGCGGCTTCACCCGCAACCCCACCTATCAGGAGACGACGACGGGCCAGACGGGCCACGCCGAAGTGGTCAAGGTTGTCTACGATCCGGCCGTGATCTCGCTCTCGGGTCTGCTGAAGATATTCTTCGAGGAGCATGATCCGACACAGGGGATGCGGCAGGGCAACGATGTCGGCACGACCTACCGTTCCGCCATTTACGCGACGACGGAAGGGCAGTTGCAGCAGGCGCAGAAGGCGAGCGATGCTTTTCAACAGGCTTTGGACGAGGCCGGCCATGGCAGCGCCATCACCACCGAGATCGGGCCGCTTGAAAAGTTTTATTACGCTGAAGACTACCATCAGCAATATCTTGCCAAGAACCCGGGCGGCTACTGCGGCCTGAGGGGAACCGGCGTAAGCTGCAATATCGGCTAGATTTTTTGCAGGTCGCCCCGGTGGAAAGACCAAAAAAGCGCCAGAATAAAGTTTTTCCACCGGGTCAAAAAAACCGGATGAATTTTTCATTGAGCCATGCAAGGATATGAGGCAAGCACAGCCGGGAAAACGGCTGGCGGTTCCGCAGACATTCCCGGTCAACGGGATTGCGGGAGGACCCTTAAAATATCAATTGCAACAACAGGGCTGCACAATGAAAAAATCCCTTCTGACGCTTTTTGCGCTCGCCGCAATGTCGGCTTCCGCGCTCGCCGCCGATATCAAGCCGGCGCTGGTCTATGGCACGGGCGGCAAGTTCGACAAATCGTTCAACGAAGCCGCTGCGGCCGGCGCTGAAAAGTTCAAGGCAGAAACGGGCATCGAGTTCCGCGATTTCGAACCGACCAGCGACACGCAGGGCGAACAGGCCATTCGCAACTTTGCGAGCAAGGGCTTCAACCCGGTCGTTGCCGTTTCCTTCGCCTGGACCTCGGCCATGGAAAAGGTCGCAGCAGAATTCCCCGACACCAAGTTCGTCATCGTCGATTCCGTCGTCGAACTGCCGAATGTCCGCTCGGTCGTCTATAAGGAGCACGAAGGCTCCTATCTCGTCGGTCTGCTGGCCGGCATGGCCTCCAAGACCGGCAAGGTCGGCTTCATCGGCGGCATGGATATTCCGCTGATCCGTAAGTTCGCCTGTGGTTATGCGCAGGGCGCAAAGGCTGCCAACGACAAGATCGAAGTCTTCCAGAACATGACCGGCACCACGGGTGCAGCCTGGAACGATCCGGTGCGCGGCGGCGAACTCACCAAGAACCAGATCGACCAGGGTGCGGACGTGATTTACGCGGCAGCCGGTGCGACCGGTATCGGTGTGCTGCAGACTGCCGCCGACAACAAGAAGTTCTCGATCGGCGTCGATTCCAACCAGAACCATCTGCATCCGGGTTCGGTTCTGACCTCCATGGTCAAGCGCGTCGATCTGGCCGTCTACAATGCCTACAAGGATGCCAAGGACGACAAGTTCACCCCCGGCATCGTTGCGCTCGGCGTTAAGGAAGATGGCGTCGCCTACGCGGTCGACGACAATAACAAGGCCCTGATCACGCCGGAAATGACCGCCGCCGTGGACAAGGCGAAGGCCGATATCATCTCCGGCGCCGTCAAGGTTCATGACTATATGGCGGATAATTCCTGCCCGAAATGATATGATATGTAATGGGGGCGCATGATGTTTTTCATCTTGCGCCCTTTTCATATCCAGCCTTCGGAGAGGTTTCGGTTTGAGTATGGACCCTGCAATCGAACTCGTGGGCATCGACAAGAAATTCGGTGCCGTTCACGCCAACAAGAATATCAATCTGACCGTCGCCAAGGGCACGATCCACGGCATCATCGGGGAAAACGGTGCCGGGAAGTCGACCCTGATGTCGATCCTCTACGGCTTTTATCAGGCGGATGCCGGTGAAATCCGGGTGAATGGCACGCCCGTCGCGATCCGTGATAGCCAGACGGCCATCAATGCCGGTATCGGCATGGTGCATCAGCACTTCATGCTGGTGGAAAATTTCACCGTGCTGGAAAACGTCATGCTCGGCGCGGAAGGCGGCGCATCGCTCGCCAAGGGCCGGGCGGCGGCCCGCAAGGAGTTGCAGCGCCTAGAGGACGATTACGGTCTGGAAGTCGATCCGGATGCGGTCATCGAAGAACTGCCGGTCGGTCTGCAGCAGCGCGTCGAAATCCTCAAAGCCATGTATCGTGGCGCCGAAATCCTGATCCTCGATGAGCCGACCGGCGTTCTGACACCGGCCGAGGCCGATCACCTTTTCAAGATCCTCGGCGTCCTGCGCGAGCAGGGCAAGACCGTCATCCTCATCACCCACAAGCTGCGCGAGATCATGGCGATCACGGATTCCGTCTCCGTCATGCGCCGCGGTGAAATGGTCGCGACCCGCAAGACCTCCGAAACCAGCGTCGAGGAACTGGCCGAACTGATGGTTGGCCGCCGCGTGCTGCTCAGGGTGGAAAAGGGCGAGACGACACCGGGCGATGTTCTGCTCTCCATCCGCAATCTGACTGTCAAGGACAGTCGCGGCGTCACCATGGTGGATGATGTCTCGCTCGATGTCCGCGCCGGTGAAATCGTCGGCATTGCCGGCGTGGCGGGCAATGGCCAGTCGGAGCTGCTCGAAGCCATCGCCGGCATCCGCAAGCCCCATTCGGGCGAGATATGGGTGGATGGCCAGAAGGTGGACCGCCCCGATCCGGCCATTCTGCGCAGGCTCGGCCTCGCGCATATCCCGGAAGACCGCCACCATATGGGGCTGGTGCTGAAGTTCGAGGAATATGAAAACTCCATCCTCGGTTATCACCATGATGAGCGATACGGCAAAGGACCCTTCCTCAACCCCGAGGCCATCCGCAGAGATGCGGTCGAAAAGATCGAGAAATACGATATCCGCCCGCCGAACCCGCAGCTGAAGACCGCCAATTTTTCCGGCGGCAATCAGCAGAAGATCGTCGTCGCGCGCGAAATCGAGCGTGACCCCAAGATGCTGATCATCGGCCAGCCGACCCGCGGCGTGGATATCGGCGCCATCGAATTCATCCATCGCCGCATCATCGAAATGCGCGATGCCGGAAAGGCGATTTTGCTGGTTTCGGTCGAACTCGATGAAATCCGTTCCCTTTCGGACCGGATCATGGTCATGTTCGCCGGCCGTGTCGTTGGAGAAAAAACGGCGGAAGCCGAAGAACAGACGCTGGGCCTGATGATGGCCGGCATCGCCGCATGAGGCATGAATGAGCACCGCTTCCGTACCCCTACCAAACTGGATCAGCTACGGCCTGCTGCCGTTGTTGAACGTCGTTACCGCCTTTCTGATTTCCGGCCTCGTTGTCTGGTCGATCGGGGAAAGCCCGCTGGCGGCGCTCCGCCTGCTCATCGAAGGTGCGCTCGGCCGTGGCGACGCCATCGGCTTCACGCTCTTCTACACGACGAGCTTCATCTTCACCGGCCTTTCCGTCGCCGTGGCCTTCCATGCCGGCCTGTTCAACATCGGCTCGGAAGGTCAGGCCTATATTGGCGGTCTGGGTGCCGCGCTGGTGGCGCTGGCGCTCGACCGTTACGTGCCGTGGTATGTGACGATGCCTTTCGCCGTCATCGGTGCCGCGCTTTTTGGCGCGGCCTGGGCTTTCATTCCGGCCTGGCTGCAGGCAAAACGCGGCAGCCATGTCGTCATCACCACCATCATGTTCAACTTCATCGCGGCTGCGCTGATGGTCTATCTGCTGGTGAATGTGCTGATCGTGCCGGGCAAGATGGCGCCGGAAACGCGCACCTTTCTGCCGGGTGGGCAATTGCCGAAGCTGGACTGGTTGATGGCGCTGTTCGGCCTTAAGCTCGGGCCGGCGCCGTTCAACGTCTCCTTCATCATCGCACTGGTCATGTGTTTCCTTGTCTGGGTGCTGATCTGGCGTACCAAGCTCGGTTATGAGATGCGCACGCTCGGCATCAGCCCGTCGGCCGCCATCTATGCCGGTATTCCCTATGCGCGAACGGTCATCATCGCCATGCTGATTTCCGGCGGTCTTGCGGGCATGATGGCGCTGAATCCGGTCATGGGCGCTTCCGCCCGCCTGCAGGTGGAATTCGTCGGCGGTGCTGGCTTCGTCGGCATTGCCGTGTCGCTGATGGGGCGAAGCCATCCGCTCGGCATCATTTTCGCGGCATTGCTGTTCGGCATTCTTTATCAGGGCGGTGCGGATCTTTCTTTCGAGATGCCGAACATTACCCGCGAGATGATCGTGGTCATTCAGGGTCTGGTGATCCTCTTCGCCGGCGCGCTGGAATATATGTACCGGCCGGCGGTCGTCCGCATCTACCAGCGTTTGGCAAAGGGGTGAGCTGATATGGATTTCTTCGATATGCTGGTCAGCATCCTCGGCTCGACCGTTCGTCTCACCATCCCGCTTCTCTTCACCGCACTTGCCGGGCTTTTTTCCGAACGCGCCGGCGTGTTCGATATCGGCCTTGAAGGCAAGATGCTGGCGGCGGCCTTCGCTTCCGCCTGTGTCGCCTATCTCACGGCAAATCCATGGGCTGGTCTGCTTGCGGGCATTGCTGTCTCGATCCTCTTCTCACTCACGCATGGTTTTGCCGTCATCACCAACCGCGGCAACCAGATCGTATCCGGGGTGGCGCTGAACTTCATCGCCGCCGGCCTGACGGTGGTTCTGGGGCAGGCGTGGTTCGGGCAGGGCGGCCGCACGCCGCAATTGCCGGCAGAGGGCCGTTTTGCGCCGATCATCCTGCCGGGTGCGGATGCGATGCGCGAGGTGCCCTTCATCGGCCCGCTCTATACCAATGTCATTTCCGGCAACAATATCCTCACTTATCTCGCCTTTCTGGCGGTGCCGCTGTCCTGGTGGGTGCTTTACCGCACCCGTTTCGGCCTGCGTTTGCGTGCCGTGGGTGAAAACCCGGGCGCGGTGGATACGGCCGGCATTTCGGTGACATGGATGCGTTTCCGCGCCGTCATCGTTGCCGGTTTCCTGTGCGGTTTTTCGGGCGCCTATCTCGCCGTTGCGCAGTCGGCGGCCTTCATCGCCAACATGTCGGCCGGCAAGGGCTATATCGCGCTAGCAGCACTGATCTTCGCGAAATGGAAGCCGGTGCCGGTCATGTTCGCCTGCCTGCTCTTCGGTTTTCTGGATGCCTTCGCCAACTTCATGCAGGGTAAATCCGTGCCCGGTATCGGCGAGGTGCCGGTGCAGATATTCCAGGCCATGCCCTATATTCTGACCTGCATCCTGCTTGCCGGTTTCATCGGCGTCGCCAAGCCCCCCAAGGCCGGTGGCGTTGCCTATGCGAAGGAGCGTTAAATCCATGTCCCGAGACCCGATGTCCCATGCCCTGTTCGAGGCAGCTGTGGAGGCCATGGCCTTTGCCCATGCGCCCTATTCGAAATTTCCGGTCGGTGCGGCGATCCGCGCCGAAGACGGCAAGATTTACAAGGGCGCCAATATCGAGAATCTTTCCTTCCCGCAGGGCTGGTGCGCTGAACCTTCCGCCATCAGCGCCATGATCATGGGTGGGGCGAAGAAGATCAGCGAAATCGCCGTTATCGCCGAAAAACTTGCTCTCTGCCCACCCTGCGGCGGCTGCCGGCAGAAGATCGCCGAATTTGCCACGCCGGACACGAAAGTCTATCTCTGCGACGAAACCGGCGTGCAGAAGGTCATGACCATGGAAGAGCTTTTGCCCTTCAGCTTCAAGACAGAGCTGCCCTGATGCCGGATATGCTGATCGATATTCTGGTGGAGCGCCTGAACGGCCTGATGCCGCGCGTCGCCATCGTCCTCGGCTCGGGTCTCGGTTCGCTGGTGGAAGACGTTAGCGACCCGATCCGGGTGCCCTATGCCGAACTTCCCGGTTTTCCCGCAAGCGGCGTTTCCGGCCATGCGGGCGAGCTGGTGGCGGGCTATCTTGGTGGTGAGCCGGTCATGATGCTCTCCGGCCGGGTGCATTATTACGAAAAGGGCGATCCGTCCGCCATGCGCGCGATCATCGGAGCGCTGGCCGGTCTTGGCGTGCAGTCGCTCATCCTCACCAATTCGGCAGGTTCGGTCAGGCAGGATATGCCGCCCGGCTCGGTCATGCAGATCACCGATCACATCAACTATTCCGGCATGAACCCGCTGATCGGCGAGGAAAGCGACCGCCGCTTCGTCGGCATGACCACCGCTTACGATCCCGATCTGATGCTTGCCATGCGCAACGCGGCCATCCGCGCCACAGTGCCTTTGTTCGGCGGCGTCTATATGTGGTTTTCCGGCCCGAGCTTCGAAACGCCGGCGGAAATCCGCATGGCGCGGCTGCTGGGAGCAGATGCAGTTGGCATGTCTACCGTGCCGGAAGTCATCCTTGCGCGCTTTTTCGGGATGCGCGTCGCCGCCGCATCGGTTATTACCAATTACGGTGCCGGCATGACCGGCGCGGAACTGAGCCATGAAGAAACCAAGGATATGGCTCCCGTGGGTGGCAAGAGGCTTGCCGCCATTCTGAAGGAAATGATCGCAGGAGGAGCGTGACCATGGAACTCCAGCGTCCGCGCGAAGCGGCTGCCCTCACCCTGTCCTTGCTGGACCTGACCAATCTCAAGGAAGACTGCACGCCCGAGCAGATCGCCGCTCTGTGCCAGCGGGCGCATACGGAATATGGCAATACGGCCGCGATCTGCATCTGGCCGCGCTTCGTGGCGCAGGCGCGTGCGGCGTTCGGAAAAGACCATGCTATCCGCATCGCCACGGTCGTCAATTTTCCTTCGGGCGATCTCGACATCGCGGCCGTGATTGCGGAAACCGAGGCGGCAATTCGCGACGGCGCTGACGAAATCGATCTGGTCATTCCCTATCGCAAATTCATAGCAGGCGATGAAACGGCTGTGTCCACCATGGTGGCCGCCGTGCGCAAGGCCTGCGTTGCACCCGTGTTGCTCAAGGTCATTCTTGAAACCGGCGAGTTAAAGGACAAGGCGCTGATCCGTCGCGCATCCGAACTCGCCATTGCCGAAGGGGCCGATTTCATCAAGACCTCGACCGGCAAGGTTGCCATCAATGCCACGCTGGAGGCAGCCGACATCATGTTGCAGGCGATCCGCGACAGCCGGCAGAAGGTGGGCTTCAAGCCCGCTGGCGGTATCGGCACGGTGGAGGACGCCACGCTTTACCTCAGGCTTGCGGAAACCATCATGGCGCCCAACTGGGCCATGCCGTCCACCTTCCGTTTCGGGGCTTCCGGTGTTCTCGATGATGTGCTGAACGTGCTGGCCGGCGGCGAGCCTGCCAAGGCCGCCAGCGGGTATTGAGCTTGATCCCGCAGGAAATCATCCGGCGCAAACGCGATGGCCTGTCACTTGAGCCTCGGGAGATTGCCGCTTTCATAGAAGCGCTTTCGAAAGACGGCATCTCGGAAGGGCAGGCGGCTGCCTTTGCCATGGCGGTGTTCTTTCGCGGCATGAACCGGGATGAGATGGTGGCGCTGACACTCGCCATGCGCGACAGCGGTGAGGTTCTGTCCTGGAGCGATCTCGGCAGGCCGGTGGCGGACAAGCACTCCACCGGCGGCGTCGGCGATAATGTCTCCCTGATGCTCGCCCCCATCGTTGCCGCCTGCGGTCTCGCCGTGCCGATGATTTCCGGCAGGGGCCTTGGCCATACCGGCGGCACGCTGGACAAGCTGGAAGCGATCCCCGGTTACAACGTCATGCCGGACGAGGCGTTGTTTCGCCGGACGGTAAAGACGGTCGGCTGCGCCATCATCGGCCAGACGGGCGATCTCGCTCCCGCCGACAAACGGCTTTATGCCATTCGCGATGTGACCGCGACGGTCGATTCCATACCGCTGATCACGGCCTCCATCCTGTCGAAGAAGCTTGCAGCCGGGCTGCAGACGCTGGTTCTGGATGTGAAGGTCGGCAGCGGTGCTTTCATGCAGAGCGTTGAGGATGCCCGCAATCTGGCCCGCGCTCTGGTCGATGTGGCGAATGGCGCAGGCCTGCCGACAACCGCCCTGATAACCGACATGAACCAGCCGCTTGGCGATGCTGCCGGCAATGCGGTCGAAATCATCAATTGTCTGGATTTTCTGGCCGGTCGCAAGGCCGGCACCCGTCTTGAAAAGGTGGTCCTGTCCTTTGCGGCGGAAATGCTGGTGCAGGCGCAAAAGGCAGCCACGCTGACGGAAGGAGAGGCGCTGGCGTCAGCTGCGCTGTCCTCCGGCCGGGCGCTGGAAATCTTTGCACGGATGGCTTCGGCACTGGGCGGTCCATCGGATTTCGTTGAGCATCCGTCCCGTTATCTGCCGTCGGCGCCTGTCATTCTTCCGGTTCTGGCGGAGCACAGCGGTTTGCTTGCCTCCTGCACCACGCGCGATCTTGGCATGGTTGTCGTCGAACTTGGCGGCGGCAGAAGAAAGCCATCAGACACGATCGATCCTTCTGTTGGTATCTCGGATATTCTGCCGCTCGGTGCGAAAGTGGAAAAGGGCGAGCCGATCGCCATTGTCCATGCCGCTTGCAGGGACGATGCGGAACGTGCGGTGAAAAGGGTAGCGGCCTGCTACGGAATTGCTGACAGCGTGCCGGAGATTGGTGCGCCCGTTCTTGAGCGGATCACTTGACCAGCCGCATCTCGCCGCCCGATACCTTGAAGGACGATAGTTGTTTCAGGAAGCTCATGCCGATCAGCATGTTGCCGAGCGCATTGTCCTTCAGCACCATGGCGTTGACGTTCTGAACCCGGATAGCGCCGATCTCCACCCGGTCGAGTTTCACATAGGCGGCCATTGTCTGGCCATTGGCCGTTGAAATCGCATATTTATAATCGAGGCTGTTGACGCCGTAACCCAGCCGGCGCGCAATCGTCTCGTTGATGGCGACCATGGAAGCGCCGGTATCGACAAGCCCGTCGAAGGACTTGCCATTGATGCGGAAGGTAGCGTTGAAGTGGCCGCGGGCATCCGCTTTCAGATTGACGCCGCCCAGCGAAACGGGCTCCGGTTTGGCTGCTTCGGGTCTGACTTCCGCTTTCTCGATGCTTGCTTCCGGGCGCGGCTGAAACTTTTCCACCAGCGCCGGAATTTGCGTGGCACCGACCGAAAGACCAACAAGCAGGAAAATCGCGCGCGTCAGCAAGTCTTTGCTCCTCCAGGGGCAGGTTGTTCTTGCCCAGAATAGACGCAAAACATGCTGAAATCTTAAAATAAAAAGCCATTCGCCGCTGGTGGAGGCGGCGAATGGCTCAAACGGTTAAGCGATGATGAACGGCGTTATTTGGTGCCGTACATGCGGTCGCCGGCATCGCCGAGACCGGGAACGATATAACCCTTCTCGTTCAGATGGCTGTCGATGGCGGCGGTGTAGATATGCACATCGGGATGCGCTTCGCGGAAATTCTTGATGCCCTCGGGCGCTGCCAGCAGACACAGGAAGCGGATGTTCTTCGCACCGCGCTCCTTCAGCTTCTCAACGGCGGCGATGGAGGAATTGCCGGTTGCCAGCATCGGATCGACAACGATGATAAGGCGCGCATCGAGGCTTTCCGGAGCCTTGAAGTAATATTCGACAGCTTCCAGCGTGTCATGATCGCGATAAACACCGATATGGGAAACACGCGCCGAAGGCACGAGCTCGAGCATGCCTTCCAGGAGGCCGTTGCCGGCGCGCAGGATGGAGGCGAAAACCAGCTTCTTGCCTTCGAGCACGGGGGCCTCGATGGTTTCAAGCGGCGTATCGATGGTTTCCATCGTCATCTCAAGGTCACGCGTCACTTCATAGCAGAGCAGCGTCGAAATTTCCCTGAGCAGGCGGCGGAAGCCGGCCGTCGAGGTTTCCTTCTTACGCATGATGGTAAGTTTGTGCCGCACCAGCGGATGTTCAATGACTGTGACGCCGTCCATGAAACTGGCCTTCCTTTTATCTTATGCCCCTGTAATTCACCGAAAGCGCGCTTTTCGCAAGCCTTCTTCGCGGTTTTACCCTGTCAACAACGGGCTCAGGCGCCATCGAGTTTCGCAAGCAGTCGTGCGCGTGTTGCCTCGTCCACGAAGGCGCATTCCAGTGCGGTCCGCGTCATGCGGTTGATCTCGGCATCGCTGAAGCCGAACTCATCCGCAGCCAGCGCATATTCCCGTGCAAGCGACGTGAAGAAGAATGGCGGATCGTCGGAACTGATGCACACTCGCACCCCGGCGTCGCTGAGAGCTTTCAGCGGGTGGCTGGCAAAATCGGGATAGACGTTGAGTGCGATATTTGAGCCGGGGCAGACTTCCAGAACCGTTCCCGCCTCGGCCAGCCGGGCGATAAGACCGGCATCTTCGATGGCGCGCACGCCATGCCCGATGCGGGACGGTTTGACGAGGTCGAGCGCATCGGCAACGCTTTCCGGTCCGCAAACCTCGCCGGCATGAATGGTCAGTCCAAGGTCGGCATCGCGGGCGATGTCGAAGGCGCGTGCATAATCGGCGACGCGGCCCATGCGCTCTTCGCCGGCCATGTTGAAGCCCGTCACCAGCGGATGTTGGGCGCGTGCCGCATATTCGGCCGCGGCGATCACCCGCTCCGGGCCGAAGTGGCGCTCACCGGTGACGATGATGCGGGTTTCGATCCCCGTCTTTTCCCTTGCGATGCGGATGCCTTCGGCAATGCCGGCTAGATAGGCGTCGGCACCGAGCCCGATGCGGTCGCCGTGATCGGGCGAAATGATCAGTTCGCTATAGATCGTATTGGCTTCGGCGAGTTCGGTCAGGTAGGTCTCAGTCAGGATGGCATAGTCCTCATCCGTCTTGAACACCTGCGCCACCGCATCGTAACAACGGATGAATTCGGCGAAATCCGACCAGACATATTGGCCGTCCCGCAGAAAACCTCTGGTGTCGATACCGTATTTCTCAGCCTGTTTAGCGACGAGGGCGGGCGGGGCCGCACCTTCGATGTGGCAGTGAATTTCCGCTTTCAGCAAATGCGATGTCAAATGAAGCTCCTGCCGTGAGAACCGGCCTCGATGCCAAGATGGTGGGCGATGCTTTCGCCGATATCGGCGTAGCTTGAACGGATGCCGACATCGCGCGAGCGAATTCCCGGCCCGAATGCCATGATCGGCACCCTTTCCCGCGTATGGTCGGTGCCCCGCCAGGTGGGGTCGCAGCCGTGATCGGCGGTCAGAAGGGCGATATCGCCCGGCGCCATCTTGCGATGGATTTCGGGGATTCGCGCATCGAAGGCCTCAAGGGCGGCGGCGTAACCGGCAACGTCGCGACGATGGCCGTAAAGCATGTCGAAATCGACGAAATTGGTGAAGACGAGATCGCCGTTTTCGGCCTCATCGATAGCCTGCAACGTCGCATCCATCAGGGCGCTGTTGCCATTTGCCTTGATGATGCGGGAGACGCCCTGATGGGCGTAGATATCGCCGATCTTGCCGATGGCGTGCACTTTTCGGCCGGCCTCCACAAGCCTGTCGAGCAGGGTCGGCTCCGGTGGCAGAACGGAGAAATCGCGGCGGTTGCCGGTGCGTTCGAAGGTCGCCACCGTTTCGCCGATGAAGGGGCGGGCGATGACGCGGCCGATATTCAGCGGATCGAGCAGCTTGCGTACCGTCTCGCAGAGCGCGATGAGCCGCTCCATACCGAAATGCGTTTCATGCGCGGCGATCTGGAAAACGGAATCGGATGAGGTGTAGCAGATCGGTTTGCCGCTCCTGATATGCTCTTCGCCAAACTGTGCGATGATCTCGGTGCCGGAAGCATGGCAATTGCCGAGGATGCCGGGAATATTAGCCTCCTTGCAGATCGCCTCCACCAGTTCCGGAGAAAAGGCGTCGCCTTCCGTGGGGAAATATCCCCAGTCGAAGGTGACGGGCGTACCGGCGATCTCCCAGTGACCGGACGGCGTGTCCTTGCCCTTGGAGATTTCGCTGGCGGAACCGTGCAGGCCGAAAATGCGCTCCGGCGGTTCCATGCCGGCGGGAATGTCGCCGCTTGCCTGCCGTGCAATCTCCAGCAGGCCGAGCGAACACATGTTCGGCAGTTTCAGCGGACCGGAGCGAAGCCCCGCTTTGTCGGCAGCGCCCGCTGCACAGAATTCCGCGATATGGCCGAGCGTGTTTGCGCCAAGATCGCCATAGCGCTCCGCGTCGGGTGCGCCGCCGACGCCGAAGGAATCCAGAACGAGAAGAAATGCTCTTGCCATAACTCACCGAAACAAAATGCGCCGACGGGCAATGTCAGGCCGAACTGTCGTTATAGATCAGCAAAACATGAAGAAGGAAGTGCTTTTATGAACCATCCGGTAAAACCGGCTGCTTAGTCCTCGTCCCGTTTCGGTTTGGGGGCGTTGAGGTTGCGCAGGACATACCACCCCGCAGCCACCACCATCGCCGCCAGAATATACCACGTAACGGCATAGGAGAGGTGGTTGTTGGGGAAGGTGAGCATGGTCTTGCCGCCGACCGGCAGGCCGCCCGGATTGGGTGTCGCATCGGCGTCGACATAGAACGGCGCGACATCGGAAAGGCCCGATGCCTGCGAGATTTGCGGAATGTTGCGGGAATACCAGCGGCCGTTTGCCGGATCGTTGGTGCGCAGGAAAAGCCCACCGGTCTCGGGCGCGCGCATCAGCCCGACGATCTCGACGTTTCCGGTCGGTTCGCCTTCCTGGCGGGAGGACGGGTCGCGCCTGTCGGACGGCACGAAGCCGCGATTGACGATGATGCTGGAGCCATCGTCCCGCTTGAGCGGCGTCATCACCCAGTAACCGGGGCCGAGGTCCGTGACCGTATAGACCTGAACCTCCCTGTCATTGAGGAAGGTGCCGGACAGTTTCACACGGCGATATTCGTATTCCGCCGGATCGCCGAGCGCCGGCCATTCTTTGACGGCAGGGGCGTCGACGGGATCGGCATGGGCGCGGGCTTCGACCCGCTCGATGAGATCGAGTTTCCAGGAAAGGCGTTTGACCTGCCAAGTACCGAGCGCGAGCAGCAGACCCGTCAGAACAACGGTCAGGAACAGGACGACGATGGCCGCAGGGCGGATGCGCCGATTATGGGGTGTGGTTTCGCTCATGTCACGGTCCTTGCGAAGCGCGCCCGGCAGAGACCAGTCTGCTTTGGCGGGTTTCCTAGAGTATTTCCAGGAAAAGTGGAACCCGGTTTTCCGTCCGGAAATGCGCCAAAACAAAGAGTTAGAGTGTTTTCGCGATTCGAAGAAAAGCGAAAAAACTCTAGCACCCGCATGCGCTTCTTCCAGCAAATAACCCCATAAATCGCACCAGGATTCATGGGGTTATGTGTTGGCGCGAAGGCGGCCCGCCGGAAACCCGGCAGGCCGTAGGTCTCTGCTGCTCAGGGCAGGTTTTTCACATCTTCGATGTGTAGCGGCATCATGTTCTTGTTCATGTTGTACATGACCCAGAGCGAGCCGGAGAGCGTGATCAGGAGCACCACGACGGTGAAGATCAGCGCCATGAAGGTCCAGCCGCCTTCGGACTTGGTGTCCATGTGCAGGAAGTAGATCATGTGCACGAAGATCTGGATGACGCCGAGACCCATGATGGCGATGACCAGCAGAGTCTTGTTTTCAAGAACGTCGCCCATGACCAGCCAGAAGGGGATCGCCGTCAGGATGACCGACAGGACGAAGCCGATCATGTAGCTCTTGAACGTGCCGTGGCTCGCACCATCATGGTGATGATGGTCGTCGCCATGCGCGTCGTGATGTGCGTGTGCTTCGGAACTCATCAAAGAACTCCCATGAGGTAAACGAAGGAGAAGACGCCGATCCAGATGACGTCAAGGAAGTGCCAGAACATCGACAGGCACATCAGGCGGCGCTTGTTTGCCGCGATAAGGCCGTGCTTGGCGACCTGGAACATCAGCGTGACGAGCCAGATAATGCCGAAGGTGACATGCAGACCGTGCGTGCCGACCAGCGCGAAGAAGGCCGACAGGAACGCCGAACGCTGCGGACCCGCGCCTTCCGCGATCAGGTGATGGAACTCATAAAGTTCCACGGCGAGGAAGGCGAGGCCGAAAAGGCCGGTCACACCCAGCCAGACCAGCGTGGCCTTTACCTTCTGCTTTTCCATTTCCAGCATGGCGAAGCCATAGGTGATGGAGGAGAAAAGCAGGAAGCCGGTATTGATCGCCACCAGCTTCAGGTCGAACAGGTCGGCGCCGGAAGGGCCGGCCGCGTAGTTGCGGCCGACAACGGCATAGGTGGCAAACAGCGTCGCGAAGATGAGGCAGTCGCTCATCAGGTAGAGCCAGAAGCCCAGCGAGGTGCCGTTCTCCGGGTGATGGTCTTCCTTCAGGTAGAAGACCGGTGGTTCAGCGCCGTCGACGCTTTGTGCAGGTGTATGAGACATGTTCCGTTACGCCTGTTCCGCGAGCAGCTTGGTACGTTCCGCTTCGACCGTGGAAACGTCGGAAGCCGGAATGTAATAATCGCGATTGTAGTTGAAGGTATGGGCGATGGAGACCGCGATGATGGCGAGCATCGACAGAGCCGCAAGCCACCAGATGTGCCATACCAGGGCGAAGCCGAGAACCACGCTGATGGCGCTGATGATCACGCCCGCGCCGGTGTTCTTCGGCATATGGATCGGAATGAAGCCTTCCTTGGGACGGTTGTAACCGCGCTTCTTCATATCCGCCCAAGCGTCGACATCGTGGATGACGGGCGTGAAGGCGAAGTTGTAGGCGGGCGGCGGCGAAGACGTCGACCATTCCAGCGTACGGCCATTATAGGGGTCGCCGGTCACGTCACGCAGCTTGTCGCGCTTCAGGAAGCTGACGATGAGCTGGATGACGAAGGAGGCGATGCCGAGCGCGATCAGGAAGGCGCCGAAGGCGGCGATCACGAACCAGATCTGCAGGGAATTATCCTCGAACTGGCTGATACGGCGGGTGATGCCCATCAGGCCGAGAATATAAAGCGGCATGAAGGCGAAATAGAAGCCGATGAACCAGAACCAGAAGGACAGCTTGCCCCAGAACGGATCGAGCCGGTATCCGAATGCCTTCGGGAACCAGTAGACAATACCCGCAAGCACACCGAACACGACGCCACCGATGATGGTGTTGTGGAAGTGGGCGATCAGGAACAGCGAGTTGTGCAGCACGAAGTCCGCCGGCGGAACGGCGAGGAGAACGCCGGTCATGCCGCCGATGACGAAGGTGATCATGAAGCCGATCGTCCAGAGCATCGGAACGTCGAACTTGATGCGGCCCTTATACATGGTGAAGAGCCAGTTGAAGATCTTCGCGCCCGTCGGGATCGAGATGATCATCGTGGTGATGCCGAAGAAGGCATTCACGCTTGCGCCGGAACCCATGGTGAAGAAGTGGTGCAGCCACACGATATAGGCGAGGATGGTGATGACGCCGGTGGCGTAGACCATCGAGGCATAACCGAAAAGGCGCTTGTTGGAGAAGGTCGAGACGATTTCCGAGAAGACGCCGAAGGCCGGCAGCACCAGGATGTAGACTTCGGGATGGCCCCAGATCCAGATGAGGTTGACATACATCATCGGATTGCCGCCGAGATCGTTGGTGAAGAAGTTGGTGCCAACGTAACGGTCGAGGGTGAGAAGCGCGAGCGTGCCGGTCAGGATCGGGAAGGAAGCCACGATCAGGATGTTCGAACACAGCGACGTCCAGACGAAGATCGGCAGGCGCATCATGGTCATGCCAGGCGCGCGCATCTTGATGATCGTCACGATCAGGTTGATGCCCGAAAGCGTCGTTCCCACACCGGCGATCTGCAGACCCCAGATATAATAATCGACCCCGACACCCGGGCTTCCATCGATGCCGGAGAGCGGCGGATAGGCCAGCCAGCCGGTCTGCGCATATTCACCGATGAACAGCGAGATCATGGTGATGACGGCGCCGGCCGTGGTCATCCAGAAGGAGAAGTTGTTGAGGAAGGGGAACGAAACGTCGCGGGCGCCGATCTGCAGCGGCACGACGAAGTTCATCAGACCCGTGATCATCGGCATGGCCATGAAGAAGATCATGATGACGCCGTGGGCCGTGAAGATCTGGTCGTAATGGTGCGGCGGAAGGTAACCTTCCGATCCGCCAGACGCGATCGCCTGCTGGACGCGCATCATGATGGCATCGGCGAAACCGCGCAAAAGCATGACCAGCGCCAGAATGATGTACATGATACCGATCTTCTTGTGATCGATGCTCGTGAACCATTCATTCCAGAGATAGCCCCAGAGGCGGAAATAGGTGAGGGCGCCGACGACGGCGATACCGCCCAGAGCCACGGCCGCGAAGGTCGCGACAAGAATGGGCTCGTGAAGCGGGATGGACTCCCATGTCAGCTTCCCGAACAGGAACGACGTTTGATCGGAATTGACGATCATTTTTAGCCTCTTGCGATTCTAAGACATAAGATCGGCGCAGCCATTGGCCGCGCCGCATAATGCCGGGACGTATCCGTCAGCCAGCGACTTGTTTCGTTTCCGGCAGCGCCGCAGGCTCGAAAGTCTGTCCTTCGAGCGCAGCCGGAGTGGATTGGGGACCGCTGGCGACGCCAAAGGGCGCAAGCGGCGTGCAGACGACGGAGTTCAGCGCCTTGGCGATATCGATGCCTTCCTTGCCGCCGCCGCCATTGGCGTCGATATGCATCATGTCACGCATGCAGAGCTTGTTGGGCTCGACGCAGCGGTTGAGGATGGCGCTGTAGAGTTCGGGATCGACCGAAGCGAAATATTGTACCGGTTCGCGTTCGGAAGGCTTGGCGAATTCCAGATATTCCTGACGGCCGAAGCCCTTGCCGCTTTCTTTCGCCTTCGCCACCCACTGGTCGAAGCCCTGCTGGCTGAGGCCGTGGAACTTGAAGCGCATGTGGGAGAAGCCGGGGCCGGAGAAGTTGGCCGAGAAGCCGTCATAGACGCCTTCCTTGTTGATGACGGCGTGCAGCTTGGTCTGCATGCCGCCCATGGCGTAGATCTGGCCGGCGAGCGCGGGAACGAAGAAGGAGTTCATCGCCGTCGTGCCGGTGATCTTGAAATTGATCGGAACATCGACCGGAGCGGCGAATTCATTGACGCTGCCAATGCCGAGTTCGGGATAGAAGAACAGCCACTTCCAGTCCATGGCCACCACTTCCACCGTGATCGGTTTGACATCGGCGGTCACCTGGCGGTTCTCGTCGATACGCTCCAGCGGGCGATAGGGGTCGAGACGGTGCGTGGAAATCCAGGTGACCGTGCCGAGCATCAGGATGATGGCGACCGGAGCCGACCAGATCACCATTTCAAGGCGCGTGGAGTGGTGCCACTCGGGATCGTAATCCTCGGCCTTTGCCGATTCCCGATACTTCCATGCGAAGAAAAGCGTCAGGACGATGACGGGGACGATGATCAGCAGCATCAAGACCGTGGACGTGATGATAAGATCGCGCTGCTGGATGGCGACGTCGCCCGAAGGGTTCATCACCACGAGGTTACAGCCGCTGAGCAGCAGCAGAGCCGGGATTGCCAGAAGGGCGGACGGGAGTTTTTTGATCATGCGCACGTTCTTTGAACTCGTACAGTTTGGATTATGCCGCGAATAATTGCCGAACATCATTTTTCAAATGAGGTATATTGTCGCGGTGCAGCGAAACCTTCGCGATGCACCATGTCTCGGGCAGAGCTGCGTTTAAGGACGGAGCGCGTGCATTATCGCATGGTCGGCTGACTGGGCAACCCTTTATTGCCAAACTTCAATTGACGTTACGTAGGGTGCGTGTGACAATCCGTCGCATCGTAACGCAACGGAAGAGGAGCCGGCGCGTTACAGGAAATGGTTCGTCCATGACGCAGGAGGGATATTATGAGTTATACGAATGCTGCTCCATCCTTTGGGCAGGCGCCGGAGGCGAACGGAAATGGGGCCGGTCCCGTCAAGGTCGATCCGGATCGCATCACGATTGCGGTCATTCTTGCGAGAATGACGGAATTCTTTGACTTTTTCATCTATGCCATCGCCTCCGCTCTCGTCTTCCCCCACGTCTTCTTTTCTTTCGTCGATCCGCTGACGGCGACGCTTTATTCCTTCGCGGTTTTCTCACTGGCCTTTATCGCAAGGCCGATCGGCTCGCTGATCTTCCTCCAGATCGACCGCAAATTCGGGCGCGCCGTGAAGCTGATGGCCGCCCTCTTCACGCTCTGTGGTTCCACCATGGCGATCAGCTTTCTTCCGTCCTATGCGGAAGCGGGCATACTTGCCCCCTGTCTTCTGGCGGTATTCCGCATCGGCCAGGGCCTTGGGCTTGGCGGCGCATGGGACGGTCTGGTTTCGCTGCTCGCCATGAATGCACCGCAGAAACAGCGCGGCTGGTACGCCATGATGCCGCAGATCGGTGCGGCCATGGGCTTCGGTCTCGCCAGCGCCTTTTTCATTGTCTTCGTGACACAGCTTTCCAATGCGGAATTCCTCGCCTGGGGCTGGCGTTTCCCGTTCTTCGTGGCGCTGGCGCTGAATGTTCTCGCGCTCTTCGCCCGCCTGCGCATGATCGTGACGCCGGAATTCCAGGCCATGCTCGAACAGCACGAGCTGGAACCGCGCCCCATGTTCAAGATGCTGCGCTCGCAGTTTCCGGTCGTGGTGACGGGGGCATTCGTGCCGCTGGCAAGCTTCGCGCTCTTTCATCTTGTCACGGTCTTCCCACTGAGCTGGGTTTCGCTCAACACCAGCCAGCGTGTCTCGGACTTCCTGTTCGTGCAATTCGTCAGCGCCATCATCGCCGGCGGAATGATCGTGGTCTCCGGTATTCTGGCCGACAGGATCGGCCGGCGGAAGCTTCTGGCCATCGCAGCGGTGCTGATCGGCCTTTTCAGTCTGGCTGCGCCGGTTCTTCTTGGTTCCGGCGATATTGGCCGTTATCTCTTTGTGCTTATCGGCTTTTCTCTGCTTGGCCTGTCCTTCGGGCAGGCGGGCGGCGCGCTTGCTTCCCGCTTCAGCCGTGAGTACCGCTATACCGGCGCATCGCTCACCTCGGATATTTCCTGGCTGATCGGCGCCGGTTTCGCGCCGCTCGTCGCGCTCGGATTTTCGTCCAAATTCGGCCTTTTCGCAGTCGGCATTTACCTGATGTCGGGTGCGCTCTGCACGTTGATTGCCCTTTGGTTCAGCCGCACGCTGGACATGCCTTCAGAGTGATCCGGGCAATTTAAAAATCTCTGCAGCCATCGCGCCGCGGAATCCTGTCGGATTTCGCGGCGTTTTTGTTTTTTTATTGCGCCGGGTCGATTTTAATCTTGACTCGGTCGATCATGAAATATTATGTAAGGAATACTGACGTAATTCAGTGTATCTCACCGCCGGAAAGCCGGCCATCAGGGAACGCGATGCGAACGACGACGATCATTATTTGCGAAAAAGCGGCCATTGCCGCCAAGCCGTTTGACGGCCGCAAAACGACCGTTCGCGCCATTAAACGCCGATAAGCAGAAGAATGAGGAGCAGCCAGGTCGCCTGCGGCTCCGCCCGCAGAGTGCCGGCTGACGCGCCGGGTTTCGGGAAAGAGGGCGATGCCGCGCGAAATGCGCAACGAGAGGAGAGTGCCTTGAGTGTGACGGAGCAAAAATTCGGCCTTTACGATGCGGCTTTTGAAAAAAGCAGCTGTGGCGTCGGTTTCATCACCCGCAAGGACGGCGTGCAGACGCATGATGTGCTGAAGCGCGGCCATGAGGCTCTCTGTGCCGTGCCGCATCGCGGCGGCATGTCGGCGGAAGGTGTCGGCGATGGTGCCGGCGTGTCGCTGGATTTGTCGCTTTCCTTCTTTCGGGAACTGACCGGTGAGGCCGGCTTGCAGGCCGGCCGGTTCGGCGTCGGCAATTTTTTTCTGCCGCAAAATCCGGCTTTCCACGGCGACGCGGTCGGTATCATCGCAAACGCCCTCAAAGAGCAGGGCTTTTTAATCCTGCTCGTTCGCGATGTGCCGGTGAATGATGCGGCCATCCGTCCCGCCGCCATCCCTTACCAGTTGCCGATCCGCCAATGGGTCTTTTCGGCTCCGGCCGAATGCGCAACCTTCGCCGAATTTGATTGGCGCATCCACAAGGCGCTGCTCGCCATCGAGGCGCTTGCCTATACGGTGCCGGAACTCGCCGGCTTTTATCCGCTGTCGCTCAGCGCCCGCACGCAGGTTCTGAAAGGGCGTCTGAACTCCCATGAGGTCATGCCCTATTTCTGCGACCTCACCGATCCGCGCCATGAAGTGCATACGATGTATTTCCACACGCGGTTCTCCACCAATACCGATCCGCATCCCTCCATGGCGCAGCCCTTCCGCCTGATGGCGCATAATGGCGAACTCAATACCGACAAGAAGAACCGACTGTCGGAAGCGGCCGTGGCGCTGGCGAAGAATGCCAGCATCATCCGCCCGAAGGGCCAGTCGGACAGCTGCCGTCTGGACCAGACCCTGCAGGCGCGGGTGATGGAAGACGGTCTCGACCTCGTCACCGCCGTGGTCTCGATGATGCCGCCAGCCTGGGAAAATGACGATACCCTGTCACCGGGCGTCAAGGCGATGCTGGAATATTTCTCGCTTTATGAGGAGAAGAATGACGGCCCGGCCGCGCTGATCTTCGGCGACGGCACCATCATCGGCGCGCGGCTCGATCGCCTCGGCCTGCGCCCGCTGCGCACCGTCGAGACGCAAGATTATCTCTGCGTCATGTCGGAAGCCGGGCAGATCGCCTTTCCGGCGGAAAGCGTCATCCGTCGCGGCCGCATCGAGGCGGGCGGCATGCTTTATTACGACCATGCAGAACGCCGCGCCTTTTCCACCGTCGAGGCGCTGGAACTGCTCGCCTCGCGCCGCGATTATTCATCCCTGCTGCGTGAAGCCCGTGTCATGCTGGAGGATCTGCCGGAAGTGCCGGCGGAGAAGCAGGGCTCGCCGCTTCGTTACAACGGCGATCTGGAACGGCACCAGCGCTATGTCGCCTATTCGCATAATCAGGAAAGCTTCAAGTTCCTGATGGACCCGATGCTTGCCTCCGGCGCGGAAAAGATTTCGGCGATGGGTTACGGCAATGCCATCAACGCGCTTTCCGATCAGGAAGGCGGCGTCGCGAAGTATTTTTCACAGCGTTTCGCGCAGGTCACCAATCCGCCGCTCGACAGTATTCGTGAGGCCGATGGCATGACGTTGCGTGTGGCCCTCGGTGCGAAGCCGAACAGCGGCGCGAAGAAGGCCCGCCAGATCGTCGTGCGCTCTCCGATCCTGACCCATCTCGATATGCTGCGTATTCGCGAACAGTCGGAGACGCCCCTTCGTCGTTTCGAAATGCTCTATTCGCCGGTCTTCGATGTTGCGGAGGCCAATGAAACGGCCCTGCGGCAGGCAATTGATGGCCTCTGTGATGAGGTTGTGGCTTTCGCGGCAGAGGAAGGCGGCATCGCTGTCATCACCGACCGGCATGTCTCGGCAGGCCGCGCCGCTCTGCCGATGATCATGGTCGTTTCCGCCATCAATCAGCGGCTGATCGAGGAAGGTCTGCGGCTGCGCATTTCCCTGATCGTGGAAAGTGGCCAGTTTTCTTCCTCGCATCACATAGCAGCCGGCCTCGGCTTCGGCGCTTCTGCCGTCTATCCGCTTGGCGTGCAGTTCCGCGCCGAGGAGAAATTCGGTGCCGATGCCGACAAGGCCTTCAAGCGTTTTGCCAAGGCGGCGGAAAAGTCGCTGATGAAGACCATGGGCAAGGTGGGCCTGTGTACGGCGGAAAGCTATATCGGCGGCGAGTTCTTCGAACCGAATTTCCTCGACACCGACGATGCGGTGCTCAAGCGCTATTTCCCCAATGTGAAGACCCCGGTTGGCGGCGTCAACTTCGCCGTCATCGCGCAGGCCGTGGCGGACTGGCACCGCAAGGCGCTGTCCGTGAAGAGCGAAAACGACATTCCGCTGCTCGGTCTCTTCAAGGAGCGCGCGGAAGGCGCCGGCCATTCCTATGGCACGACGGCGGTACGCGGTTTCGTGGATATGACGGAGGAAAAGATCGGTTTCGACAAGGGAACCGAAAACGAGGAGGCGCTGCGTCTCCTGCCGCTCAACCGGCTCGAAGATGCGTTCGGTCTCAACGATGCCGTCTATTATCACAACAGCTTCGACCGTCTGACACCTGACGCCATCGACAAATTCGAGGTAACGCCCGGTTATCGCGCTTTCGCCCGCATGATGACGGAAGAAAGGGCGCGCCGCCCCGCCGCCCTGCGCGATGTTCTGGAATTGCCGGCCGATGTGACATTCGCCGGTTCCGCGGAAGAATTCCGTCGGGAAATGGGCCGTTTTTCCCGGCAGGGCAATAACAGCTTCATGGTGCGCGGATTGCGCTGCGAGGAAGCGGGCGAAGGCGCATTCCGGCTGCAGCTGACCGGCCCGCACGGTCATGAGCTTGCCCGGCTTGCCGCGCTCGGCCAGTCGCTGCTTGACCGTTTCGGCGCGGATATTCCAGGCCATTGGCTGGAAGGCGGCGCGCTCATGGTTCAGGCAAAGGGTGAAGCATCCGCCTATCTCTCGCTTATCCGCACTGCACCGGAAAGCATTCCTCTCGATGCCGTTCAGAAGGCGAGCGAGATCACCAAAACCCTCGCATCGGGCGCCATGAGCCACGGCGCGCTCGTCGCCGCCGCCCATGAGGCGGTCGCCCATGGCACCAACATGGTCGGCGGCATGTCGAATTCGGGCGAGGGTGGCGAGCATATTTCCCGTTACGGCACCATCCGCGCCTCGCGCATCAAGCAGTTCGCCTCCGGCCGTTTCGGCGTCTGGGCCGGTTATCTTGCCGATCCGATGCTGGAGGAAATCGAGATCAAGATCGGCCAGGGCGCAAAGCCGGGTGAGGGCGGGCAGTTGCCGTCTCCCAAGGTGACGGTGGAAATCGCCGCCGCGCGTGGCGGCACGCCGGGTGTCGAACTCGTCTCGCCGCCGCCGCATCACGATACCTATTCCATCGAAGATCTGGCCCAGCTCATCCATGACGCCAAGGCAGCGCGCGTGCGGGTCATCGTCAAGCTGGTCTCGTCGGAAGGCATCGGCACGATTGCGGTCGGCGTCGCCAAGGCGGGTGCAGATGTCATCAATGTCGCCGGCAATACCGGCGGCACGGGCGCGGCGGCCGTCACCAGCCTCAAATATACCGGCCGCGCGGCGGAGATCGGCATTGCCGAGGTGCATCAGGCGCTTTGCGCCACCGGCCTGCGCGCCAAGGTGCTGCTGCGTTGCTCCGGCGCGCACCAGACGGCAAGCGACGTGGTGAAGTCAGCACTCCTCGGCGGCGACAGTTTCGAATTCGGCACGACGGCGCTGATGATGCTGAAATGTGTCATGGCCAAGAACTGCAACATCAAGTGCCCGGCCGGTCTCACCACCAATCAGGAAGCCTTCAACGGCGATCCGCGGGCGCTGGCACAATATCTCATGAACATTGCCCATGAAACGCGCGAGATTTTGGCCGGGCTTGGGGTTGCCTCGCTGCGGGAGGCACGCGGCCGTTCCGATCTTCTTCATCTCCTCGATCATCCGGCGAGCGTCGGCCAGCTTGACCTCCGGGCAATGCTTGCCGTGGTCGAAGAGGTGAAGATCGACAGCCCCGTCTATATGGAAAAGGACTTTGCACTGGACGATGCCTTCATCGAACTCGTGCGCTCGGCCCTGGTCGACAGCAGGCGCGAGAACATCGAGCTTGGCGGCAATCGTTTTCTCAACAATTGCAACAAGAGCGTCGGTGGCCAGCTTGCCGTCGATATCGAGCGTATGCTGAACCATGAGCTTTCCGACGAAGAGGCGGATGCGCTGCCGGCCGTGAAGCGGGACAGCCGTGGTCGTCGGTTCCTGGAGGCGGGTTCGGTGCGCATCGATACGTCCGGTTCCGCCGGGCAGTCTTTCGGCGCCTTCTGCAATGACGGCATGGTCATGGTCCATACCGGCACCTGCAATGACGGCGTCGGCAAAAGCGCCTGCGGCGGCACCATCGTCTTGCGCTCCCCCGGCGGTGGATCGGAAGAGGCGGGCGGCAATGTGCTGGTCGGCAATTTCGCGCTGTTCGGCGCCACCGGCGGTCGGACCTTCGTGGAGGGGCAGGCGGGTGACCGTTTCGCGGTGCGTAATTCCGGCGCTACTGCCGTCGTCGAAGGCGTGGGTGATTTCGCCTGCGAATACATGACCAACGGCGCGGTGCTGAATCTCGGCAGCTTCGGCAAGGGTTTCGGCAACGGCATGAGTGGCGGTTTCGTTTATCAGTACGATCCCTATGGCGATCTGCCGAAGAAGGTCAGCCATGATTCCATCCTACTCGGGGCGATCACCGGTGAGGATGAACAGGCTACAATTCATAATCAGGCCATCCACCAGCTTCTGACCTGGCATGTCGCGGAGACCGGTTCGGCCAAGGCGGCATGGCTTCTGGAAAACTGGGAAAGCGAACAGCATAATTTCGTCTATGGTATGCCACGCGCCCTGCTGCTTTATCAGGATAGCGATGAGATTTTGAAGGCGAAGCCCCGCAAGGAATTGCTGGAGGAACTGGCATCCGCGCTTGCCGCTCATCAACTGCGCAAGTTCAAGCTCGCCTATCGCGACCGCAAGGCCGTCCTGAACGGAACGGTGCCGGGTTATGGCGAGACGGATACCGAGGAAATGTATGCGCTGCTCAACAATTATACCGTGTTGAGCATGGCGCAGGCCATCGCCATGCAGCGGGTGCCGATGGCGTCAGGTCCTTCCGACCCGGCCATTGAAAAAGCCGTGCGCAATCTCATCCTCACGGAAGATTATGCGCTGATGCAGCGGCTGCTGAAATATGCGCGCGAGGCGCTTTCAGACCATAGCGATGAACAGCTTGCGGTGATGATCGCCGCCAAGCGTCTCGACGATTACAAGCAGGCGCTGGCGCGCAGGAACATCTGGTCGGTGGACAGCCCCGGCACCTATGGCTGGATCATTCAGCAGAACCGGAAAAACATCGAGAAGATCGGCCGTCTGCCGGGCTTTGAGGAGCTTTTCGCAGCCCGCGCCATCCCTGACCTCGCCACCGCATCCAGCCACAGGGCAGCATGATGAAGATACCTTATATTCCCGAAGACGCGCCCTTTAACGGTGATCAGCGCGCATGGCTTTCCGGTTTTCTGGCGGGGCTCCATTCCCGTGCCGCCATCGGCCTGGAGACATCGGTTGCCGCCGCTGCTCCCAGGGCGGCGGCCAGTGTGCTGAATATTCTCTTCGGCACCCAGACCGGCAATGCGGAGGCGCTGGCGATGGATATTGCCGCCGCCGCCCGCTCGCAGGGCATGCAGCCGGTGGTGACGGCACTCGATGATGTCTCGATGGACAGTCTCGGCGCCATGAAACGGGTCATCGTCGTCACCTCGACCTATGGCGAAGGTGAAATGCCTGATAATGCCCAGCTTTTCTGGGAAGCACTCGCTGCTGACAGCGCGCCGCGTCTGGACGAGGTGAATTTTGCCGTGCTCGCGCTCGGCGATACCGGCTATGACGGCTTCTGCCAGGCGGGCAAGCTTATCGATACGCGGTTCGAACAACTCGGCGGCAAGCGCATGAAGACGCGTATCGATTGCGATATCGACTTCGAAGATGCCGCCGCCGCATGGATCGGCGAGGCTCTGCCGCTCGCGCTTGCTGTCGATGGCGGCAGCACGGCATCTGTCACCATGCCCGACATCGCCGAGCCACCCGTGCGGGCAAAACAGGGATGGAGCCGCAAAAATCCCTATTCGGCTGAGGTAAGCGTCAATCGTCGCCTGTCCGGCCCCGGCTCGTCCAAGGAAATTCGTCACTACGAATTCGATCTCGGCGAAAGCGGCCTGGACTATGAGGCGGGTGACGCTCTTGGCGTCGTGCCCCTGAACGATCCGAAACTGGCCGGCGCGCTGCTGGAACACTTCGGAGCGGCTGCGGACAGTCAAATCGCCGGGCTGGACCGGCCGGTCGGCGATGCGCTTTACAACATGTTCGAGATATCGACGCCCTCGCGCGAACTCGTCGCCGAAATCGGCAAGCGGGCGGGGCATGACGAACTCAGCCACATTCTCGCAAACGGAGACAGGGAGCAGCTGGCCGCCTTTCTCTGGAGCAAGGATATTCTCGACCTCATCAATCTCGGCGGAAAGCCGCTATTCGATGTTGCTGAATTCGTGACATTCCTGAAGCCGCTGCAACATCGCGCCTATTCCATCTCCTCCAGCCCGCTGGTTGCAAAAAACAGCGTGCATCTGACCATCGCCAGCGTGCGTTATCGCGCCGAGGGCCGTGAGCGTGGCGGCGTATGCTCCACCTATCTCGCCGACCGCGTGGAGGCCGGGCAGAGTGCCGGGATTTTCGTCTCGCCGAACAAGGCGTTTCGTGTACCGCAGGACAATGACGCGCCTATGATCATGGTGGGACCGGGCACGGGCATCGCGCCCTTCCGGGCTTTTTTGCAGGAACGGCAAGCCCGAGGCGCAAACGGCAAAAACTGGCTGTTTTTCGGCGACCAGCACCGGCAGTCGGATTTCATCTATGAAAACGAGCTTGGCGACATGAGCCGCGATGGCGTGTTGACGCGCCTCGACCTCGCTTTCTCGCGGGATCAGGCGGAGAAGATCTATGTCCAGACCCGCATGCGGCAGAACGGCAAGGCGCTCTATCAATGGCTTGAAGAGGGCGGTTACTTTTACGTCTGCGGCGACGCGACCCGTATGGCGAAGGATGTCGATGATGCCCTGCACAACATCATCAGCGATGAGGCCGGCATCTCCGCCGAGGCGGCAAGCGAGTACGTGAACCGGCTGAAGCGCGAAAAACGTTATCTGCGCGACGTCTACTAACGATTGCCATGACGAGACCGTCCTGATGCACCGATTGGTTCAGCAATTGGTGCAGACGGTCTCGGCGTCGCGCTGTTTGAAGAAATACTCCCGGCCGATCGTGATCGACTTCACCCCGGACGAGGCAACGTCAGGCATGAACATCAGCAATTCATGCGGGATGGAAAGTTCGACGTGGATGAGAAAGCTGTTTTCCACGAGCAGGCGTGTCGGAACGGCGACCGGTGAACCCACCGCATAGGGTCTCAGATTTTTCTCATCCCAGGACCAGGTGATTTTCGCCTGTTTTTGCGCGTCGATCTTGATGCCGCTGATCTTCAGCTGCAGACCCTTGGTGCTGTAGGGCGCAAACACGGCGGCTGCGACGTCCTGCATGCCCGCGAGATAGGTTTTATCGACGGACCCTGTTTTCGATATCAGATCGTTGATGGAGGCTGCGGCGCTGCTTGCCCGCTTGTAGGTGTTGTATCCGATCGTCAATTCGAAAGAGGTCAGATAAAGCGCAAGCAATATCGGAAAGAGGATCGCGAACTCCACCGCGCCCACGCCTCGGCGATCTTTGGCAAAGCGTGAAACGAGCGCCATCAGGCGTCGTTTGCCGTTTGCCGCAACGGACACCAGCCCTGCCATCATGAGCCCCCGCCTGTGATGTATTTCTCGTTCATGAACGCATTTGTCGCGACGATGAGGAAATGTGAGGGCATCGATCCATCGGCCGGACGTATTTTTGTCAGGTATGGCCGGATGATATCGGCAACCACACGCCAGCGATAATAAACACGCAACATGTTGATGGTTTCCGGCCCGCCCGGCTTGAAGCCGAATTGGGCGGTGTCGAGATCGTAATATTCGCCGTAGGCCTTCAGCGGTATCGTGGTCGGAATATCCTTGAAGGCGGTAAAGGAGCGAAGGTCGATATAGAGCTTCTGTTCTTTCTGGATTTCATCCGCTGAGCAGGTGATCATCACCGAAACTTCATTGCAGAAGCTCTTGCGGAAATCCTCTTTCGAAATCGAGCTGCTGATCTGCCCGGTGCGCAGACGCCGCGCCATATTCTCGGTGGCATTGGCGACGACCTGTTCCGCCATCAGGGCGATGAAGGTCTCGATGATCGCAAAGACGACGAGGAAATAGGGGATCGCGAGTATCGCGAATTCTATAGCCGCTGTCCCGTCGCGCGAGACTCCGAATTTTTCCAGCAATGGCTTCAGTCTGGCCAGTCGCATGAGGCGATATCGATCTCTAAGAATATGCGGCAAGCGCAACCGTTGAATTTGTTGCGGACCATAACCACCCGATGTTTAAATTCAGTTACTCCAATAAATTATACTTTAGTGATTTCCGAAATTGATACGACCCACAATATAAAAAGCCCGGCACATGGCCGGGCTTTTGTCGAAGTTGAAAACGGGGCGCTTATTCCGCATCCGCCTTGGAGAGAACCTCCAGCGTGGGTGTGGAGGTGATGTTATAACCACAGTCCACATAATGGCATTCGCCGGTTACGCCGCGCGACAGATTGGACAGCAGGTAAAGCGCCGATCCGCCGATATCGTCGATATCCGCCGTCCGCCGAAGCGGTGCGTTTTTCTGGTTCCATGCGTAGATCGCCCGCGCATCCGAGATGCCGGCGCCTGCCAGCGTGCGGACCGGGCCGGCCGAAATGGCGTTGACGCGAATATCGCGCGGGCCGTAATCGGCGGCGAGATAGCGCACAGACGCTTCAAGAGCCGCCTTGGCGACGCCCATGACGTTGTAGTTCGGAATGACGCGCTGCGAACCATTATAGGTCAGCGTCAGCATGGAGCCGCCATTGGTCATCAGTTCGGCGGCGCGCTTGGCGATTTCCGTGAAGGAGAAACAGGAAATGACCATGGTGCGGCTGAAATTCTCGCGCGTCGTATCCGCGTAGAGGCCCTTCAGCTCGTTCTTGTCGGAAAAGCCGATAGCGTGGACGATGAAATCCAGCGAGCCCCATTTTTCGCGGATCGTCGCGAACAAGGCGTCGACCGACGCGATATCCTCGACATCGCAAGGCACGATGAAATCGGATCCGAGTTCGGCGGCGAGCGGTTTCACACGCTTGCCGAGCGCTTCACCCTGATAGGTGAAGGCCAGTTCCGCGCCCTGTGCCGCAAGCGCCTTGGAGATACCCCAGGCGATGGAATGATTGTTTGCGACGCCCATGATGAGGCCGCGTTTACCCTGCATGATGCCGTTCATGGGCAATTATCCGTTATGACGCTGGAAGACGAGCGTGGCGTTGGTGCCGCCGAAGCCGAAGGAGTTGGAAAGGATAGTGTCGATCTTGGCGTTGTCGATGCGGCTGCGAACGATCGGAACGCCCGCAAATTCGGGATCGAGTTCGGAAATATGCGCGCTTTCGCCGATGAAGCGTTCCTGCATCATCAACAGGCCGTAGATCGATTCCTGCACGCCGGCCGCACCCAGCGAATGGCCGGTGAGCGACTTGGTCGACTGGATATGCGGGATTTTGTCGCCAAAGACTTCCCGGATCGCGCCGATTTCCTTGCTGTCGCCAACCGGCGTCGAGGTGCCGTGGGTATTGATGTAGTCGATGTCGCCCTTCACGGTGGAAAGGGCCTGACGCATGCAGCGGATTGCGCCCTCACCGGAAGGAGCCACCATGTCGTAACCGTCCGAGGTCGCGCCGTAACCGACGATCTCGGCGTAAATCTTGGCGCCGCGCGCCTTTGCATGTTCCAGCTCTTCGAGAACCAGCACGCCCGCACCGCCGGCAATCACGAAACCGTCGCGGTTGACGTCATAGGCGCGCGAGGCGACGCTCGGCGTCTCGTTGTATTTGGACGACATGGCGCCCATGGCGTCGAAGAGGTTGGACATGGACCAGTCGAGATCCTCATGGCCGCCCGCAAACATCACGTCCTGCTTGCCCCACTGGATCATTTCGGCGGCGTTGCCGATGCAGTGCGCCGAGGTGGAGCAGGCCGACGAGATGGAATAGTTGACGCCATGGATCTTGAACCAGGTGGCAAGCGTCGCGGAGGCGGTGGAGGACATGGCCTTCGGCACGGCAAAGGGGCCGATGCGCTTCGGGCTGTTGTTCTTCAGCGTAATATCGGCTGCCTCGACGATGGTGCGGGTGGAAGGACCGCCCGAACCCATGATGATGCCGGTGCGCTCATTGCCGCTGATGTCGCTCTCTTCGAGACCGGAATCTGCGATTGCCTGCTTCATCGCGACATGGTTCCACGCGCCGCCCTGCGACAGGAAGCGCATGGCGCGGCGGTCGACCAGATCGGTCGGGTCGAGAGACGGCTTACCCCAGACCTGGCATTTGAAACCGTGTTCGGCAAAATCCGGCGAAAATGAAATGCCGGATTTGGCATTGCGCAGCGATGCGGTGACTTCAGCGGCATCACCGCCGATGGAAGAAACAATACCGAGGCCGGTGACAACAACTCGTCTCATGAAAGGGACCTTTTCTTAAGATTTCGGCTGGACGACCGAAGCCGCCCGGCGTTTGTCAGGACTATTCCGTCTGCCTCAGGCAGCCTTTTCCTTCGACAGGCCTACGCGCAGGTCCGTCGCCTGATAAATGGTTTCGCCATCCGCCTTGAGCCAGCCGTCGGCGGTTCCGAGCACCAGACGGCCGCGCATCACGCGCTTGAAATCAATACCATATTGAAGGAGCTTGGTGTGAGGGCGAACCATGCCCTTGAACTTCACTTCGCCGGTGGAAAGCGCCATGCCGCGGCCTTCTTCGCCCAGCCAGCCGAGGAAGAAGCCGGTCAGCTGCCACATGCCGTCAAGGCCGAGGCACCCCGGCATGATCGGGTTGCCCTGGAAGTGGCAGGGGAAATACCAGTCGTCGGGGCTGACATCGTATTCGGCGCGGATGAAACCCTTGTCGAAGGCGCCGCCGGTTTCGGAAATTTCGGTAACGCGATGGACCATGAGCATGGGGGGCAATGGGAGCTGCGCATTTCCCGGGCCGAACAATTCGCCGCGACCGCAGGACAGGATCTCCTCGTAATTGTAACTTGATTGCCTCGTTGCCATACCGCTTTCACTTCCCCAATTACTGGTGTTGATCGACTTCACTAGAGCAAGTTAGGTTCAAAATGAAGCGCTGCAAGGGCAGAGGCCGCTCTGCCCACATTCTTTGTCTTCGAACCTTCTTCGCAGAAGTCATTACCTCAATATGCCGTCCGCATACAGGAACCGTACGGCTGGAACCAGAGGAAATTTGCAGGAATGGCCGGTTTGCCGCCATTTGCCGCGCCTAAGCCACGCCGAAACTATTGAAAGCACTCGCCGCAAAAGATATATGCTAATGCAATTGGTAAGTTTCATACCTCTGTTTGGAATGGGATTGCATGGCATTTGACGCCACATTGGATATCGGAACGAGGTTGCGGCGCTCGGGGCTGCGCCCCACGCGGCAGCGTGTGGCTTTGGGCGATCTGCTTTTCGCAAAGGGCGATCGCCATCTGACGGTCGAGGAACTGCACGATGAGGCGGTCACCGCCGGCGTGCCCGTTTCTCTCGCCACGGTCTACAATACGCTGCACCAGTTCACCGAAGCCGGCCTCATCCGTGTTCTCGCCGTGGAAGGCGCCCGCACCTATTTCGACACCAACGTCTCGGATCACCACCACTTCTTCGTGGAGGGCGAGAACGAGGTTCTCGATATTCCCGTCAATAACCTCCAGATCGACAATTTGCCGGAAGCGCCCGAGGGCATGGAAATCGCCCATGTGGACGTGGTCATCCGCCTTCGCCGCAAGCGCGGATGAGGCTTCAGTCCGACAACAGACATGAAAATGGCGCTCACGGGCGCCATTTCTGTTTTCGGCGGTCATTTCTATATGTCACTTCATGACATCTTCCGGCCGCCTGCCGGGCTTTGCCTTATAGGGCGGAAAAGTCCAGCCGAAGACCAGAGCGCCGGATCGGACGGCGAAGGCCGTAAGGACGCCTGCGGCTGATGCGGCATAAAGCGGTGCGCCGAGGAAATAGACGACAATGAAGGTGGAGGAGCCCAGGAGAGCGCAGGTGATGTAGATTTCCGGCCGCAACAGCACGGACGTTCGCCGGCAAGAATATCGCGCAACACACCACCGAACGTGGCCGTCAGAACGCCGGTGACGATGGCGACGGTTGCGGAGCCGCTGGCGGCAAGCCCCTTGGCTGCTCCCATGACGCAATAAGCGGAGAGGCCGAGTGCATCGAGCCAGATCAGTACGCGGTAACGGGATTCGAACAGATGCGCGGTGAAGAACAGCAGCACCGCGACCGAGACGCAGACGAGGATATAGGTCGGGTTCACCACCCAGAATACCGGCGTCCTGCCAAGCACCAGATCGCGCACCGTGCCGCCGCCGATGCCGGTTGCGGCGGCGAAAAACAGGAAGCCGATCAGGTCGAGCTGCTTGCGCGAGGCGGCGAGCGCGCCGGTTGCGGCAAAGATGGCGACGCCGGCATAGTCGAGAAAACCCAGAAGCGTCATGAAAAGGTTCCCCCCGGAAACACAGGCTGCGAACACGTCAGTGTCGCGCAAGCACTAAACTCTAGGCTGGCCGCCCGGATGATCGCAACATCCATAACCGAAACGGATGCAAAGGAAAATGCCGTGCGAATCGCTCTCGTTGCCGCTCTTCAGGCGCTGGTTCTCTTGATGTTTCCGGTGGCGCTCTCGGCGCAGCAGCAACTGGTGAACGATCCCGAGATCTACGAGAAGGACCATTTCCGCAACGAGTGCAAGGTGGCGGCCTTCGGCGACGATTTCGTCACGCGGCTGGATATCAACAATGACGGGCTGATGGACGCCGTCGTCAATCACGGCGTTCTCGATTGTGATGGCGAAAAGGGCCGCAGCTGCGACGACGAGGGATGCCCCTATAATTTCTATGTCCAGGTGAAAGAGGGCGGTTATCTGATGATCGCGACGGCCCGGATTTACGACTATGATTTCATCAAGCGCTTCGGCAACATGGTTTTTGTGCTGAAGATGCATCCGCGTTATTGCGAGCGTACAGACAAGGAACCCTGCCTGATGACGGTGCGGGTGCGCGGCACGAAATTCGTCACCATCTCGCGAAAGTGACGGCGACGATTTTCAGGGTGTAATCCGCCGGATTTTGACCCTTTGATTGTAGCGCTGGCGAAGCGAGCGCGGGATGATGAAGGTGGCGATGGCGACGGCGAAAACCGTGGCCGCAACCACCCAAAGGGCATTCGATTGCAAGGTGGCGGCGAGAACGGCGCCGCAGATCGCGCCGCATATCATGCCAAGCCATGGTACGATCTGAATGCCCCAGTCGAGGCTTCGTTCGCCGAGAAGAAAACGGCCGATGCCGCGGCCGAAGCGGGAAAGCGCGCCGGTCACATAGGTAAGCCCGATTGGCAGTCCCTCAATGTGCTCAACGGCGGCGTTGACCATGCCCATGGCGAAAACGACGAGATAAAATTGCGCAAGAGCGGAAGTCTCGCCGCCGAGCAGCGCGGCAATTGTTACCAGCAATCCCACCGCCATCAGAACGGCGAAGATGCGCCGGTCGAACTTATGCGCCACCACGATGCCGCCGGCATTGCCCGCCACGAAGGCAACGATTGCGAAAAGCAGTTTCGCGGCATGGGAATAGAGGCCAGCCTCCATCGAGACTGCGGCGCGCGTGGTGTTGCCGGTCATGAAGGACACGAAGTCACCTGAAATATGCAGGCCCACCGCATCCGTCATGCCCGCGATGAAGGAAATGGCGGCAACCAGCGCAATTCCGGTTCCGGTTCGCCTTGCCCTGATGATACTGCGACGTCTTTGTCTGGTCATGGAAAGCTCGATATGGAAAAACGGCGGGCCTGTGCGCGGGGCCGTGTTATCCTATGTCTAGAATGCCGGATGGTGTATTTGCAATCTTTCTGGAGGCCTTCGGAAGCTTCTATTTTGTCTAGACAAATATAAAATCCCTGCCTACCATGCCTCAAATAAAGCGATAAACTGCATCGCACAAAAATAAATCAAAAGGGGTTCAGATCATGAAGAAAACATGGGTTCTCGCCACAGTCGCCGCGCTCTTTTCATCCGCTTCCGCCTATGCCGAGACGTCGGTGACGATTGGCATGTCCGGCTGGACCGGTTTTGCGCCGCTGACGCTCGCCAAACAGGCCGGCATTTTCGAAAAGAACGGTCTGAAAGTCGATATCAAGAAAATCCCGCAGGCGAGCCGCCATCTGGCCCTTGCTTCCGGTGACATTCAGTGCGCCGCCACCACGGTGGAAACATGGATCGCGTGGAATGCCAATGGCGTGAAATCCACCCAGATTTTCCAGATGGACAAGTCGCATGGCGCGGATGGCATTGCGGTGCGCAGTGATGTTGCCAAGGTCGCGGACCTGAAAGGCAAGACGGTTGCCGCTTCCGCGCCGGGCACTTCCCCTTATTTCTTCCTTGCCTGGATCCTCAAGGAAAACGGCCTCACCCTGAAGGATGTCAAGGTCGTCAACCTTGAGCCGGGACCGGCCGCGCAGGCATTCGTTGCCGGTCAAAATGATGCGGCCATGACCTATGAGCCCTATCTGTCCACTGTCCGCGCCGCCCCCGACAAGGGCAAAATCCTCGCCACGACGCTGGATTATCCCGCCGTCATGGATACGTTCGGTTGCACCCCGGATTTCCTGAAGGCCAATCCGCAGGCGGCGAAAGCCCTGGCGGACAGCTATTTCCAGGCCCTCGAGCTCATCAAGGCCGATCCCGAAAAGTCCTATGCGACGATGGGGGCGGATGTGAAGCAGACCGGCGAGGCCTTTGCCGCTTCGGCAAAGTTCCTCGAATGGCAGGATAAGGCCGCCAACCAGAAGTTTTTCGAGGGTGAATTCAAGGCATTCTCGGAAAAATCGGCGGACCTGCTGCTGGAAATCGGCGTGATAAAGTCGAAACCCGATCTTTCGACCCTCGCGGATACGTCCTTCATCAAGTAACAGAAAAGGCGGCCGCATTCCCTGCAGGGAATATTGCAGCCAAAGACAAGTGAGTGCGTCGATTGTGCGTCACGAAACGCGCACGGCGTTCTGATGGCGCGGCGAAGGTGCCGCGCCGGTTTTCCGGACAGGCGACAGATGCAACCTCTTCAACCCATAAGGAACAGCACGAGAATTGCTCTCGGCATCCTGTTCTTCGTGCTGTTTTTTTCCGCCTGGGGCTTTGCCACGCTGGGCGGTTTCGTATCGCCGACCTTTCTGGCCGACCCCATCACCATGCTGAAGGATGGCATCTACCTGCTCACCGATCAGGGTTTTGCCAGCGATATCGGCATGACGATCTGGCGCGTGGTCGGCGGTTTCGTGTTGGCATCGCTCATTGCCGTGCCGGTCGGCATCGCCATGGGGGCCTATAAGCCCATCGAGGCGCTGCTTGAGCCCTTCGTCTCCTTCGCGCGCTATCTGCCGGCTTCCGCCTTCGTGCCGCTCCTCATTCTCTGGGCCGGCATCGGCGAGATGCAGAAGCTGCTGGTGATCTTCATCGGCGCGGTGTTCCAGATCATCCTGATGGTGGCCGTGGCTGTCGCCGGCACGCGGCGTGATCTGGTGGAGGCCGCCTATACGCTTGGTGCGAAGGACCGGGGCGTTGTGCGGCGTGTTCTCATTCCCGCCAATGCGCCCGATATTGCGGAAATCCTCCGTCTCGTTCTCGGCTGGGCCTGGACCTATGTCATTGTCGCTGAACTGATCGGCGCCTCCTCGGGCATCGGCTATATGATCATCAACAGCCAGGCGCTGATGGCGACCGGGCAGATCATCTTCGGCATCATCGTCATCGGCATTATCGGTCTTATTTCGGACTTCGCGTTCAAGTCACTGAACCGGAAGCTTTTCGCCTGGAGGCTTGCCTGATGAGCGAACTCGTTATCAAGGGCGTCAGTCGCACCTTTCCGGGTGTGCAGGGCGGGCAGCCGACGGTGGCCCTCCAGCCCACCGATCTGGAAATCCCCCGCAATGATTTCGTCACCATACTCGGCCCATCGGGATGCGGAAAATCGACCTTGCTGCGCATCATCGCCGGTCTCGACCGCCCAACGACGGGCGAAGTGCTGCTGTCCGGCAGGGCGGTAACGGGGCCGGGGGCGGATCGCGGCATGGTGTTCCAGTCCTATACGCTGTTTCCCTGGCTGACGATCCGCGAAAACGTCGCCTTCGGCCTGCGTGAACGCGGGGTCGCCGAGAAGGAAAAATGGGAGATCGTCGACAGCTATATCGACAAGGTCGGCCTGCGCGGTTTCGAGAACCATTGGCCGAAACAACTCTCCGGCGGCATGCAGCAAAGAACGGCCATTGCCCGCGCCCTGGCCAACGGCCCGAAAATCCTGCTGCTCGATGAGCCTTTCGGCGCTCTCGATAACCAGACGCGCGGGCTGATGCAGGAACTGCTGCTCGGTATATGGGAGCGGGAGCAGAAGACGGTCATTTTCGTCACACACGATATCGAAGAGGCGGTCTTCATGGCGTCGCGTGTGGTGACCATGTCTGCAAGGCCGGGTCGCATCAAGTCGATCACGCCGGTCGACCTGCCGCATCCGCGTCACTACACCGTCAAGGCCAGCCCGGAATTTTCTGAGCTGCGCGCCAAGCTTACGGAGGAAATCCGCAGCGAGGCGATTGCCGCCGCTGCCCATGGATAGTTGATCCGGCAAAGGGGAGGATAAAAGCATAGGGATGAGGAGCACAGGCGCCGATCTTCAGGAAAAATCGCTGCACGAGCGCATTCGCAATGATGTCGAGCGCCACATCATGTCGGGCGAATGGCCGCCGGGTTATCGTATTCCCTTCGAACACGAGATGACCCGGCAATATGCCTGTTCGCGCATGACGGTGAACAAGGCTCTCGGCGAGCTGGTGCAGCGCGGACTCATCGAAAGACGCCGCCGTCTCGGCACCTTCGTTCGCCAGCCCCATGCGCAATCCGCCGTTCTGGAAATCCACGATATCGAGCGGGAGGTGCAGGCGCTGGGTCTGGTCTACGGTTACCGTCTCGACAAACGACGGCTGCGCCCTGCGGGGGAAGAAGACGGCGCGGCCATGGCGCTTGCCGCCGAGGCCCCGGTCCTGGAACTCACCTGCACGCACTTCGCCGGTGGCGTTCCCTTTTGCCTTGAGGAACGCATCATCAATGTCACCGCCGTTCCGGAGGCGGAAGCCGCGGATTTTTCACAGATCGGGCCGGGGACATGGCTGCTGAAAATGGTGCCCTGGAGTGCGGCCGAACATCGTATCAGCGCCGTTTCCGCCGACCGTAAAAATGCGGCGGCGCTCGGTATTGATTCCGGTGCTGCCTGTCTGGTCATTGATCGGCGGACCTGGCATGGGGCGGATTATATTACCCGTGTCCGTGTCACCTATCCCGGTGACCGTCATGCTCTCATTGCGCAGTTTTCGCCCTCGCAGAACAGCTGAAGGCCTTCGATCGGTCAATTTTTTGTAAAGAAGAGTTTACGGGTCGTCTTTTGACAATATAATAGTTGTCAAAAGAACTCAGGTTTATTATCGGAACGTCAAGCTTTCACGACGGTATCCGTTCATGACCCCGGTTTTCAGGAACCGGTCAATCTGCGGATGAGTTCATCGACGGAAATCCGGGATAAAAATTATGTCAGCTGAGACCTCAACTTCTTCCGCATCCTTCAACAAGGCAAACACGACAAGGCATCTCTCCCTTGCCATGACTGTCACCTTGCTGGCCGGCTTGAGTGCCGGCGCGGTTTTCGCTCAGACGGCACCGGAAACCCAGATACAGCCCGCACCGCAAACGGAAGCGGTTCAGCCGGCAACTCCTGCAACGCCGAGCGCTCCGGCCGCCGCGCCCGTCCAGCCTTCCGCGACTGCACCGGAACAGCCTGCTGCCACCGCACCCTCGCAGCCTCAGTCAACTCAGCCCGCACCGGTCCAGCCTGCACCCGCTCAGCCCGCGACGAATACCGCACCGGGCACCGAAAGCCTGGCGCCGCAGCCGACGCAGACCGAGCAACCCGCACAGACGGGCCAGACGACCGCGCCGAATGAAGCCGCGACCCCGATAGAGCCTGTCAGCACCGAGCCCGCGAGCGCCGAACATCGTGCGGATATCCCGCACAACCTTTCTCCCTGGGGCATGTTCATGGCGGCCGACTGGGTCGTGAAGGGTGTCATGATCGGCCTTGCCTTCGCATCTCTGGTCACGTGGACGGTCTGGGTCGCGAAGTCTATCGAGCTTGCAGGTGCGCGGGTGCGCGCCGGCTCGACGCTCAAGGTCATTCGCAGGGCAAAAACCCTGACCGAGGCCACCGAGGCCGTCGAAAAGAAGGGCGGGCCGGCAGCACTGATGTTGCGCATGGCAACCCACGAAATGCAGCTTTCCGATGCGGTGGTCGAACACACGGATGGCGGCGGTATCAAGGAGCGTGTCTCTTCGGCGCTGTCGCGTATCGAAACCCATGCGGGTCGCCGCATGTCGCGCGGAACGGGTGTTCTGGCGACCATCGGTTCCACTGCTCCCTTCGTCGGCCTGTTCGGCACCGTCTGGGGCATCATGAACTCCTTCATCAGCATTTCGGAATCACAGACGACCAATCTTGCCGTCGTCGCGCCGGGCATTGCCGAGGCGCTGCTCGCCACCGCCATCGGCCTTGTCGCCGCTATTCCGGCTGTGGTGATCTACAACGTCTTCGCCCGCTCCATCACCGGTTACCGCCATCTGCTGGCGGATGCCGCAGCCGGTGTGGAACGCCTCGTCAGCCGCGACCTCGATTTCCGCCGTATTCCGCCGGGCAGCACCAGCAAGCCGGCAGTATCGCTGGTTGGACGGTGATCGGCCATGGCTGGCGGTATTCGCGAAAATAGCGGAGACGACCTCTCCGAAAACCACGAGATCAATGTAACGCCCTTCATCGACGTGATGCTGGTTCTGCTCATCATCTTCATGGTGGCGGCACCGCTCGCCACCGTCGATGTGAATGTCGATCTGCCCGCATCCACCGCAAAGCCGGCAGAACGCCCGGAGGAGCCGCTTTATCTGACGGTCAAGGACGACCTCTCGCTCAATCTCGGCAATGATGCGGTTGCCCGCGAAGCACTGGCGGCTGCCATCGACCGGCAGACGGGCGGCAAGAAGGATACGCGCATTTTCCTGCGCGCCGACAAGGCCGTCGACTACGGCCACTTCATGGAAATCATGAACCTGCTGAGAGATGCCGGTTATCTGAAGATCGCCCTCGTAGGGCTGGAAAACGCGGCTGCCGTAGCGCAGCCCGCTGCCGCTGGCCAACCTGCAGCGCCGGGAACCGCGCCATGACTGAAAACGGCTACCCGCAGGCCCGGCATTCCCGTATCGGGGAAGTGACGCTGTGGTCGGCCGCGGCGCTGCTCATGCTGGGCGTTCACGCCGGTTTTGCCTATTATCTGATGCAGGAGCCCGAGGAGCTGGATGCCGGCGGGCCGCCGCCTGCCGCTATCATGATCGAAATGGCGGCGATACCGGAGGCCGTCAAGACCGAAGAAACGACACCCGAGCAGGATGTCGAAGACGCCGAAGAGGTGAAGAGCGACAGCAGCGAACCGGTGGAGGAAGCTGCCCCGGAAGAGCCGCCGCCACCGGAGCCGGTTGCGGAAACGCCGCCGCCGCCAGAGCCGGTGCAGCCGCCCGAACCGCCGGTCGAGGAGATCGTCGAGCCGCAGGAAATTCCCGAACCCGTGGAGCCGGTCGACCCCGTTCAGGAGCAGATGATGGCGGAACTCGAAAATGTCGAGGTTCCTCTGCCCGTCATGCGTCCTCCGCCGCCGCCCGTCGAAAAGAAGGTGGAAAAGAAAGAGCCGGAAGAGAAAAAGAAGGTCGAGCGCCAGCGTCCCAAACCGCAGCAGGCATCGGAACTGCGTGAAACGGCGAAGGCTGAAGCTCAGCAGTCCGACCGGACGGCGGCATCGCGCAGCAATGCCGGCTCCTTCTCGTCCTCGTCCATGTCAAATGCCGATTGGGGTGCGAAAGTGCGCTCGGCGATGCAGCGGCGACTGGTGCGTTCGGCTGGAAAATCGGGGATGACCATTACGGTTTCATTCAAGATAGACAGCGGTGGTTCCGTCGGCGGTGCGAGGATTATTTCATCCACCGGTGACTCGGCGATGGATCAGAAGCTTCTGGCCGTCATACAAAGAGCGTCCGTCTCGCCGCCGCCGCCAGGCGCAAATACGAGTTTTACCCTGCCGATTCTTTTCAAGTAGGGTGAGGCAGCCCGACCGCATAAGGGCATCCCGACTCTGGAGAGGATGGGATGCCCGGTTTATTTTCCATGTTGATTTGCAGCGGCCGTATACCGCAAAGTAGGACCAATCCGTCCCATCGCATGCAAGCCAACAGGAATCACGAAAATCATGAAATTCTCAATCGCAGAGGCGGAGGATCTCGTATCCTCTATCTTTGAGCGCAACGGCGTTCTGCCGCAAAACGCCCGTTCGGTGGCAAAGGCGCTCGTCGCCTCCGAGGCGGCCGGCCAAGGCGGTCACGGTTTTCGCCGCATCCCCGTTTATGTCCGGCAGGCGCGGGTTGGAAAGGTCGACGGCAAGGCGCGTCCGGTGGCGACCCGCGTGAAGCCGGGCGTGCTCTCGGTCGATGCCAATCACGGCTATGCCTATCCGGCGATCGATTGCGCCCTTGAGGAATTGCCGGACATGGTCCGGCAGCAGGGCATTGCGCTTGCTGCAATCCACCGCTCTCATCATGCGGGTGTCATGGCGCTGACCGTCGAACGCCTCGCCGAAATGGGTTTTGTCGCGCTCATGTTCGCCAACGCCCCGGCATCCATGGCGCCCTGGGGCGGCAGCAAACCGCTTTATGGAACCAATCCAATCGCCTTCGCCACCCCCGTCAGCGGCGCCGATCCGCTGGTCATCGATCTCGCGCTCTCCAAGGTCGCGCGCGGAAAGATCATGGCGGCTCGCCAGAAGGGTGAAACCATCCCCGGCGACTGGGCGCTCGACCGAAACGGCCGGCCGACGACCGATCCCGAAGAGGCCATAGAGGGAACCATGGTGCCCGCAGGCGAGGCCAAAGGCGCTGCGCTGGCATTGATGGTAGAGATCATGGCCGCTGCGATTACCGGCGGAAACTTCGCATTCGAGGCTTCTTCCCTTCTCGACGACAAGGGAGCGCCGCCCTCTCTCGGCCACACGATCATCGCCATAGACCCGGTATCGTCAGGTGGTGCGGCCTTTACCGAGCGGCTGGGGCTCATCGCCGGCGAGATAGAAAAGCAGGAAAATGTGCGTCTGCCCGGCCGCCGCAGCCAGGGGATTCGCAAGCAGGCGCTGGAAAGCGGCATCGTGATCGAAAGCGATATTCTGGCCGAAATTCAATCGCTCTGACCTGATAATAAAAACCCGGCGGGTCGACTATGACCCGCCGGGCAAACCGTAAATGGCTGCTTTGCGTCGATAGGGCCGGACATCATGTCCAGCCCGCTTTTGGTCCGCCATCCCGCCATTGATATGGAAGGATTTTGACGCAGAAAGCCGCTCATTCGGTTTTCAGCTTACGGGAGGGGACGTTTCGCGTAAGCTTGGATGATCAGGTGGCGACTATGCGTCCTGTTCGATCAGGCCGCGCAGCAGGGCGATGCTGACGGCATTCAGCAGATTGGCCGCACCCAGTCTGTGGCGCACCCTTTCAAGAGTGTCCTTCACGTCCGCTTCGTCCGCGCCGGTTATCAAGGCGATGTGGGACGGATGCTTGCCTCGCGCGACCAGCCCCAGATAATGCCGCTCACGCTCCGAAAGGATGATTTCACGCGTCTGGCGATGTTCATGCGGCGTATTTGAAGACATTTTCTTTCAGCCTTAAAAGAGATTGGCCTTCCCGGGGCACGATCAGTCAATGATTCATTTCCCGAAACCAGCTCATTTACCGCTCTGTCTATACGCGAACAGAAACGCTAATTTCGCCAATAGGTTTCATCGGGCATCGGTAATTATGCAATAAGGGCTGCTTTCGCAGCCAGCCGATCCCGGTGCGGACGCACTATTCTGGGCATTGAAAGGAACTGCGACACCGATATCGCCAAGGACCACAATTGGTCTGGCGCGAAATGCAGCTTCAAAGCTCTGGAATATTTTCGTCACACCCGAAGGATATGCGGCGCTCTAATAGGCGATGTGCCACGCCGATAGAATAACATCTCGCGCCAAGTTTTTCGTTTTATTGTTATGTTTCGGCACACAACGCGATGAGCGCCGACATATTTCTCAAATTTAATGCGTCATTTCGAAATATTGATGCCGTCAACATGTATCATCCGGCGGAATGATGCGCGTGTTTCTTGCGAATGTCGGTCGGTGTTGCCCCGAACCAGCGGGAGACGGAACGCGAAAACGCACCGGGTGTCGAATAGCCAAGCCTGTAACTGATGTCGGATACCGGAAGATCGCTTTCCACGAGGAGTTTGAAACCGGCATTTTTGCGAATGGCGTCCTTTATCTCGTTGAGATTGGTGCCGAGCTCTGCGAGCCGCCGTTGAAAACTCCGCTCCGACAGGTTGAAATAGGGAGCGATCTCGCCGAGCGAAAGCTCGGCATCCGAGAGCCGCATCTGCATGTACCGCTTCACCTGGTCAATGAAATGGGTCGCGTCCGCCGATGTTTCCGGTCGCAACATGCGGCACTGCAGGTTCATCAGCTCGAACAGCCGCTCATCCGCATTCGGATTGACCACATCGAGAAGCGATATCGGCAGACGCATGGTATGGATGGGCTGGGAAAAACTGACGCGCCTGGTCATTCTTTCTTTAAATAGCTGAATATTATTCGGTTTCGGCCGCTCCAGACCGATCTCGATCTGGTTGATACGATCTCCGAGAATATCACGGAGACGTTGTACCAGGACGGCGAGCGACAAATCCACATATTGATCGCGTTTGGCGATAACCGGCGCGAAGGACCATGACAGGGTTACCTGCGTGGCATCCGTTACCATGGTGAAATTGCTGTTGTTGGTCGCGTAATAGACATGGTCCTGAAGAAAACGCAGGAACGCCCTTACCGTCGGTGCGCTGATCAGCCCATATCCGAACGCGCCGGATGCACCCGCTGGAAAGGTGGAGGCGCATTGCAAACCGAAGGCGTCGTCGCCGGAAATCAGTGCGCAGGTTTCGAGCAGGCGTGAAAATCTATCGAGGCTGATGCGTTCCGTCAGGCTGCTGAATATGGCTGGATCAATGTCCAGAGCCTTGCAGATCGGTGCGATATCGATGCCCCGTGACCGGGCATAATTGCTGACGCCGGCAGCCAGACCGGCCACCACACTTATCTCGTCACTGACCCTCTTCTCGGGCATCCCTCGCCTTGGCGTACCATGTTTGGAAATTGTCGCCTGATGGTAAGCCTTGAGAGGGCGTTTGTCGAGCAGCCCGGCTCCGGGATTTTAAGTGCGGTCGGTGTCTGCGCTTTGCTCCAGCACCTGCATGATGGCGTGGCCGGCATCTTCGATAGCGCCGCTATTATCGACGGTCGTAACGTCGAAATCTCCAACGACCGTCAACGAGCTGCGTTCCAGCCGCCGGAGAATATCGTCCCGGCTTTCCCGCCCGCGCTGCTCCAGCCGCCTTGCCAGCACATCCGGCCGCGCAACGATGTTCACGACCTTAAGACGGGAAAAGGCGGTGCCGAAATGCGGCAGGGCGGAACGCGAACCGTTGGCGATGACCACATCTCCCGCATTGAGGTGACGATAGACAGCGGCCGGGATGCCATATTTTAACCCATGCGCCTGCCAGGACACCGCGAAGGCGCCCTCATCTTCCAGCCGGTTGAACTCGTGCATCGAAACGGCATCGTGGTTTTCACCCCCCGCATCGCCGCTGCGGGTAATGACGCGGCGGGTGAAGTGAAAGCCCGGCCGTCCGCACAGTCGCGCTGCGGCGTAGTCCATCAGCGTGTCCTTGCCGGCCCCGCTCGGGCCGACAATCACGATCATCGTGCCGGGCGATGCCGCGCGCCGGCTATCCTGCCCATCATCGGTCATGCCACGCGCTTGCCCTGACGCCAGACGGAACGGGCGACCGGCACACCATCCTCGCGGTGAACCCGGACCAGATCGGCCCGTAATCCCGTCGCGATACGACCGCGATCGAGAAGGCCGACGGTGCGCGCCGGCGTGGTGGTGACCATGCGCAGCGCCTCCGGCAGGCTGATGGCTTCTACCTGATCGGCAAGCAGGAATGGCGCGAAGAGCAGGCTGAAGGGCACGTAATCGGAAGAAAGAACATCCAGCACGCCGATCTCCGCGAGGTCGCGGGCGGCGATGTTGCCGGAATGGGACTTGCCGCGAACGATGTTCGGCGCGCCCATCAGCACGCTCATGCCGGCGCTATGCGAGGCTTTTGCGGCTTCGACGCTGGTGGGGAATTCCGCCAGTTTCACGCCGTGGCCGATAGCCTCGCCGACATGCGCTTCGGTGGCGTCGTCATGGCTCGCGACCGTAATGCCGCGCTCGGCGCAGCGGGCGGCCAGATAATCGCGGTGCTTGGCGGAATATTCCGCCGACGCCGCCTGCCGACGCCGCACGAACTCGGCGAAAGCCTCGTCGCTCAGCCCACGCTTCTTCTGGTAGTAAAAGATATACTGATCCATCGACTGGAACTGGCGCTGCCCCGGGGAGTGGTCCATCAGGGAAATCAGCCGCACGCGCGGATCGGTTTCGAAGTCTTCGAAATGTTCCAGCACATCCGAGGAGGCGACTTCACAGCGCAGATGCAGCAGGTGATCCGAACGAAGGCGGTTCTGATCCGCCGCGGCCTCGATGGCGTCAGCCATTTCGCGCATTTCACCCTTCTTGAAGCCACCGTCTTCATCCGAACCGAGCCGCAGGCAGTCGAATACGGTGGTGATGCCGGAGGCGGCCACCTGGGCGTCATGGGCCTGAACGGCGGCGATCTTGTCCCAGATCACGCCGGGGCGCGGCGAATAATGCTGCTCAAGATGGTCGGTATGCAGTTCCACCAGACCCGGGATCAAATAATCACCTTCGAGGTCTTCGCCGGTTTTGGAGGCACCTTCGCTGATATCGGCGATCTTGCCGTCACGGATCAGGACGGAGCCCAGAATAATATCGTCTTCCAGAACGATACGGGCATTGGAAAGGGCGTGCTCGGTCATGGGGTCGCATCTTTCTTTGGTGGCTGGCCAAGGGGGTGCCAGCTATGAACGGTAAAGGGCGCGCCGCGCGTTTCTTCAATGAACAAGGCGAGGCCGGAAATGCTGAGAGGTCGATCGGTGAATTCGGAAAACCGCGCCGAAAGCACCTCGTGCATGGCGGGCTGCTCGCTCTCATCGATGCGGCCGGTCAGCGTCATGTGAAAACGGAAATCATCCATGACATGCGGATAGCCCCAGAGAGACAGATTTTGCCGTTGGCTCTCCGTCAGCATCTGTGGCCGCCGACGGGCAATATCGGTCTCTGACAGGGGCGCGCGAAACCGGTCGAAATGATCGACGATCTCGGCGGCAAAATCCTGCAGCGGCTGATAAGTGCGGTCCGGGATCAGTGCGAAAAACGGCCCGAGTGCACCGACGACGACACGCGGAATTTCGAAGGTGGACTGGCTGGCCGCGAAATCTTCGAAGGCCGTGAGCAGCTCCGCCTCGCTGTATTTTTCGGCAAGCTCGAAAGGAGCCTTCAGGGTCGCGTGGAAACCATAGCGGCGTGGCTCCTCCGTCATGTCGGCATAGTCGTCGTGGTCGTCATGCAGCGTGCCGGAAAATGCGTCGCGGCCCAGCCAGCGTGACGCCGCCTCAGTCAGCGGGTGATCTTTAGCCGGAGAAAAATAGATAGCATAGCGCACGGCAAGCACTCTTCAGTGTCATGGGAGACCAAGGATGAGAAGCTATTTGGCGTGACTCGCCGGCTTCCCGCAAGGTCAGGAGTGCGAGGTAATTGGTTTCCGTGACAGAATGATGATGCCGAGGGAAAAAAGCGCATTGGAAATGCGGCAAGCTTCCGAATGTGCTGAAGACACAGGCAGAGATGATGACGGGATACGGCCGGCATAAATCGGGACTGCGCGAGTGTCCGGCGGAGATGACGAACATCATTACGACGTTCGCCATTTCATCCCTTCAGACCTAGTGTTGTGTTTTGCCGATCAGGCGTGAACGCAGCGAATTGGAGATGTGGTCGAACAGGAAAACGACGAAGAGGATAAGCAGGACCATATAGGCGACCTTGTCCCAGTCGGCATTGGTGCCCATCGCCTCCAGCAGTTTCAGACCGATGCCGCCCGCGCCCACCGCGCCGATGATGGTGGCGGAGCGGGTGTTGCTTTCCCAGAAATAGAGTGACTGTGAAATGAAGACCGGCAGGACCTGCGGCAGCACACCGAAGCGGTTGACGGCAATCGGGGAAGCGCCGACCGATTTGACGCCTTCGCGCTGCTTGTCATCGACATTTTCCAGCGCCTCGGCATAGACCTTGCCGAGCGCTCCGGTGTCGGTGAAGAAGATCGCGGCAATGCCGGGGATCGGTCCGGGGCCGAAGCTGCGGGTGAAGAACAGCGCCCAGATCAGCATGTCGATGGAACGCAGGAAGTCGAACAGCCGCTTCATGCCCCAATTTGCGGCCCTGTTGGCGGTGATGTTGCGCGCGGCGATGAAGGCGAGCGGCAGGGCAACGAGCGTGCCGAACAGCGTGCCCACAAAGGCCATGACAAGCGTCTGCATCAGCTTGGAAAGAATATCGGCATGCTGCCAGACGCTGTTGTCGAGGAAATCATCCACCATATGGCCGATATTGGAGCGCTCGGGATCGAGCCTTTCTCCCCACAGCGCGAGAGCGGCGAGTTCACCATAACCCTTGCCCCAGAATTCCGATTTGGTGTCGAACAGGAAATTCGCCCATCCGAGGAACCGACGCTGGACATAGACCTGGCTGGTGCGGATTTCCGCCTGACCGGCAAAACCAAAATGCACGAGAACCTTGTTGCCGTCCTGCTGGATTTCCTGCGGCACCTCGTCGGATACCCGGGCCTGTTCTCCATTGATGATGACGGGATAATTCTTGCCGTCGACATAGACATCCACCCGGGTCGGGGTCACGTCGAGGCGGTTTTCCATGCCCGCATAAACGACGCTGTAGCCGCCACCCGGCAGGGGCTGCAGCCAGTCGATCTTTGCATCAACCGGATATTGCCCGCGGCTGGACCATTGCGGCTCCACCTTTCCGTCTTCGAAACGCAGGCGCGGCTGGGCGCGCCAGGAATACCAGTCCTGAATATAGCTCGAGGCGCGATCCCACCGGCCCTGCATGAAAGCCGGCCCGACATTGAAGAAGAAAAAGCAGGCGACGAGATAGGCGAAGACGATGAGGATGCCGGCCAGCAGGCCATATCGCTGCATGAAACTGCGATTGAACACTTGCGGATGCGCGGCCGTCAGCCTCTCGCGGTCGGCGGTGTTGAGAATGAAGCTGGTCGACATCAGGCCGCTCCCCGTCCGAATTCGAAGGATTGATGGCCGATCAGCCTGCGACGCAGCCAGCTGGAAAACTGGTCGACGGCGATGATGGTGATCAGCAGAAGGATGATGATAGCATAGGTCTTGGAGGCGTGGTCGTTACCGATCGAAAGCCGGAAGACCTCGCCGATGCCGCCGCCGCCCACGGCACCGATGATGGTGGAGGCGCGCACGTTGATTTCGGCGCGCAGCAGCGCATAGGACACGAAATTGGGCAGAACCTGCGGCACGATGGCGAAACGCACCCGCTCCAGCCAGTTGGCGCCGGCGGCGCGCAGGCCTTCATCGGGCTTCATATCGGCATTTTCCACCACTTCGAAGAACAGCTTGCCCAGAGCGCCGATCGTGTGGACCGAAATCGCGATGATCGCGGCGATCGGGCCGATCGACAGGATGGCGGTGAGCAACCCGGCGACGACGATTTCCGGAAAAGCGCGCAGCACTTCCATCACCCGGCGCACCACCCAGCGCACGAGGCCGGCGCCGACAAGGTTGGTAGAGGCGAAGAAGCAGAGCACGAAAGCAAAACCCGTGCCGATGATTGTCGAGACCAGCGCAATATTGAGCGTGATAATCAGCTGATAGATGAAGTGCGGTATGTAGAAACCGTCGGTGATGTAAACGCGGTCCGCGACATAATTGTATTTCAGCGAGCCATCCGCATAGGGCGACGGCAGGTCGAACATCGCGCGGAAGATTTCCAGCGGACTATCGGGCACGAAGGTTTTCATGAAGTCGAAAAAGTAGGGCAGACGCTCGAAGAACTTGCCCGAATTGGCCGCATTGGCGAAATTCAGCGAGGCGGCGAGGATGACGAGAAAGATCACGAGCGAAATGACGGTATAGATTCGCCGTGTCGCAAGCTGCTGTTGATAGTGACGCATGACCGTCTGGGACGATGCGCTCAATCCCTCGGGCGAGAGGGTACCATGGTGCAGTGTGGTCGCCATGCCGCTTTTCCTTTATTGGCAAAAGCGGCGGTGCCGCAAGGCACCGCCGCTTCCGGATATGATCTGAGGATCAGCCGCCGATAACGGACTTACGGGCGTCGATGATCGTCTGGTAGAAGGACGGATCGACCTTGATGTAGGCGGTGTTCTTGCCCTGCGTGTAGGCCTGGAAGCAGGCGAGGTCCTTCTTGGGCAGTTCCATGAAGTAGTCTTCAACCTTCTGCTTCATGCTGTCGCCGAGCTTGTTGGTGACCATCAGCGGGCCGTTCGGGATCAGCGGCGACTTCCAGACTTCGACGATATCGTCCATATCGAGGTTGCCCTTCTTGACCATCTGGTGAAGGTTGCCGCCCGAGTAGCCTTCTTCCCACTTGCCGACGCCCGAACCGAAGGTGGTGCCAACGTCGAACTTCTTGTCGAGAACGGCGAGAACGAGGTTCTCATGGCCGCCGCCGAAGCCGGTTTCAGAGAAATATTCCTTGATCGGCGTGCCGGTTTCCTTCGGGATCGCCACGTTCGGAACGAGGAAGCCGGAGGTGGAATCCGGGTCGGCGAAGCCGATCTTCTTACCCTTGGCATCGGCCAGCTTCTTGATGCCGCTGTCCTTGCGGGCAACCATGATGGTGTAATAACCGCTGGAGCCGTCAGAACCCGTATAGGTCAGAATCGGGTCGACAGCCTTGGGGTCGGCCAGCGCGATCTTGGCGTAGGAGGACGCGCCCATGGAAGCGATGTCGATGGTGCCGCCGAGAAGACCCTGGATGACGCCGTTATAGTCCGGCGACGGGAAAACCTGAACTTCGGCAACGCCGGTCGCGGCCTTCAGGCCATCGGCAACGCACTTGGTGTTGCGGATCTGGTCGGCTTCGTTTTCGGAGCCGTCGAGACCGATGCGCAGAACCTTGACGTCCTGAGCCATGGCGGAACCGGCCAGAACGCCAAGCGCGACTGCCGAAAGAAGGACTTTCTTCAACATGGACTTTCTCCTGTTTCCCGGCGAGCCGGAGTTTGTTGTGAAGTATCGGCCCTTGACGCGGGCGCAAACGATGCTGAGCGGTTCCTCAGAGCCCGGCGAGAGCGAGCGGTTCGGGGCCGGCAGATTGGTGCACCGGACGCGCAGGAAGCTGCGCGCCGGGAATATTGATGCTGGTCGAGGTCATGGTCTCGTCGATGCCGGACCCTTGAGAATCGGTTCCGTAAATCTCCGTGACGGCCGCGGCCGTCAGCTCAGTAGGGGTTCCGTCGAAGACGACCCGGCCCTGAGACATGCCGATGATGCGTTCGCAATAATTGCGCGCCGTATCCAGCGTATGCAGGTTGGTAATAACCGTAATGCCTTCGCGTTCGTTGATGTCGCGCAGCGCGTCCATCACGATCTTGGCGTTCAGCGGGTCGAGGGAAGCGATCGGCTCATCGGCCAGAACCATCTTCGGAGACTGCATCAGGGCGCGGGCGATGGCGACGCGCTGCTGCTGACCGCCGGAAAGCGTGCCGGCAGCCTGCATGGCCACATGCTCGATGCCAAGCCTTTCCAGGGCGGCGATGGCCATCAGGCGCTCGTCATTGGTGAAGATGTTGAACAGGCTGAGCGCCGTTGAACGGTGGTTGAGGCGACCGAGCATGACATTGGTGAGCACATCGAGGCGCGGCACCAGATTGAACTGCTGGAAAATCATGGCGCAGTCGCGCTGCCAGCTGCGAAGCGCCGCGCCCTTCAGCGCCGAAACTTCCGTGTCGTTGAAATGGATGGAACCCGAGGACGGATCGACGAGGCGGTTGATCATGCGCAGCAGCGTCGATTTTCCCGCACCCGAGCGTCCGATAACGCCAACCATCTGGCCCTGCGGAATTTCGACATTCACGGAATCGACCGCAGTGTGGTTGCCAAAGCGGCGCGTGACTTGCTTCAGGTGAAAGCTCATTTCCCCGTCCAATCTTCTTTTTTGACGGGGTTCGGCGTAACAGCGGTGCGTGAAGTGTGGATGTCAGTTTGATGAATAAAATATTACAGATTTCACGGATTTCGCATCCGCCTGTTCGCCGACAAAGCTTTCGGGAGGAATCTTGGACCGTTCAAGTCCGCGTGTCTTTTTTGATCGCATAAACAAAAATCCCGGGGTTTTGCCCCGGGATTTGCAGGTGTTCGGCAGAGGGAGATTTCATCCGCCATATTTCGCGACGAAATCCTCGGCGTCCAGATTACGGAAATCCTCGAGAGCGACGCGCAATGTAGCGTGGTCCCAGTCCCACCATTTCAGATTATCCATTTGCCGGCCCAGTTCCGCCGGGAAGCGTTGCCGGATCAGCCGGGCGGGCACGCCGCCGACGATGGTATAGGGCGCGACGTCTTTTGAGACGACTGCACCCGCCCCGATCACCGCGCCGTTTCCGACCGTGACACCGGGCAGGATTGTCGCACCATGGCCGATCCATACATCGTGGCCGATGACGACGCGTTTGGCGCGGCGGGCGGTAAAGAAGTCCGTCTCATCCTCCGCATCGTCCCAATAGTTGTGGGCACGATAGGTGAAGTGGTGCAGCGTCGCCCGCTGCATCGGGTGATTGGTGGCGTTGATGCGGACGGAGGCGGCGATGTTGACGAATTTGCCGATGGTGGCGCACCAGATCGCGCCATCCTGCATGACATAGGAGTAGTCGCCCATCTCGACCTCCTCGATGCGGCAGCGTTCCGAAATTTCGGTATAGCGGCCGATCGCGGAGTTGCTGACACGGGCGGTCTCATGGATGACCGGTTCCAGACCGACCTTGACGCTCATGCCGCTGCCTTTCTGGGAGAAAACTGTGAGACGTCCAGAATGCGGTCGGCCACGGCTTCCCGCACCTCCTCGTCATGGAAAATGCCGAGCAGTGCCGTGCCCTTCTGTTTTTTCTCGACGATCATATCGACGACGACACGCCGGTTAAGGGCGTCGAGCGAGGCCGTCGGCTCGTCCAGAAGCAGGATCGCATGGTCGGTGATGAAACCGCGCGCGATATTCACGCGCTGCTGTTCGCCGCCAGAAAAGGTCGCCGGGGGGAGTGACCATAGTTCCCGCGGCAGGTTGAGCTTCGAAAGCAGCATGGCTGCGTGTTCACGGGCTTCATCGGCTGCAACCTTGCGTGCCAGAAGCGGTTCGGCGACGACATCTATGGCAGCGACACGCGGCACGGTGCGCAGGAACTGGCTGACATAACCGATGGTGCGGTGACGGATATCGAGGATCGTGCGCGGCGAGGCGTTGCCGATATCGACGACCTGGCCCTCATGACGGATGAGAATCTGCCCGCTGTCGATGGCGTAGTTGCCATAGAGCATTTTCAGGATCGAGCTTTTGCCGATGCCGGAGGGACCGCCGAGCACGACACATTCGCCGCCGCAAACGGAGAAATTGACATCGCGGACAACAGGCAATTCGATGCCGTCGCGAAGATGCATGGTGAAGCTTTTGAAGACTTCCGAAACGATGAGAGGCGTCGGCATGGCGTCAAACCTGCAGAATAGAGGAAACAAGCAATTGTGTATAGGGCTCGCGCGGGTCGTCCAGCACCCGGTCGGTCAGACCATGCTCGATGACATCGCCGCCCTTCATCACCATCATGCGATGGGAAAGCAGCCGCGCCACCGCCAGATCATGGGTGACGACGACGACGGCCAGACCGAGATCGTTGACGAGACCGCGGACCAGATCGAGCAGGCGCGCCTGCACGGAAACATCGAGCCCACCGGTCGGTTCATCCATGAAGACGAGGCGCGGCGAGGTGACGAGGTTGCGGGCGATCTGCAGGCGCTGGCGCATGCCGCCGGAAAAGGCGCGTGGTTGGTCGTCGATGCGGTCGGTGCCGATTTCCACCCGTTCCAGCCATTCGCTGGCCGATTGCCTGATATTGCCGTAATGCCGGTTGCCGACGGCCATCAGCCGCTCGCCGACATTGGCGCCGGCCGAAACCGCCATGCGCAGCCCGTCCGCCGGGTTCTGGTGCACGAAACCCCAGTCGGTCCGCATCAGGAAACGCCGTTCGGCCTCGCCCATGTGATAGAGGTCACGCACCGAGCTGTCGCGCATACGATATTCCACACTGCCCGCCGTCGGCATCAGCCGGGTGGAAATGCAGTTGAGGAGCGTGGTCTTGCCGGAACCGGATTCGCCGACAATGGCCAGAACCTCGCCTGGATAAAGCTCGAATGAGACGTTGCGGCAACCGGCCCGCTCGCCGTAATATTTGGAAACGTCCCTGACTTTCAGAAGCGGTGCGTCGCTCATTCTGCGGCCTCCTTCACATCCGCCAGCAGGTGGCCTTTATGGCCATGGGCGCGGCGGTCCTCGCAATGATCGGTATCGGAGCAGACGAACATCCGCCCGCCCTTATCATCAAGCACCACCTCGTCCAGATAGACATTCTCCGCACCGCACAGCGCGCAGGGCTTGTCGAAGCGCTGGATTTCGAAGGGATGGTCCTCGAAATCGAGGCTGACGACGTCGGTATAGGGCGGCACGGCATAGATGCGCTTTTCGCGTCCTGCGCCGAAGAGCTGCAGGGCGTCCGAGAGATGCATTTTCGGATTGTCGAATTTCGGGGTAGGCGACGGATCCATCACGTAACGCCCGGCCACCTTCACCGGATAGGCGTAGGTGGTGGAGATACGGCCGTTGCGGGCGATATCCTCGTAAAGCTTGACGTGCATCAGGCCGTATTCCTCCAGCGCGTGCATGACACGCGTTTCGGTCTCGCGCGGTTCGAGGAAGCGCAGCGGCTCAGGAATGGGAACCTGATAGACGAGAACCTGACCCGAATGCAGTTCTTCTTCCGGAATGCGGTGCCGCGTCTGGATGATGGTCGCATCCTTGGTGCGGGTGGTAACCGCGACATTCGCCACCTTCTGGAAGAAAGCGCGGATGGAAACCGCATTGGTCGTGTCGTCTGCGCCCTGGTCGATGACCTTCAGCACATCCTCTGGACCGAGAATGGAGGCGGTTACCTGCACGCCGCCGGTGCCCCAGCCATAGGGCATGGGCATTTCGCGGGAAGCGAAGGGAACCTGATAACCGGGAATGGCGATGGCTTTCAGGATCGCCCGGCGGATCATTCGCTTGGTCTGTTCGTCCAGATAGGCGAAGTTGTAGGCAGCCAGTCCGTCGTGAAATGAAACTTCTTCAAGCATTGCGCGTTAGCCTTGTGAAAAAAGGAGTACAAGCTCATGGAGATTGGAATTCTTGCAGCCGTGTTCTTTGCTGTGTTTGCAGCATCGACCGTCTTTTGCGCTTACTGGTTTGGCGAGCAGCACAGCCGCTGAGCTATTCGGCCGCATCGCCCATCCACTCCGCGCCATTGGCGTTGATCGCCTCGAAATCGGCACGCATTTTCCTGACCAGACCGAGTTCGGCCTGAAAATCCACGTAATGCGGCAGTTTCAGATGCTCGACGAAACCCGTCGCCTGAACGTTGTCGGCGTGTGAAATGACGAATTCCTCGTCCTGCGCGGGGGCCACGACGTCCTCGCCGAATTCGCCTGCCCGCAGCGCCCGGTCGACCAGCGACATGGCCATCGCCTTGCGCTCGCTCTGGCCGAACACCAGACCGTAGCCGCGCGTGAATTGCGGCGGCGCCTTGGCAGAACCCTTGAACTGGTTGACCATCTGGCATTCGGTGACCTGTATGTCGCCCAGCGAGACGGAAAACCCGAGTTCCGGCACGTCCAGTTCGACCGCCACCTCGCCGATGCGGATTTCGCCGACGAACGGATGGGTGCGGCCGTAGCCGCGCTGCGTCGAATAAGCGAGCGCCAGAAGGAAACCCTCATCACCGCGCGCCAGCGATTGCAGGCGCAGGTCACGCGGCATTGGAAATTCCATCGGCTCCCGTGTTAGGTCGCCGGCAATATGGTCAGCCGGCATATCGCCGTCGGTTTCGATCAGCCCTTCCTGGGCCAGAATATCGGAAACCCGCATGACATGTTCCGGCTCGCCTTCGCGCTGGGTGGCTGTCTCAACGGTTTCGTCTTCGAGAAGCGAAGGATCGAGCAGGCGATGGGTGTAATCGAAGGTCGGTCCCAGCAATTGTCCGCCCGGCAAATCCTTGTAGGTCGCGGAAACGCGCCGCTGCACCGTCATCTCAGCGGTATCGACCGGAACCGAATAACCGAAACGCGGCAGCGTCGTGCGGTAGGCGCGCAGCAGGAAGATGGCCTCGATCATGTCGCCACGGGCCTGCTTGACGGCAAGGGCTGCAAGCGACTGATCGTAAAGAGACGCTTCCGCCATCACCCGGTCGACGGCGAGCGAAAGCTGCGAAACGATCTGCGCGACCGTCATCGCGGGCAGGTCGCGGTCTCCGCGCCGCTTGTCGGCCAGAAGCCGGTGGGCGTTGGCAATTGCGGTTTCCCCGCCTTTGACAGCAACATACATCTTATGCCTCCACGGGTTGAATGCGCGTCGTGCGCGGCAGGCAGACAAATCTGTCGGCGGATGTCAGGATGACATCGACGCCGCGCGGGAAAATGGCATTGTTCTCCGCCCACAGCCTCGGGAATATGTCCGGCAGGCCTGTTGGGCTGATGATGTTGACGTGGCGGATACCGGGGCCGGAGAGCAGCAATTCCCGCCCGCCATCCAGATCAGGCAACTCGATGATGATCGTGGTGGAGCGGTCGGGATATTCCTGACTTCCTTGGGCGAAGAGACCGAAGGAGGCTATGGCGCTGCCCGCTTCGATGACGGCGAAATGCGCCGCATTTTTTTCATCCGTCGCGACCGCGCCGGTATGAAATGCGACCCAACCGGGGACGGTGGTTTTTCGTAGCGCGCCGCTCAGCCAGACCGGCGTATCGTGATCGCAGAGCGCCAGCAGGACCGCGCCGGTGGCGGGGGCGAGAGGCAATGGCGGGGCGACCGCGGTTTCGATTGTCTGCGGCGTGCCCGGCCGGGCCATGCCATCCATGAGTTTCTTGAAAATCCGTTGGGAATCGAAGACGGCGTCGGAAAAACCGCCCGTCAATGCTTCGGCCTTGACGCTCATCAATCCTCTCCTCGAACCATGGTGAAGAAATCGACCCGGGTGGCGGCGGTCTCTTTTGTTTTCCTGTCCTTCTCCTCGGCCAGTCGCTTCTCGACCGGTGAAAGAAGCTCGGTCTCGATAAAGCCGCGGGTCGGGCTTTCCTGCCAGAGCGCATCGAAAACGGCGGCATACCAGGCCTTCTTGCGGCCGGTGCCGAGAACATGGGCGTGACCGACGGTGCCCGAGGCAAGCTTGACGGTTGCCCGGGTCACGGTCGTCTCACCCAGATTGAAGGGCGCGCCGCCGCCGCCGATGCGGCCCTTGACCATGACGAGGCCGGTTTCCGGCCCGCGCACATTTTCCGTCCGGGGGCTCTCATCCTGCCGGTTCCAGACGGTTTCGAGTTCCTGCACGGTGGCGCGGGCAAGAAGCGCCGCCACCCGCTTTCTGTCTGCATGCAAGTCTGCAGTTTCGTGAATCATCGCTTGACCTCTAATGTCTATTGATATAGACAACTATACAATATAAGGTACATTTAACGTTCGTGAATGACAAGCGTGTGACATGAGCCCTTCGGCAGCGATGAAAAGAAAGAACGGCGTGGCGCTCTGGCGGCAGATCGCCGACAGGATCAGAGGCGAGATCGCGGCGGGCGATCACGATGAAACCGGCATGTTGCCGCCGGAAATGGCGCTGGCCGAAAAATTCGGCGTCAACCGTCATACCGTCCGAAGCGCCATTGCCGCACTCGCCAGTGAAGGCATTCTCGAGCCGGTGCAGGGGCGTGGCACCATGATCGCCCGCAAGGAGCGCCTGAGTTTTCCGATTTCACGGCGCACACGGTTCACGGCGGGGATCGCCGATCAGGTCAAGGAAATGGAGGCGCTGCTTCTTTCCCACACAACCGAACCGGCCAATGCCGATCTGGCGGCGCGGCTGCAATTGCCGGCGGGTGCGCCGCTCATACGTCTCGAAACGCTGCGCAAGGCCGATAACCGGCCGGTTTCCCGTTCGACCACATGGTTTCCGGCCGATCGTTTCGTCGGAATAGGGGAGGCCTATCAGAAGAGCGGCTCGATTACCGCTGCCTTCAATATGCTGGGCGTGGCGGATTACGTGCGTATTTCCACCGTCATCTCCGCCAGCCATGCGGACACGCAGGATCTGGCTGATCTCGAATTGTCGCCGGGCGCGATCCTGCTCGTCACCCAGGCGCTGAATGCTGATATGGATGGCGTGCCGGTGCAATATGCCATCAGCCGTTTTTCGGCCGATACGGTCGAATTCACGGTGGAGAATTAAGCCGAAAGCTTACTCCGCCTGCGAAAGCCCCAGCACATCCAGCATCGAATAGAAGCCCGGCTTCTTGTCGAAGGCCCAGACGGCTGCAGCAATCGCGCCGCGTGCGAAAATGGAGCGGTCGCCGGCATAGTGCGAAAGCTCCACGCGCTCGCCCTCTCCGGCGAAGATCACCGAATGTTCGCCGATCACCGAGCCGCCACGCAGCGTGGCAAAACCGATGGTCCCGGCTTCACGCGCACCCGTATGCCCGTCGCGCACGCGAACGGAAGATGTGGTGAGATCGACCTTGCGGCCCGCCGCCGCCGCCTCGCCGAGCAGAAGGGCGGTGCCTGAGGGCGCATCCACCTTGTGCTTGTGGTGCATTTCAAGGATTTCGATATCCCAGTTCTGCGCATCCAGCGCCTGCGCCGCCTGCTGTGTGAGAACACTGAGCAGGTTGACGCCGAGGCTCATATTGCCCGACTTGACGATGCGGGCATGGCGCGACGCCGCTTTGAATTTTTCCTCGTCTTCCGCTGAGCAGCCCGTGGTACCGATGATATGCACGATGCGGGCCTGTGCGGCGAGGCCGGCAAAGGTGACGCTGGTTGCTGGCGAGGTGAAATCGATCACCCCTTCCGCATGCAGAAATGCCTGCAGCGGATCGCTGGTGATCTCGACGCCGATCGGGCCGAGACCGGCGATCTCGCCCGCATCGCGGCCGACAAAAGCCGAGCCTTCGCGCGCGACGGCGGCATGTAGCTGGACACCGGGCGTCTGGTGAATGAGGCGGATCAGCGCCTGTCCCATGCGGCCCGCCGCGCCGACCACCACCAGTTTCATGCCGCTGCTGCCCATGCTGTCACTCACTTTTCATCTCGGGCGGATCGAGATCCGCCGGTATCGGTCGATTGATGTTTGCAGCAGCGACGTTAAAGACCGCCCGCCCGCTTCGCAAGCATCACGAAGGGCTGACCGTTGGAAACGATCAGGCCCTCCAGCGTCGCCCGTCCAGCGACAGGCCGAAATCGGACGGCGTTCTCGAATAGGTGGCGAGGCCGGAAAGCGCCGCCTGCGGATGGGTGACGACGAAGGTGGGAATGGTCCGCATCAGCGCGCTGTGCGGCGCCTTGTCTTCGAAGGCAGCCCGGAATTCCGGGCTCTTCAGCGCCGGAATGATCTTCTGCGAAATGCCGCCGGCCAGATAGACACCGCCCTTGGCCATGAAAATCAGCGCGAGGTCACCGGCCACGCGGCCGAGATAGGTGCTGAAAAGGGACAGGGTCTCTTTCGCCTGCCGGTTCTCGCCCGAAAGGCCCTGTGAGGTAATGTCGGCCGGATCGGAAAAGACAGGCTCGATGCCATCGGCGGTGCAGACGGCCCGGTAAAGATTGACCAGCCCGCGCCCGCAAAGGATCTGCTCACCGGCGACACGGCCCTCGATGGTTTCGATATGCGGGAAAACCGCATAGTCACGCGCACTTCTCGGGCCGATATCGATATGGCCGCCTTCGCCGGGCACCGGGAACCACATATGGCGGGCGTAAACCAGCCCGGCGACACCAAGTCCCGTGCCCGGTCCGAGAACGACGCGCGATGCCAGCACATCCTTGCGGCCGGAGCCGATGGATTCGCGGTTGTCGTCGTCAAGCGCTGCAATCGCCAGAGCCTGCGCCTCGAAGTCGTTGATGACGATGACATCCTTCAGGCCGAGATTGGCCAGCATGTCCTTCGGCCTGACGACCCAATGGCAGTTGGTGAGCGGAATCTCGTCCCCTTCGATGGGGCCGGCAATCGCCAGAATGGTCGAGACCGGCTGGAGCGAGGTCTTGTCCAGAACCGCCTGCTGGATGGCGTCATCGATGGTCGGATATTCCGCCGTCTTCACGGTGGTAAGGTGCACCGGTTCGGCAAAGGAATCGATCAGAATGGAAAAGCGGGCATTGGTGCCGCCGATGTCGCCAAGAAGGATCGGAAAGGACAGATATTCGGTATCGGACGTCTTCGGCATTGCCTGTTCCATGTTGGGAGGTTCAATTGGCGACGTGGAAGTCGATGAGATTTTCTGCGGTGGCGCGGTTGAGCGCCATGGGAATATCGTAAACCGTAGCAAGCCGGGTCAGCGCCTTTACATCAACATCATGCGGCATGGCCGTCAGTGGGTCTGTGAAGAAGATCAGCATATCCACCTCGCCGGTGGCGATCATCGCGCCGATCTGCTGGTCGCCGCCGAGAGGTCCGCTTTTGAGGCGAATGACTTCGAGCCCCGGACAGGCTTCCTGCACGCGCCCGCCCGTCGTGCCGGTGGCGACGATCCTGAAACCGGCGAGCGCTTTCTGGTGATGACGGGCGAAATCCGCCATATCGTCCTTTTTCTCGTCATGAGCGATGAGCGCGATACAGCGTTGTTCTTCCATGGTCCCAGCCCGTTCCATCAAGAATTAAATCGATTTGAAGCCTTCTATAACAGCTTGCCGCCATTTGAAAAGGGAAGCTGTTGAATGCCCCATTTCTGTTTCAGTTCAATGTCGGGCGCTGGGTGGGAAGCGGAATATCCGAAGGCGGCTGCAGGGCGGGGGCTGCCTGAATGACCTGTTCCACGTTTTGCTGGCGCGTTGCCGGAGCAGGCGAATAGGCCTGGGCCGCAAGTCCCTCGGGATTGGCGGAAGGGGCGGCAGCCACGGCGGCGCAGGCCGAGGGCAGATCGGAAACCATGACCGGGCGCGGTTTCACCGGCTTGGCATTGGGGTCCTTTTTCGGCGGCGCCCATGGTTCCTTGCTGAACCACCAGGCAAGCGACTTGTCGCAGCCGTCGCCTTTGCCCACGGCCGCCTGCGGTTTGCAATTGGGCGCGCCGGGCGGGCATTCGAGACGGATGTGGAAATGCTCGTCATGGCCGTAGATCGGCCTGATCTTGCCCATGAAGGTGCGGTCGCCGGTCCATGTCTGGCAGAGTTTCTGCTTGATCGCCGGGTTCACGAAGACACGCTCCACCTGCGGGTAGCTTGCCGCCATCATCACCAGCCGGGCATTGAGCGGTGACCACTTGCGGTCATCGACCGTCAGGAACTTGCTCTTGTCCAGCATGGAGATGAAAGGCACCGTTTCGCGCTGCTCCACGCTCAGCCGCGGGGTCGGCATCGGTCGCCACCAGATGTCGACATCGAGGCCGATCTGGTGCGACGCATGGCCTGTCAGCATCGGCCCGCCGCGCGGCTGGGAAATATCGCCCAGCAGCAATCCCGGCCAGCCGATCTTCTGGGCATCCTGCGAAAATTGCTCGAGGAAGGAAATCATCTGAGGCTGGCCCCAGCGCCGGTTGCGGGAAAGGCGCATGGCCTGCCAGCCGGGACCGTCCGTCGGCATGGCGATGGCGCCGGACTGGCAGCCCTTGGCATAGGAGCCGATCGGCTGCGAGCCCGTGGCGGAAGGCAGCGCCATGTGGCCGAACACTTCTTTCGCGGGCCTGTCCTCGGCCGATGCGGTTTCCATCTGCAACTGCAGCGCGGAGACGACCGAAATCGCCAGCATGGCCGCCTTGAAAACTCTCGATGATCCCGCCGTCATATCGTCGTGCCCGTCCGATCAGATGATTCTCTTCCCCTTAAGATAAACTGGAACGGGATTTTGTTGAAACCATGTTTCGCCCCGCCTGTTGCAAAGCGGGAGGATAAAGGTGCGGATAAAGAGCTTGTGAGCCAGCGCATCTGTTTTTTGCCAATCTTTGTTTTATGCTCTCTTCAACAAACGCGAAAACAGGGACATTCCCCCGATGATATTGGCACCACTGAAATCCCGTCTCCTCATTGCTCTTGCGGCATCCGCCCTGCTGATACCGGCGGCGGCCTTCGCACAATCGGCTGATGTGTGGCGAAAGGGGATTTCGACGGTCGGGGAACTGAAACATCCCGATGGCTTCGATCATTTCGACTATGTGAACACCAAGGCGCCGAAAGGCGGCACCCTTCGCCTGTCGACGGCGGGCACCTTCGATACCCTCAATCCGCTGCTTGCCAAGGGCGAGGCGGCGACCGGCCTTTCGCTGGTTTTCGATACGTTGATGAAATCGACGGAAGAGGAACTGTCGGCCTCCTACGGTCTTCTGGCGGAGGGCGTGAGCTATCCGGACGATATTTCGAAAGCTACCTTCCGGCTGCGCGCCGAGGCGAAATGGGCCGATGGCAAGCCGGTGACGCCGGAGGATGTCGTCTTCAGCTTCGAAAAAGCCAAGGATCTGAGCCCGCAGCTTGCGACCTATTACACCCATGTCACCAAGGCGGAGGTGAGCGGCGAAAGGGACATCACCTTCACTTTCGACGAAAAGAACAATCGCGAATTGCCGCAGATCGTCGGGCAATTGCTGATCGTTCCCAAGCACTGGTGGGAAGCCGCCGGCCCGGATGGCAAGCCGCGCGACATATCGCGCGGCACGCTGGAACCGGTGATGGGTTCCGGCCCCTACAGGATTGCCTCAGTCTCTCCCGGCTCGACAATCGCTTACGAACGCCGCGACGACTACTGGGGCAAGGACGTCAACGTGAATGTCGGGCTGAACAATTTCAAAACCATCGCCTACACCTTCTTTGCCGATCAGGATGTGGAATTCCAGGCCTTCAAGTCCGGCACCGTCGATTTCCGTCAGGAAGCCTCCTCCAGCCGCTGGGTCACGGGTTATGATTTCCCGGCCGTCAAGGAAGGCCGCGTCAAGAAGGAAGAACTGCCGAATATCTATCGTTCCGTCGGCATCATGCAGGCCTTTGTGCCGAACATGCGCCGCGAAAAGTTCCAGAACCCGAACCTGCGCAAGGCACTCAACTACGCTTTCGATTTCGAGGAGCTGAACCGAACGCTGGCTTACGGCCAGTTCCAGCGCATCAACAGCTTCTTCATGGGCAGTGAACTGGCCTCGTCCGGCCTGCCGACCGGGCGAGAGCTGGAGATTCTTCAGGAACTGAAGGATCAGGTTCCGCCGGAGGTTTTCACCACCGAATATCGCAATCCGGTCGCGGGTGATCCGGCCAAGCAGCGTGACAATCTGCGCGAGGCGGTCAAGCTGATGAAAGAGGCCGGTTACGAGCTGCGCGGCAACCGCATGGTCAATGCGAAAACCGGACAGCCGCTCGATATGGAGTTTCTGATCGATTCCGCCGGCATGGAAAGAACCATCCTTCCCTATGTCCAGAATCTGAAGAAGATCGGCATCAACGCGACGATCCGGACCGTCGACGCCTCGCAATATACCAACCGCACCCGCAGCTTCGATTATGACGTGATCGTCAAGCTCTGGGCGACTTCCGCGAACCCCGGAAACGAACAGGCGGATTTCTGGGGCTCGGCCGCCGCCGACAGGCAGGGTTCCAACAATATTGCCGGCATCAAGAACCCCGCCGTCGATGCGTTGGTCAGAAAGGTCATATTTGCGCCCAACCGGGATGAACAGGTCGCCGCCGCACGCGCGCTCGACCGGGTACTTCTGGCAAACAGTTACGTCATACCGCAATTCTACCGCGGCGAGATGTTCATCGCCTACTGGAACACGCTCATCCGTCCGGAAAACCTGCCCCAATATGGTGTCGGTTTTCCGGAAGCATGGTGGTCCAGCCAGGCCGCGAACTGACGCTGGCCTTGCTTTCGCGCCGAAGGCTTGATTCACATAGGGCGAGACGAATCGCTTAAAGCGCAGGCAGCGCTTTCAGGAAAGGACCTGGTTTGACAGAAACGAAAACCGCTGACGTATCGGCCGGGAGCAGAGGCTGATGGGCGCCTATATCCTCAGACGTCTGGCGCTGATGATCCCGACCATCGTCGGTATTATGGGCATTTCGTTTCTCGTCATCCAGTTCGCACCGGGCGGGCCGGTGGAACAGGTCGTCGCGCAATTGACCGGGCAGGGCGACAGCGCCTCCGACCGGCTCTCGGGCGGCGGCGATCTCATGGGCCAGTCCGGCGGTTTCGATGACAGCGGTTCGAAATATCGCGGCGCGCAGGGTCTCGATCCGGAACTGATCGCCAAGCTCGAAAAACAGTTCGGCTTCGACAAACCGCCGCTCACCCGTTTTCTCGAAATGATGTGGAATTATATCCGCTTCGATTTCGGCGACAGCTTCTTCCGCAATTCCTCGGTGATCGATCTCATCATCGACAAGCTGCCGGTCTCGGCCTCGCTCGGCTTCTGGATCCTGATCATTTCCTACATCATCTCCATTCCGCTCGGCATCAAGAAAGCCGTGTCCGACGGCTCGACCTTCGATGTCTGGACCTCCGGCATCATCATCATCGGTTATGCCGTGCCGAGCTTCCTTTTCGGTATCCTGCTTATCGTGCTCTTCGCCGGCGGATCCTTCTTCGACTGGTTCCCGCTGCGCGGTCTGGTGTCGGATAATTTTGATCAGCTGAACTGGTGGCAGAAGATCATCGACTATTTCTGGCACCTGACCCTGCCGCTCATCGCACTGTCACTCTCGGCCTTCGCGACGACGACGCTTCTGACCAAGAATTCCTTCATCGACGAGATCAAGAAACAGTACGTCATCACCGCCCGCGCCAAGGGCCTTACCGAACGTAGAGTTCTTTATGGTCATGTCTTCCGCAACGCGATGCTGATCGTGATCGCCGGTTTTCCGGGTGCCTTCATTTCGGCCTTCTTCACCGGATCGCTGCTGATCGAGAATATCTTCTCGCTCGACGGTCTCGGCCGCCTCGGTTATCTCTCGGTCGTCAATCGCGATTACCCGATCGTCTTCGGCACGCTCTTCATCTTCTCGCTGATGGGCCTCGTGGTCGGTCTGATTTCCGACCTGATCTATACATGGATCGATCCGCGTATCGATTTCGAGCGGAGGGACGTGTGATGACGCTTGCCCATACCGCCGCCGCCGAAACGATAGAAAAGCCGAAGCGCCCGTGGTTTTCGCCCACCACCAAGCGCCGCTGGCAGAATTTCAAGGCAAACCGGCGCGGTTACTGGTCCTTCTGGCTGTTTCTGATCCTGTTTTTCCTGAGCCTGATCGCGGAATTCATCGCCAATGACAAACCCATTCTCGCTTCCTACAAGGGCGAGATTCTGGTGCCGGTCATGGTGGATTATCCGGAAGAAAAATTCGGCGGGTTCCTGGCCCAGACCGATTACAAATCCTCCTTCATTCAGGATGAGATCAACGCCAATGGCTGGATGATCTGGCCGCCGATCCGTTATTCCTATCAGACGGTCAATTCCAATATTCCCCATTCGGCGCCCACAGCGCCCTTCTGGCTGATGGATAAAAAGGATCGCTGCTCGGCTTACCCGCAGGGCGATGTCGATCCCGGCTGCACGCTTGGCAATCTCAACTGGCTCGGAACCGACAATCAGGCGCGCGACGTCACGGCGCGGATGATCTATGGATTCCGTATTTCCGTGCTGTTCGGCCTGACGCTGACCATTGCGTCGGCCCTTGTCGGCGTCACCGCCGGTGCGATCCAGGGTTATTTCGGCGGTTGGACTGACCTGCTGTTGCAGCGTTTCATCGAAATCTGGTCGTCCATGCCGGTGCTTTATATCCTGCTCATCATCGCGGCCATCCTGCCGCCGGGCTTCTTCGTGCTGCTCGGCATCATGCTGCTCTTTTCATGGGTTGGCTTCGTCGGCATCGTGCGCGCCGAATTCCTGCGGGCCAGAAACTTCGAATATGTCCGCGCCGCCCGTGCGCTTGGCGTCGGTAACTGGACGATCATGTTCCGCCACCTTCTGCCCAACGCCATGGTGGCGACGCTGACCTTCCTGCCCTTCATCCTATCCGGCTCGATCACGACGCTTACCTCGCTCGATTTCCTCGGCTTCGGCATGCCGCCCGGATCGCCGTCGCTGGGCGAGATGATCGCGCAGGGCAAGAACAACCTTCAGGCCCCCTGGCTTGGCCTCACTGCGTTTTTCACCATGTCCATCATGCTCTCACTGTTGATTTTTGTCGGTGAAGCGGTGCGCGACGCCTTCGACCCACGCAAGACGTTCCGGTGATCGTCATGACGGAAACAAATATTCAGCCGCTTCTCTCCGTCCGTGATCTCTCCGTCGCCTTCCATCAGGGCGGCGCGACCAGCATCGCTGTCGACCACGTCTCCTTCGATTGATGCCGGGCGAGGTCGTCGCCCTCGTTGGGGAGTCCGGTTCCGGCAAATCGGTCACGGCGAATTCCATTCTAAAATTGCTGCCCTATCCGGCGGCAAGCCATCCGTCGGGAAAAATCCTGTTCGACGGCAAGGATATGCTGACTTTGCCGGAACGCTCCCTGCGCGCGGTCCGCGGCAACGACGTCACCATGATTTTCCAGGAGCCGATGACCTCGCTCAACCCGCTCCACACCATCGAGCGGCAGATCGGCGAGATTCTGGAACTGCATCAGGCGATTACCGGGGCCGAGGCGCGGGCGCGCACGCTGGAACTGTTGTTGCAGGTGGGTATCCGCGAACCGGAAAAGCGCCTGAAGGCCTATCCGCACGAATTGTCCGGCGGCCAGCGGCAGCGCGTGATGATTGCCATGGCGCTTGCCAACCGGCCGAAACTGCTGATCGCCGACGAACCGACGACGGCGCTCGACGTGACGGTGCAGGCGCAGATCCTCGAGCTTCTGAGTGATCTGAAGACGAAGCACGGCATGTCCATGCTGTTCATCACCCACGATCTCGGCATTGTCCGCAAATTTGCCGACCGCGTCTGCGTCATGACCAAGGGCAAGATTGTCGAGACCGGTACGGTGGAGCAGGTGTTTACCGATCCGCAGCACGCCTATACGCGCCATCTTCTGGCGGCGGAGCCAAAGGGCGAGCCTCCCTATTCCGACGCCAGCAAACCAGTGGTCATGCAGGGCGACGATATCAAGGTCTGGTTCCCCATCAAGGCGGGGCTGATGCGCCGGGTGGTCGACCATGTGAAGGCGGTGGATGGCATCGATATCACCCTGCGCGCCGGCCAGACTGTGGGCGTGGTGGGCGAATCCGGCTCCGGCAAGACGACGCTCGGTCTGGCCCTCTCGCGATTGATTGCGTCTGAGGGGCGTATCAGCTTCATCGGCCAGTCGATCGACCACTATTCCTATGAAATGATGAAGCCGCTCAGAAACCGGTTGCAGGTGGTGTTTCAGGATCCTTATGGGTCGCTCAGCCCGCGCATGTCGGTCGGCGAGATCGTCGCCGAGGGCTTGAAGGTGCATGAGCGGTCTCTGTCTGCCGACGAGCGCGATACGCGTGTCGCCACCGCGCTGGAAGAGGTCGGCCTCGATCCAGCCACCCGCTGGCGATATCCGCATGAATTTTCCGGCGGCCAGCGCCAGCGCATCGCCATTGCCCGCGCCATGGTGCTTAAACCCCGTTTCGTCATGCTGGATGAGCCGACATCCGCCCTCGACATGAGCGTGCAGGCGCAGGTGGTCGATCTGCTGCGCGATCTGCAGGCGAAACATGAACTCGCCTATCTCTTCATCAGCCACGATCTGAAGGTGGTGAAGGCGCTCGCTAACGACCTGATCGTCATGCGCCACGGCAAGGTGGTGGAGAGCGGCCCAGCGGCGGAAATCTTCGCCAACCCGCAGCAGGACTATACCAAGGCGTTGCTGGCGGCCGCCTTCAACATCGAGGCGATGAAAACGAAGGCGATAAGCCAGTAGGCCGCGTTGCGGTTTCTGTTAAGGTGATGATTTTTCTGTTGCTTCGCGGAAAATGCCGACCCATGTTGAGGGGCATGTGATGCGGAAACGGATTGATTGCCATGGCAGCGGATGTGATCGTTTTGGGTGCAGGGATCATCGGGGTCTCCATCGCCCTGCAGCTGGCCCGCAGGGGTAAGTCGGTGGTGCTGGTCGACCGGCGCGGGCCGGGCGAGGAGACCTCCTTCGGCAATGCCGGGCTGATCCAGAGAGAAGGTGTCGTGCCTTATGCCTTCCCGCAAGATCTCGCCCTGCTGTTGCGCTATTCCCTGAACAACAGCATCGATGCCCGCTATCACCTCTCCGCTTTGCCGAAGATCGCGCCTTTTCTCGGCCGCTACTGGTACAATTCCGCAGCCTCGCGCCATGCGGCAATTGCTCGCGCCTATGCGCCGCTGATCGAGCATTCGGTTTCGGAGCACAGCATTTTGATCGACGAGGCGAAGGCCGGCGATCTCATCGTCAAGAACGGCTGGATGGAGGCCTACAGAACCGCCGCAAGGCGGGATGCCGATTTTGCTTTCGCCGAGCGTCTGGCGCGCGACCACGGTATTTCCCATACGAAACTCGACGCCGAGGAACTTGCCGCAGCCGAACCGCATCTGAGCCATGATTTCGTCGGCGGCCTGAAATGGAACGATCCCTGGTCGGTGCGCGATCCGCATGCGCTGACGCTCGCTTATGTCCGGCTGTTCGAGAGCCTCGGCGGAAGCTTCGTCAGGGGTGATGCTTCCACCCTCAGCCAGACGGTGAGCGGGTGGACGGTGCGCACCGAAACCGGCGCGGTCGAGGCCGAACATGCCGTCGTGGCGCTAGGCCCCTGGGCGGACACCGTTACGGAACGGCTGGGTTATCGTTTTCCGCTTGGTGTGAAACGCGGTTACCACATGCATTACGCGCCGCAGGAGGGCACGAAGCTCAATAACTGGCTGATCGACGCCGAGCGCGGTTATTTCCTTGCGCCGATGCGAAAGGGCATCCGCCTGACGACGGGCGCTGAATTTGCCGAACGCGATGCACCGAAATCTCCCGTGCAGATCGAGCGGGCGGAGCGGGTGGCGCGCACCGTCTTTCCTCTCGGCGGCCGGCTGGATGCGGAACCGTGGATGGGTGCGCGGCCCTGCACGCCGGATATGATGCCGATCATCGGCAAAGCGCCGCGCCATAAAACATTGTGGTTTGCTTTCGGCCACGCCCACCATGGCCTTACACTTGGGCCGATCACCGGCCGTGTGCTGGCGGAAACCATGCTGGGTGAAACGCCGGTTATCGCCATCGACGCCTATCGCCCGGAAAGGTTCAATCCCTGATAGCTAAATCCGCTGGCCTTCCGGGGACAGGCCACGTAACATGGTCGCATGCAAAGGGAAAAGGGGCGAAACGTCATCATGGTGGCGAGGTTTCTCATCTATCAGCAGCAGGACGACTTTCGTTAGCGCAACTCGCTGCGCATGAAACGAGATGGAAACGGCTTGCTGGTGCATGATGGATGATATTGAAAACGCAAATAAATTTTTCGCCGATAACCCCGATATCGAAATTCTCGAAGCTTTCGTCATAGACGCGAACGGCGTGCCGCGCGGCAAATGGATTCCGCGCGAACGGGCAATCGACGTTCTTGAAAAGGGAATGGCCATTCCCCGGTCGGTCTATGCGCTGGATATCTGGGGCCGGGATGTGCATGCCGCAGGTCTTGCGGAAGGCACGGGCGATCCGGACGGATTTTGTTTCCCCGTTCCAGGCACGCTGTCGCGGGTGACATGGCTTGGCCGCCCGACGGCACAGGTTCTGCTGGCAATGAAAAACCCGGATGGAACCGGCTTTTATGGCGATCCGCGCCATGTTCTGGCGCAGGTTCTGGGCGCCTATAAAAAGGCCGGCCTCACGCCGGTCGTGGCCACCGAACTCGAGTTTTACCTGATCGATCCCGTTCGCTCCGCGCTTGATCCCGTTCGTCCGCCGCACAGCCGCGAGGGCCGGTGGCATACGGGCCAGACACAGGTTCTGTCGATTTCCGAACTGCAGGATTTCGAAGACGTCTTCCATGATATTGCCACGGCCTGCCGCGCACAGGGCGTGCTTGCCGATACGACGCTGCGGGAGAACGGTCCCGGCCAATATGAGATCAATCTCAACCATGTGCCGGATGCATTGCAGGCGGCCGATTTCGCGGTCTTCCTGAAACGCATCGTCAAGGGCGTGGCGCGGCGGCATGACCTTGATGCCACCTTCATGGCCAAGCCTTACGGGTTGCAGGCCGGCAATGGCATGCACGTGCATTTTTCCGTTCTCGACAGGGACGGCAGGAACATCTACGCCGGAGAGGACGGTCCATCGGATGCCTTGATGCATTCTGTCGGCGGCCTCTTGGAAAACATGGGTGAAAGCATGGCGATCTTCGCCCCCCATGCCAATTCCTATCGCCGCCTGACCCCCAGCGAACACGCACCGACCTATGCCTCCTGGGGCATCGACAACCGCTCGGCGGCTGTGCGTGTCATCGTTGCCAGCAAGGCCGCGACCCGTATCGAACACCGGGTCGCGGGCGCCGACACCAATCCCTATCTCGTTGTCGCGATGATCCTGAGCGCCGCATTGGCCGGCATGAAGGAGAAGCGCCAACCGGGCGGCGCGATTGCCGGCGATAGCCACGCGATCAATCACGAGCCGCTGCCCACCAACTGGGACTATGCGTTGCAGCGCTTCACGCGCTCGAGCTTTGCCTATGCGACGCTCGGCCAGAAGTACCGCACGCTGTTTTCCGCCTGCAAACAGCAGGAGCTTTCCGAATTTTCCCTGCGTGTAACCGACGTCGAATATGACGCCTATATCAGGACGGTGTGAAATGGCTGAGGTAACGAATATTCCCAATCCCGGCCACACATCGTCATGGTATGCGGCCTCCGCCAATGTCAAAACCGTGCGGCCGACACTCGAAGGCGCGCTGGACGCCGATGTCTGCATCATCGGCGGTGGCTTCACCGGCATTTCCGCCGCGCTGGAACTCAGTGAGCGCGGCTATTCCGTTATCGTTCTGGAAGGCGTTCGCGTCGGTTTCGGCGCTTCGGGTCGCAATGGCGGCCAGATCGTCAACGGCTATAGCCGCGATCTCGAAACCATTGCAGGCCGTTACGGGAATGACAAGGCGGTGAAACTCGGCGAAATGTCGCTTGAAGGCGGCGCGATCATCCGCAACCGCATCGCCAAATACGCCATCGATTGCGATCTGGTCGATGGCGGTTTCTTCGCCGCCTTCACGCCGAAACAGATTCGCGAGATGGAGGCTCACAAAACCCATTGGGAGAAACACGGCCATGGCGGTCTCGAAATGGTCTCGAAGGCGGATGTCGGCAACTATGTGAAGACCGATCGATATGCCGGCGGCATGATTGACCGCTTCGGCGGGCATATCCACCCGCTCAATCTGGTGCAGGGCGAAGCGGCGGCGGCCGAAAGTCTCGGTGCGCGCATATTCGAAAATTCGCGGGTCATTGCGGTGGAGCAGGGCGCAAACCCCGTGGTGCGCACGGCAACAGGCAGCGTCAAGACGAAATATGTCCTCGTCTGCGGCAACGCCTATCTCGGCAAACTCTTGCCGGAAATCGGCGACCGGATGATGCCGGTCTCAAGCCAGGTCATGGCGACGGAGCCGCTCGATGCCGATCTGATCGAGGCTCTTCTGCCGGCCGATTATTGCGTTGAGGATGCCAACTACATTCTCGATTATTATCGTCGGACCTCGGACAATCGCCTGCTCTATGGCGGCGGCATCGGTTATGGCGGCAGCGATCCGGCCGATCTGACGGGTGTGATCCGCCCGAACATGCTCAAAACCTTCCCGCAACTGGAAAAAACGAAAATCGACTTTGCCTGGAGCGGCAATTTCGCGCTGACCCTGACGCGCATTCCGCATATGGGCAGGCTGTCGGACAATATCTATTTCTCGCATGGCGACAGCGGCCATGGTGTTACGACAACCCATCTGCTCGGCAAGATACTGGGCGAGGCCGTTGCCGGCCACGCCGAACGTTTCGATATCTGGAGTTCGCTGCCGAACTATCCGTTCCCCGGCGGCAAGACCTTCCGGGTGCCGCTGACCGTGCTTGGCGCATGGTGGTACGGCCTGCGCGACAGGCTCGGATTTTAGAACGTCACCGTCTTCAAACCGGAAAGTGCGTTCTTCGCAATATCCTCCGGTGTGGCATCGATGCTGACGGTCACGACGCCCGGTTCGCCGGTCGGCACTTCCAGCGTGGCGAGCTGGGTCTGCAGCAGCGAAAGCGGCATGAAATGGCCCTTGCGTTCGCCCATGCGCCGGCTGAGAAGCTCCAGACTGCCATCCAGATAGACGAAAGCCAGCGGGCCGCCGGTGGCTTTGCGAAGGCGGTCGCGATAGATTTTCTTGAGCGCCGAGCAGGAAACGACGACACCATTGCTTTCGCTGCCCTTGCGCAGTTCCGCGCCGATCAGATCGAGCCAGGGCCAGCGGTCTTCGTCCGTCAGCGGAATACCCTCGGACATTTTATCGACGTTGGATTTCGGGTGAAGCTTGTCGCCCTCTATGAAAGCAACGCCCAGTTTCTCCGCCACTGCTTCCGCGACCGTGGACTTGCCGGAGCCGCTCACTCCCATCACGACAATTGCCTGTGTCACCCGAACCTCGAATGTTTCTGTTTCGACGGTCAGCCCCTACCATGTGCGGCAGGCATCGGGAATATAAAAATGCGGGGGCTTGCCTGTGTCAGTGCCCGGTTTTGCGCGCCGCAGTCTTTTCCATCGCGGAAAAGACAGCGTGAATCAGGATCGCCAGCGCCGCAACGATCAGCCCGCCCTGAAGAATGAAGGCGAGATTGTTGGATTGCAGGCCGGCAATGATCACTTCGCCGAGGGTACGCGCCGCGACGGTCGAGCCGATGGTCGCGGTCGAAAGGCTGATGACCGCCGAAAGCCGGATGCCGGCGAGAATGGCTGGAAGGGCCAGCGGCAACTCCACTTTGACAAGGCGTTGCCAGCCGGTCATGCCGCTGCCTCTTGCGGCATCCATCACCGTGGCGGGCAGGGTCGTAAGACCCGTCAGCGTATTTTCGAATACTGGCAGAAGCGCGTAGAGAAACAGGGCAATGAGCGTTGGTTTTTCGCCAAAACCGATCATCGGTACGGCCAGCGCCAGCACCGCTACCGGCGGAAAGGTCTGGCCGATATTGACGATGCTGCGCGACAGCGGCAGGAAATCCGCCCCGAATGGCCGGGTGACGAGAACCGCAAGTGCTCCCGCCGTGAGCGTGGCGAGCCCCGTGGCAATCGCCACGATTGTTAGATGCGACAGCGTGAGGGAAAACAGATTGGCCTGCGTGTAGATTGCGGGTGCATTGGCCTGTACGAGAGGGCGGAACACCGGCGCGAAGAGCTGCGGCACGGCAAGGAAGATGATCAGCGCCAGCGTCAGGAAACCGAGGGCAAACAAGGATAAGGCGTTTTTCATGGGGCTCCGGCGGCACGCTGGAGGAGAACGTCACGCCGAACCCGGCCGGCGGGTTGCCCATCGTCCCTGACGACCGGCAAGGCATCGCAGCCCGCCCATAACATAGCCGACAGGGCGTCGCGCTGGCTTGTATGCTCGGTGAGCGGTTCGCCCTCTGCGTTTCCCGGCTCCACAACATCGGCAACGGAGAGAACGGACAGCAGTTTCAGCGCCCGTTCGTTTTCGCCGATCATGGTGCGCACGAAATCCGTCGCCGGTTTCAGCACCAGTTCGGCCGGCGGGCAGTCCTGCACGATACGGCCCTTGTCCATCACGGCGATACGATCCGCCAGATGAAAGGCCTCGTCCATATCGTGCGTGACGAGAACGACGGTCACGCCGAGCTTTTTCTGGATATCGAGAAGATCGTTCTGGGCCTTGGCGCGGATCACCGGGTCCAGCGCGCCGAAGGGTTCGTCCATCAGAAGAATGTTCGGTTCGGCGGCGAGCGCACGCGCCACGCCGACACGCTGCTGCTGACCGCCTGAGAGTTCATGCGGGAAACGGTCGGCATAAAGCGCGGGATCGAGCTGGAAGAGATGCATCAGCGCGTCGATCTTCGCCTCGATCCGCTTGCGATCCCAGCCGATCAGCTGCGGAACGGTCGCGATATTTTCGGCCACCGTCCGGTGCGGAAACAGGCCATGGCCCTGAATGGCGTAGCCGATCTGGCGGCGCAGCTTGAAGCCGGGTATGGCGCTGACATCCTCACCGTCGATACGGATCGCGCCGGAGGTCGGCTCCACCAGCCGGTTTATCATGCGCAGCAGAGTGGTTTTTCCCGATCCTGACGTGCCGACGATGACGGTGACGGTGCGCGGCGGGACGGTTAGCGATACCTGATCCACGACGGCTGCATCGCCATATCGTTTCGTGATGGTGTCGATTTCGATCATGCCTTTTGCCTTCCGCCTGCGCTGAAGAGATTGCTGTCGATGAGGGCATCGAGTGTTATCGCGGCGGCAAAGCCGAGAAGAACGGTCGGCACGGTGCCGAGCAGCACGAGGTCCATCGCTGTCTGCCCGATGCCCTGAAATACGAAAACGCCAAAGCCGCCGCCGCCGATCAGGGCGGCGATCGTCGCCAGGCCGATATTCTGCACCAGCACGATGCGGATGCCGGTGAGGATGACCGGCATGGCCAGCGGAAATTCCACCCGCAGCAGCCGCTGCACCGGCGTCATGCCAAGCCCGCGCGCCGCCTCCCGGACCGCCTGCGAAACGCCGGAAAGACCGACCACTGTGTTGGAAACCACCGGCAGCAGCGAATAAAGAAACAGCGCCACGAAAGCGGGCGCCATGCCGATGCCGGCAATGCCGATTTTCGCGGCACCCGGCACAGTGGCCGCAATCCACCCGAGCGGGGCGATCAAGAGGCCGAAAAGGGCGATGGAGGGGATGGTCTGGACGATGTTGAGGCTGTTCAGCACGCCTGCGCGCAACCGTTCGACCTTGTAACAGAGTATCCCCAGGGGAATACCCACTACGGTCGCTGCGATCAGCGAGCCGATGGCAAGTTCCACATGCCGCAAAGCCTCGGTCCAGAATATATCGGCCCGGCCGGTATATTCCTTGATGATGGAGAGGTCGTTCCAGAGGCCGCTTGTCAGCACGGCCGCGAGCGCGGCGATGGCTACCAGCAGCAACAAAATCCGGGCAACGGGCTTCGGCTCAAGACGCGCAATACAATCCGTGGCGAGCAGAGCCAGCCCGGCAAATATCAGCCAGAAGCCGCTGGCAGGTGAAACGCGGGCAAAACCGTTACCGTCCGGCGTGAGGAAAGAAGCCGCCTGCCCGACGAAAACCGCCAGTGCCGCAAGACCGACCAGCGCGAATGCGAGCTTCAATCGCGTAGGAAAGCGGAAAAAGGCGATGAAGGCCGAAAGAAGAACGATGGTGGCGAGAATAGTTGCAGTCGAACCCGGAAGCGCTTCGAAGATCGTCCGTGTCTCACCCTGAACGATCCGGTTGGCACGGAATGTCATGAAAGGCGATGCAAAAAGCGCATAAAGAAGCAGGCACGAAATCACCACGCCCACTTTGTCAGGCCATTTCGTCAAATCCTGCTCCCCTGTCTTCTGGCCCGTGTACTCTGAATTGGGACGGGTTCATGGGAACGCACCGGTTCCCGCACCCCGCTCCGGCGCCGCGAGCGGTTACTTGACGAAGCCGTTCTTTGTCAGAAAGTCGAGCGCCACGGCCTTGGCCTGTTCGCCGCCGACCTGTACGCGGGCGTTCAAATCCTGCAGCGTTGCCAGATCGAGTTTTTCGAACACGGGTTTCAGCAACTCTTCGATATTCGGGTGCTTTTTCAGAACCTCTTCGCGAATGATCGGCGCTGGCTGATAGACCGGCTGCACATGTTTGTCGTCCTCCAGCACCACGAGACCTGAAGGCGCGATGCCGCCATCCGTGCCATAGACCATGGCGGCATTGGCGTTGTTGGTCTGGTTGGCGGCGGCGGCGATGGTGGCCGCGGTGTCGCCGCCGGAAAGCGTGATCAGCTGGTCGGGCTTCATGGTGAAGCCATAGGTGGTCTGAAATGCAGGGAGCGCAGCGGCGGAGTTGACGAATTCGGAAGAAGCGGCAAGGACGACTTCGCCGCCATCGGCAACATATTTGCCGAAATCGGAAAGCGTCTTCAGATTGTTCTTGTCGGCGACATCCTTGCGCAGCGCAATCGCCCAGGTGTTGTTGGCCGGCGATGGCGTCAGCCAGACGATCTTGTTCGCGTCGAAGTCGAGTGTTTTCGCCTCTTCATAGCCCTTGGCTGCATCTTTCCAGAGCGGATCGTCGGCCTTGGAGAAAAAGAACGCGGCGTTGCCGGTATATTCCGGATAGATGTCGATCTCGCCGGCCGTTATCGCTTTTCGCACAACCGGCGTGGCGCCAAGCTGGATGCGATCCGTCGTTTCGATCTTGTTCTGGTTGAGGACGGCGAGGATGATGTTGCCGAGAACACCGCCTTCCGTGTCGATCTTCGACGACACGACCACCTGCGCCTGAGCGATGGAAACAGAAAGGGCAAGCACAAGTCCAGCGCCCGTCAACGTCATCAAGCGGTTCATGAATGTTCCTCCGGTGGGTCAGCCTGCCGAACAGGCGAAAGATCGCCGCCGCAATTGCGGCGGAATATAAACGGCCGGGAGGAAAAATGGTTGCATGCCATCTGCGTTTTCGCGTCGATGGCTCCGGCTACACGCCGATGGTCAGGTTTCGCCATCGCGCTTGCGTGCGTCCTTGCCCATGACGAGCGGCATGAGAACCGAAAGAAACAGGAGTCTGATGACGTGGTGGGAGCCGACATAGGCGGTATCGGCATGCATCATCACCGCCATCGCCGCCATGGTTTCCAGGCCGCCCGGCGAATAGGCGATCATGACGGCATTCAGCGGAACGCCGGTCACGCCGGAAATCACCCAGGCAATGCTTCCGGCAATCAGCATCACGGCGATGGTGACGACAAAGCCCGCCAGAAAGCCTTTCCGCACGTCCATCAGTGAGACATTCGAAAAGCGCGTGCCGATGAGGCAGCCGATCAGCACATAGACGGGCAGGCTGAGCCAGGTGGGAACGCCGCCTTCGGTAAGGCCGGTAATGTGGGTGCCGATGGAAATGGCGACGCCGCCGAGCAGCAGCGCGGCCGGAAACTTCCAGCGCAGGAAAAGCCAGCCGGTCAGAAGCGATGCGCCGATGGTCAGCGCCAGCGTGAAAAGGCCCATTGGCGGGTTGGCCACAAGCGGTTCCGTGCTGACGAGATCGAAATATTCGACGATCAGCGGCACGGAAAGCGTCAACGCCAGCACCCGCACGCTTTGCACGATGCTGACGGTCGCAAGGTCGCTTTTCGTCTCTGCGCCGAGGCTGATGATATAGCTGAGATGACCGGGAGAGGCGCCCAGCATCGCCGTTGTCCGGTCGTAACCGAAGCCATAATGCAGGATCCAATAGGCGACATAGAGCATGATAACGACAGCGACGAGCACAACGACGAAGCTCAGGGGCCAGGTCTTTGCCGCGTCGATCACGGAGGGCGTCACGCTCGTTCCCATGGAAATGCCGACGACGACGAAACAGGCATTGCGGATGAAGGCGGGAACGCCAAGCCTTACACCGGCCAGCCCCGTGATCGTCACGGCAAGCGCCGGGCCGGAAAGAAAAGGTGCCGGAATATCGATGAGGCTGGCGAGTAGCGCCCCTATGCTGCCGACGAGCGCGGTGAGCGCAAATGTATGGAATTCAGGCTTGATGATCATTGCGACGCTGATTGGTTGCTTGAAAAAGCTCGCGACCAAATGCGCCGCTTCCATTCGCGACGTCAACACGCAGGATCAAAAATATTACATTTCATGCGTATTCTATAAAAGAAAAGCCCGTGGCCTGAAGGACACGGGCTATGGCAATTGCCGATGCGGCAACGGGATGATCAGGCAGCCGGAAGGGCGGCGATCTTCGGCATTTCCGTATCGAGGCCCAGCAGGAAGTTGATCTGGGGCCGCGCCTTGACGAGATCGTCGATCGAATATTCCGCCAGAACGTCGAAAAAGGCATTGAGCGCCTTGCGAAGCGCCGAGTTGAGGCCGCAACTATCCACAAGCGGACACTCCACAGCGCCGTCCTCGAAGCATTCGGCCATGGCGAAGCTGTCTTCAGTCACTTTCACCACGTCGAACAGGCTGATCTTTTCGGCGGGTTTGCCAAGACGCACGCCGCCGTTGCGACCGCGCACGGTTTCCACCAGGCCCGCCTTGTTGAGCGGCTGCAGGATTTTGAACAGGAACAGCTCCGAAACGCCATAGGCCTTGGCGATCTCGGGAATGCGGCTCAGATGGCCTTCATTGGCGGCGCAATACATCAACATGCGAACGGCATAGTTGGTCTGTTTGGTCAAGCGCATGCTGGTCTCCTAACTCTCAATGTGGAGTTATATAGTCTCTTTTTCAGTTTAGAACAATTCCAGAAACTGAAAAAACTGGCACCCATCCGATATTTCTCGAACAGCCTTGTTGACCGTCCGGATGATTCATGAACAAACAAGTCAAGAATCGGAATGTAATGGAGGCATTCATAATGGCAAGCTTGAAATCATACTTTTCCGCTGCCGTTTTTTCAGGGCTGACGATCCTTGTCGCCGCACCCGTCGCTTTGGCAGAGGGGGAGGTTAACGTCTATTCCTATCGCCAGCCTGAATTGATCCAGCCGCTGCTCGATGCTTTCACGAAGGAAACCGGGATAGAGGCGAATGTGCTTTTTCTCGACAAGGGGCTGGTGGAACGCATTCAGGCCGAGGGCGTCAATTCGCCGGCCGATGTGCTGCTGACGGTTGATATCGCCCGTCTCGTCGAGGCGAAGGAGGGCAAGGTTACCCAGCCGGTCCTCAACGATCCCGTCATCGAAAAGGATATCCCCGCCAATCTGCGCGATCCCGACGGCGAATGGTTTGGTCTCACCACGCGCGGCCGGGTGGTCTATGCGTCGAAGGAGCGGGTGACCCAGAAGGATATTACCTATGAGGAGCTTGCCGATCCGAAATGGAAGGGCAAGATCTGCATTCGCGACGGCCAGCATTCCTATAATATCGCGCTGATCGCCTCGATGATCGCCCATCACGGCGTCGATTATACCCGCACATGGCTGACCGGCCTGCAGAACAATCTTGCTCGCAAGCCTGACGGAACCGACCGCAGCCAGGCGAAATCGATCTTTTCCGGTGAATGCGATATCGCGCTCGGCAACACCTATTATGTCGGCCTGATGCTGACCAATGATCGCGAGCCGGAAGAAAAGGAATGGGCCGGATCGGTGCGGGTGATCTTTCCCAATGCGGGGGATCGCGGCACGCATGTGAATATCTCCGGCATGGCGCTGACGAAATACGCCCCCAACAAAGACAATGCGCTGAAGCTGATGGAATTCCTGGCCTCGCGCGAGGCGCAGGAAATCTACGCCAAGCAGGTCTTCGAATATCCGGTTCTGCCCGGCGCGGAGCCATCCGATGTCGTGAAGGGCTTCGGCCCCATCAATCCGGACAAGCTGCCGCTGACGGACATAGCGGCCCATCGCAAGCAGGCGTCCGAACTGGTGGATGAAGTGGGTTTCAACGACGGTCCGACCAACTGAGTTTGCTCTTGATCGAACTCTGAGAGTTGCGATACCGGCGGGTCAGTTACCCGCCGGTTTGTTATCCAGGGAAGCGTTGTAATCGAGAATGGCCTTGCGCCTTTCCGGCGTTCCGGGATGGGTGGACACGATGCTGGTGCCGTCCTTGTCGCCCAGCTTTTCCTCCAGCAGCGCAAAGAACCGTTCGATGGCGGTTGGGTCGAGCCCGGCCTTGCGCATCAGTTCGACGGAGCGCTGGTCTGCCTGCCGCTCGGCATCGCGCGAATGCGATAGCGCCAGAAGACCGCCACCCTGGGTGAGAATATCTTCCATGGCCGAACCGACATCGCCGGCAATCAGCATGACAAGACCGGCAACCCCGGCGGCGCGGTAAAGCTGCCGCAGGCTGTGTTCATATTCCACATGGCCGATTTCATGGGCGAGAACCCCGGTGATCATCTGCCTGTCGTCGCCTGCGAGTTCCACCAGCTCGTCCGTCAATACCAGCGTACCATCGGGAAGCGCAAAGGCATTGGGGCCGATATAACCGCCCTTGCGGAAATTCAGCTTGTAGTCCTCGGGCGAACCTTCCGCATGGGCGACGATCCGGGCAAATTCCGCGCGGATGGCGTCCTGCTCTTCCTGCGGAAGTTCGCTTGGAGAAAACACCGCCTGGTCGAAGGCCTGCATGGTGCTGGCCGACATGACCTGCGGAACAATGGGCGGCGTTACGGCGACCGCCAGTTCCACCAGCGCCGGAAGCGCCAGCTTGTAGGTGCCGTAAGCCAGAAGAACGGCTGCGGCGGTGATGCCGATCAGTCGTGGGCGGAACTGTTCCAGCCAGTGCACGAAACCGGAACGCTTGGTAATGTGCTGGCCAAGCAGCCGGTCCACGCCATCATTGTCACGGGTTTCGAACAGCGACCCGTCGGGAAAATGCAACTCCCGGGGAATGGTGCCGACCCGGTGGCTGATCTCGACCGTTTTTATCTCGGCCTGGGTTCTGACGTGGTTGTCCTTCGCGTCGAGCACGAGAAGGACCGTGCCGCCAAGCTTCAGCCTGGCGACGCTGGAAAGGTTGGAGCGAGCGGCATGCCACTCGCCCGCAACGGTTTCTCCGGTATCAGAAACCAAATTCGAAACCTTCCATATCCATATATTCGGCGCTGACGGCGGCGCCTGTCGCCTCCATCGAGGAGAGAACCTCGCCGACATCGCCATTGAAACGGATTGCCGTGCGTTCGACGGTATATCGCGCCTCGCGCACCGCCGCCCATGGCCGCATCAGGCCAAGCGTGAAGACGGTGACGATGAGGTTGGAGATGACGATCCACAGGTAGCGGCCGCGATGAAGATCGCTGTGCAGGTCGTGCTTTCCGTCCAGCAGCATGGAGGAGATGACGACATTGCGAACGCCGGTGCGATAGACGACACCCGCTAGACCATAGACCAGAAACGCGCCGAAAATTCCGACATAAAGGGAAGCCAGCGCCGTGGCCATGGCTGCCGTCTCGTCTTCGAGCATCGCGCTATTGGCCGCAAAGGCGGCAATGCCGAAAAAGCCGACCACGATGCCGCCGATCACCACCATGATCGCGGGAATGATCCAGACCCGGTAGAGCTTGCCGATTCTGGGATCGGCGCTGAAAGGCCGGTCGCCGTAACGCAGATTGCTGAAAATATAGCGGTTCGCCCAGCGGCTGGACAGCGGCGCCAGAATGCCGAAGGAGAAGAACGCAACGAGGCTGCCAAGCAGGATGGAGACAAAGGCGCCCCATGCCGTTCCAACAAAATCAAAACGCACATTGCGATAGCTCGTCACCCGCGCATTGAACCGAATGCTGCGCGTGATCAGCCATGGAAAGAAGACCATCAGCAGGATTGCCGGCACGAAAACCAGGAAGGGATGGATGAGGCCGACGAGCTGCGAGACGACGATGAAGGCAAAGGCGATCAGTCGGCCCTTGAAGATTTGCCCGCCGGTGGCGTGATAACCGAAGGCGCGACCGGCCAGCACGGTATTGCCATTGAAATAACGCTTACGGCGCACCTTTGCCCAGGCGGAATAGATGCCGATGGTGATGATCGTCAGCAGAATATTGACGATCCAGATTCCGAAATATTCCTTGGCATTTCCGCTGAACGAGCCGCGTTCAAGCGCGCGCCGATCCGCACTCACTGAGATATCACTCATAATAGTCCCTCATGACATGCCCCTCTCCGGGCAGATTGAGTTTGCAGGCTTCCCCGTTATCGTCGGTTTGGCAGCGTCCCCACGCCGCAACTGCTCTCTTACGCCATAACAGCTTTAAGTGGAAATATTTTGAAGGAAAAACTTGATTTTTTAAGTTATCTTTTAATCGAAAAAGCCCCGCCGTGAAAACAGCGAGGCTCTTTGTAATGTAGAGGGCTCTGCCCGCTTACTTCATTGTCGGCATCACGAATTCAGCGCCCGACTTGATACCCGACGGCCAGCGCGAGGTGATCGTCTTGGTCTTCGTCCAGAACTTGATCGAATCCGTCCCGTGCTGGTTGAGGTCGCCGAAGCTCGAAGCTTTCCAGCCGCCGAAGGAGTGATAGGCAAGCGGAACCGGGATCGGAACGTTGACGCCGATCATGCCGATATTGACGCGGCTTGCGAAGTCGCGGGCGGCGTCGCCGTCGCGGGTATAGATCGCGACGCCATTGCCATATTCATGCTTCATCGGCAGTTCCAGCGCGTCTTCGTAATTCTTGGCGCGAACGACGGAGAGAACGGGTCCGAAGATTTCCGTCTTGTAGATGTCCATATCAGGGGTCACGTGGTCGAACAGGCAGCCGCCGACGAAATAGCCATCTTCATAGCCCTGCAGCTTGAAGTCGCGGCCATCGACCAGAAGCTTCGCACCCTGTTCGACGCCGCTGTCGATCAGGCCCTTGACGCGCGTCTGCGCTTCCTTGGTGACGAGCGGACCCATATCGGCCTTGTCGTCGGTATAGGGGCCGATTCTCAGGCTTTCGATCTGCGGAATGAGCTTTTCGACGAGACGGTTTGCCGTCTCCTCACCAACCGGAACCGCAACGGAAACAGCCATGCAGCGCTCGCCCGCCGAACCGTAACCTGCGCCCATCAACGCGTTTACCGCCTGGTCGAGATCGGCATCCGGCATGATGATCATGTGGTTCTTCGCACCGCCGAAGCATTGCGCGCGCTTGCCGTTCATGGCGGCCGTGCCATAGACGTAACGGGCGATCGGTGTCGAGCCGACGAAGGAGACCGCGCCGATATCGGGATCGGTCAGGATGGCGTCGACGGCGCCCTTGTCACCGTTGACGACGTTCAGGATGCCGGCCGGAAGACCGGCTTCGATCATCAGTTCGGCAAGACGGATCGGCAGCGACGGGTCGCGCTCGGAAGGCTTGAGGATGAAGGCGTTGCCGCAGGCAATTGCCGGCGCGAACATCCACATCGGGATCATGCCGGGGAAGTTGAACGGGGTGATGCCCGCGCCGATGCCAACCGGCTGGCGGATCGAATACATGTCGATGGCCGGGCCTGCCCCTTCGGTGAATTCGCCCTTCTGCAGATGCGGAATGCCGCAGACGAATTCGCAGACTTCGAGGCCGCGCACGATATCGCCCTTGGAATCCTCGACGGTCTTGCCATGCTCGCTGGAGAGCAGCACCGCCAGTTCGTTCATGTCGCGGTTCAGAAGTTCGACGAACTTGAAGAAAACGCGGGCGCGACGCTGCGGGTTGGTGGCGGCCCATTTCGGCTGCGCAGCCTTGGCGCTTTCCACGGCGGCGCGCAGTTCGGCGTCGCTTGCAAGCGCGACAGTTGCCTGAACTTCGCCGGTGGCGGGGTTGTAGACATTCGATGTGCGGCCGCTGGTGCCCGGCACATGCTTGCCGTTAATGAAATGACCGATTTCCTTCATGGGTTTTCCTCCAGAATGTGATGGCGCAGCATTACCTTTCGATTTGCACAAATCAATCGCCTGAAATAAGCATCCATTGTGCAAAAATAGACATAAGGAGGGTGCCGTGAACTGGGATGATGTGCGTTTGTTTCTAAGCGTGGCGCGAAGCGGCCAGTTTCTTTCGGCGGCCAGAAAGCTTGGCGTCAACCATGCCACCCTCAGCCGGCGCATTTCCGCACTGGAAGCGGCCATCGGCACGCAGCTCTTCCTGCGGAGCACCAATGGCTGCGAGCTGACCGAAGAAGGTCAGCGCCTTCTTGCCGGGGCCGAGCGCATGGAAACCGAAATGCTGAATGCCCAGGCTAATCTCGGCCGCGTCGATACGGCGGTGGCGGGAACGGTGCGCATCGGCGCGCCGGATGGTCTCGGCGTTTCCTTCCTCGCGCCGCGGCTCGGCCGGCTGACGGCGCGTTATCCCGATCTGAAAATCCAGCTCGTGCCGGTGCCGCGCTCTTTCTCCCTGTCGCAGCGCGAGGCCGATATAGCCATCACCATCGAAAGGCCGGAGCAGGGCAGGCTGATGTTTTCGAAGCTCACTGATTATTCGCTGGGCCTCTATGCCTCCGCGGATTATCTGGCTGACTATGGAACGCCTCATGATGTCGAGGCGCTGAAGCGCCACCGGCGGATCGGTTATGTGGAGGACCTGATCTTTTCGCCTTCACTGAACTTTACCGGTGAGATCATGCGCGACTGGGACGCTGCCTTTGAAATCTCCAGCGCCACCGGTCAGACAGAGGCGGTGCGTTCCGGTGCGGGTATCGGCATCCTGCATAATTACATCGCCGGGCAATATCCAGAACTTCTGCGGATCATGCCGCACCTCACCATCAGCCGGTCCTACTGGACGGCCTATCACGAATCCGCCCGTCAACTGGTCCGCGTCCGCACGGTGGTCGATTTTCTCCAGGAACTCGTAGCCGAAGAACGGCGAATCTTCACCTGACATCCCACATGCCGATATTATTAGTACTATTAATTGTTCGGGCCCGGCCGTTCGGGGCTTGACAAAGGATGGCTGGCTGGACGACCAATGCAGCCATTGGGAGAGATCGGAACTGACATGTCTATGATACGTAAGCTTTCGCCGACTGGCCTCGGCGTGGCCGTCATGCTGCTTGGAATGCTGCTTTTCGCACTGAACGACGCCATGGGAAAATGGCTCGTAGCCACCTATAGCCAGGGTCAGGTGATCCTCATTCGCAGCGCGGCGGCGCTTATTATCCTCGTTCCGATCGTCTGGCGTGCCGGCCTCTCTGGCCTTGTCAGAATTGAGCATCCCGGCCTTCAGTTTGCGCGCGTCTTCTTTTCCACCGCAGAGCTTTTCTGTTTCTATTTCGCGGTCGCGGCCCTGCCGCTCGCCGATGTCATGACCTATTGGCTGGCCGCCCCCATCTATGTGGCGGCGCTCTCACCGTTTCTGCTCGGAGAAAAGGTGGGTTGGCGTCGCTGGACTGCCATCGCCATCGGTTTTGTCGGCGTTCTCATTGCGCTCAAGCCCAGTTCGGCAAGCCTCACCTCCGCCGCACTCTTTTCCATCCTCGGCAGCGCCGCTTTCGCTTTCATGATGTTATCCGGCCGCCAGCTGCGCAATACGCCGGATACGGTGCTTGCCTTCTGGCAGATCATCGGTGCGGCGCTTGCGGGCATTGTCGCGGTATTCCTCACGCCATCGGGATGGCTGCCGGTTCAGTCCAGTTTCGATCTGGCATTCCTTGGTCTGCTCGGCGTCGTCGCCATGACGGCGCATGTGCTGGTCAACCGGGCGCTTAAACTCGCCGATGCCGCCACCGTCGCACCGTTGCAATATACGCTGCTGCTCTGGGCGGTGATTTTCGGCTGGCTGTTCTTCGGCGATGTGCCGCAGACGAGTATCGTCGTCGGCGCAGGCCTGATCGTTCTTTCCGGCCTTTATATCTTCTTCCGCGAAAATACTCTCAAACGCCGCCGTGAAACCGCTGAAGGACTGGCCGCGGAGCAGGTTTGATCTTTCTCAGGGCCTTGATCACGATCACGGGACTTGACGAAGGCGTGATCTTCGAGGAGTAAGAAAGAGCCCTGCGATGATTTGTCTCGCAACGGCAGAGGAAACAAAGGTGCCGGGCCCCTCTGGCGAGAGTTTTACGGCGCTCTCGCGATGTCGGTACCGCCTGCAAAAATTGGCCGGCGGATTAAAAACTATGAAAAACCTGAATGTGCTTCGCGCGCGTGCTTTCTGCGTGCGGCCTGACGCCCTGCGTCAGTCCGTGAACGCCCTCGTTTTGGGAGGCGACCGGACATGAGCGCTGCCCAGAAAAACACCCTTACCTACTTCAAGTGGGCTTTTATCGTCACCGTGGTCGGTTTGATCCTCGGCGGTTATCTCGGTTGGGAAATGACCGGAACGGTCGGCGGCACGGCGACGATCTTCTTCATCTGCGTCGTGCTGGCGGTGCTGGAAATCTCACTTTCCTTCGACAACGCCATCGTTAACGCCAACAAGCTGAAGGATATGACACCGGTCTGGCAGCATCGCTTCCTGACCTGGGGTATCCTGATTGCCGTTTTCGGCATGCGTATCGTCTTCCCGCTGCTCATCGTGGTCGTCGCGGCCAATGTCGGCCCGTGGACGGCAATCGTGATGGCGGCCACGCAGCCGGAACGTTACGCGGAAATCATGCGTGACGCCCATCTGCCGATTGCGGCTTTCGGCGGCACCTTCCTGATGATGGTCGGTCTCAACTTCTTCTTCGACCATGAAAAGGACGTGCACTGGGTGCGCTGGATCGAGGAAAAGGCTGCAACCTATTCCTCCGTCAAGGGCATCGAGATTGCCTTCGTGCTGGTCGTCATGCTGATCTTTTCCCGCATCATCGGTGCTAGCGATAATCCGGAACTTGGTCCGGTCGCGGCTAACACCTTCTTCCATTCGGCGATCTGGGGTCTTTTGACCTTCCTGCTGGTGGAAGTCGTCGGCGGCATTCTCGACCGCAGCCAGGAAATGCTGGAAGGCGCGGCGAAAGGCGGCTTCGGTGCGTTTCTTTATCTCGAAGTGCTGGATGCCAGCTTCTCCTTCGACGGCGTTATCGGCGCTTTCGCGCTGACGCAGAACCTCTTCATCATCGCCATCGGCCTCGGCATCGGCGCCATGTATGTACGTTCGATGACCATCATGCTGGTCGAGAAGGGAACTCTGGCCGAATATCGTTATCTGGAGCACGGCGCCTTTTATGCGATCCTCATCCTGTCCGTCATCATGTACGTGCAGACCATGGTGCATATACCGGAGGTCATCACGGGGCTTGGCGGTGCGGGCCTGATCGGCATCTCGCTCTGGTCGTCGATCCGCTATAACCGGCGACAGAGTGCCGATGCGGTCGATGCCGCGCGTGGCGCGGAAATCTGATCCGCGATATCCTTGCCTTCCGCTGTCGCGGCGGAAGGCAGTTTTTAAGCATTGAATTATTTTTTGCCTGTTTTTGTTGCTGTTTATCCTTTGCGAAAAATTTCGCCAAAAGGCGGAATTTTTGCCTTAAGTCGCTGTTTTTACGAGTATTTGTGCGTTGCATCAAAACTGGCACGCTTCCTGCATCTCATTCTGCAAGTCCAGAGGGGACATCATGGCTCGAAAACGGGTCAACAAATACCGCCGCGCCGCGCGATCTTTCTGATCTGCGCCGTGCGGCGGTTCTGTTTGTGCGGGATGGTTCTTGAGTTTTCCGTTCGGTTGAATGAAAACGATAAGACAACGACTGGAAGGGTCACGGTTTGCCTGCACAATTGTCGCCCACGGAGGCCCTGGGTCTCTGGCATCGTGTATCCACGGCGCAGGTCATTGACGATCAGCCGGATTTGACCTTGCGTCAAACCGCCATCCTGCTGCAGATTTATCTTGTGCCGCCGCCGCACACCGTGCGGGGCCTCGCCGCCATGCTGGGTGTGACCAAACCGGTTATTACCCGCGCCCTCGACAGTCTCGGTGCTCTCGGACTGGTCGACCGGGTTCGGGATGAGCGGGACAAGCGCAATGTCGTGATAAAACGCACCGTGGCCGGTGCGCTTTATCTGGAAAAATTCGGCGATCTGATTATTGATCAGGCACGCAAGATCTAACCTCTGGATGTGAAACCCATGATGCTCGACCGCCGCCTGAATGTCTTCCGCTCCGATCTCGCCGATGAAAAGCTGCAGGGCGTGGTGCAGGCCGAACGTTTTGTCAGCGGCTCGTCCGCGCAGATCGCGGTGCCGGTTGTTGGCTTGCGGCCCACGCCGGACCTTGCCGCCGGCATCGATACCGAGCTGCTGTCTGGCGAAACCATCCGTGTTTTCGAGCACGCGAACGGCTGGGCATGGGTGCAGGCGGATGCGGATGGTTATGCCGGCTATGTGCCGGAAACGGCGATCGGCGATGTCGTTGTCGCCACCCATCGGGTGATTGCACCGCGCACTTTTCTCTATCCAGCCGCTGAATTGCGCAAACCGCCGGTCGCAGCGCTGTCCATGGGTAGCCTGATCCAGATCGTCGGCGAGGCGGAGACACGCGGCACCCGTTACCTGCTGACCGAAAAGGGCGAAGGCATCATCGCCGCCCATTGCCGCGCCGTCGATGCGGCGCTTGAAGAGGACTATGTGGCGGTGGCGCTGCGCTTTATCGAGACCCCCTATCTCTGGGGCGGCCGTTCCGGCTTCGGTATCGATTGTTCCGGCCTCGTGCAGCTTTCCATGGCCATGACGGGTCGGCGGGTTCTGCGCGATACCGACATGCAGGTGAAGTCGCTCGGCGTGGAAATAGAGCGGGATGAATTGCGTCGCGGCGATCTCGTCTTCTGGAAGGGCCATGTCGGCCTCATGGAAAACGAGGAAACGCTGCTGCATGCCAATGGCCATACGATGAATGTCGCACGCGAAAATCTCGATGCGGCCATCGAGCGCATCGGCTGGCTTTACGAAAAGCCGACGGCTTTTCGACGCCTGGAAGACTGAAAAGGCGGCTTTCACGAAATTGTGCCTGCCCGGCCCTTTGTGCGAGAGCCGCCGACAGCCTACATCGGTTGGATGATGGTTCGGGACCGGCATCGATGAAGACAAGAACGGCGACACGATTGGCAGCGATCCTTACGGCGGTTTTGCTGAGCGCGTCGGCGCAGGCGCAGACTGTTTTCCAGAACGGTTTTGCCCCCGCACCGGATGCCTATGCAAACCTGCCCGGCGTCAAGGATCCGCGCACGCTGCAGCCAAAGGTCCGTTACAATTGCCACAGCGCACTTGGCTCGACCGGATATTCGCGCGGCCCCTACCGGAATGTTTTCGGCAGCCGTGGACTTCCCGTTCAGGGTTACCGCTGCACCGATGAAAACGGAATTTCCAGCTTCGGCGGCAGAAACCCGGTTTCCAAGGACTGGTATCCCGGCATAAACCCCGTAGACCCGACCTTTTGAGGCGGCATCGCTCCAGCACCTGACCGAAAACCCCATTGCGCTCTTCGGAAAATCGATGCGTGAGCGGTGGCGGCGGGCATTTGCCTGGCCGGTGCTCTGGACTTGTTGTCGCTTTTTCAGATAAATCTTCCGCATGACAGGTTGATACCTGCCGGGGTGCGGAATGACATCGGCTATTCTGACCTTTGGCCGATATTGGGGAATGCGAGTATGACGAAGACCGATATAGCCACGCGTGTCCACAATCATACCTGGAAACTCGACCCTATCGTCCGCAGCCTGATCGATACGGATTTCTACAAGCTCTTGATGTTGCAGATGATCTGGAAACTCTATCCGGAGGTCGACGCGACGTTTTCGCTGATCAACCGCACGAAGACCGTGCGGCTGGCGGAAGAGATCGACGAGATGGAGCTGCGCGAACAGCTCGATCATGCACGCACCCTGCGTCTTTCCAAGAAGGAAAACATCTGGCTTGCGGGTAACACGTTTTACGGACGCTCGCAGATTTTCGAGCCGGAATTCCTCTCCTGGCTGTCGAGCTATCAATTGCCGGAATACGAGCTTTTCAAGCGCGACGGGCAATATGAGCTGAATTTTCATGGCCGCTGGATGGACACGACGCTCTGGGAAATCCCGGCGCTCGCCATCATCAACGAGTTGCGCTCGCGCAGCGCCATGCGTTCGCTCGGTTATTTCACGCTCGATGTGCTTTATGCCCGCGCAAAGGCCAAGATGTGGGAGAAGGTGGAGCGGCTGCGGGAACTGCCGGGCCTGCGCATTTCCGATTTCGGTACTCGCCGCCGCCACAGCTTCCTTTGGCAACGCTGGTGCGTCGAAGCGCTGAAGGAAGGCATCGGGCCCGCCTTTACCGGTACGAGTAACGTCCTGCTCGCCATGGATTCCGATCTCGAAGCCGTGGGCACGAACGCACATGAACTGCCCATGGTGGTAGCAGCGCTGGCGCAAACGAATGAGGAGCTGGCCGCAGCACCCTATCAGGTTCTGAAGGACTGGAACCGGCTTTATGGCGGCAACCTGCTGATCGTGCTTCCCGACGCCTTCGGCACGGCGGCTTTCCTGCGCAATGCGCCGGAATGGGTGGCAGACTGGACGGGTTTTCGTCCCGACAGTGCGCCGCCTATCGAAGGCGGCGAAAAGATCATCGAGTGGTGGCAGAAGATGGGCCGCGATCCGCGCAAGAAGATGCTGATCTTCTCCGACGGTCTGGATGTCGACGCCATTATCGACACCTACAGGCATTTCGAAGGCCGGGTTCGCATGAGCTTCGGCTGGGGCACCAACCTCACCAATGATTTTGCCGGCTGCGCGCCAAAAACCATCGCCAGCCTCAAGCCGATCTCCATCGTCTGCAAGGTGAGCGACGCCAATGGCCGGCCAGCGGTGAAACTCTCGGACAATCCGCAAAAGGCCACCGGCGACCCGGCCGAAGTGGAGCGTTACCTGAAGTTCTTCGGCGAAGAGGACCACAAGGAACAGAAGGTTCTGGTTTAAGCTTTTTCAGGAAAAGTTGAGCCCCGTTTTCCATCCGGAAATGCTCTAAATTGAGAACGGGCGCTCCGGTTGAGGAAGCGCCCGTGGAAGCCCGAACCTATCAGCAGATTACTTCGCGAACTGGTGTGCGATGTAATGGAAGAGTGCGCGGATACCCTGCGCTTCCCCGCCGATCGATGAGTGATGCCTCTCGCTCAGAGACCAGCCGTAAATATCGAAATGCGCCCAGCGCCTGGTATTGGTGACGAAACGCTTCAGGAACAGGGCGGCGGTGATCGATCCGCCCATGCCGCCCGAAGGCGCGTTGGTGATATCGGCTGCGCGTGAGCGGATATCCTTGTCGTAGCCCATATAGAGCGGCATGCGCCACAGCGGATCGTCCGTATCGATGCTGGCTTCCGCGATATCATGCGCTAAATCCTCGTCATCGGTATAGAAGGGCGGCAGATCCGGGCCGAGCGCGACGCGGGCAGCGCCCGTCAGCGTCGCCATGTCGATCATCAGGTCCGGTGCATCTTCGTCCGCATAGGCCAGCGCATCCGCCAGAACAAGACGGCCTTCAGCGTCGGTATTGTCGATCTGCACCGTCAGCCCCTTGCGGCTGCGGTAGATATCGCCGGGGCGGAAGGCATTGGAGGAGATGGAGTTTTCGACCGCGGGCACGAGAACGCGAAGATCGACCGGCAGTTTCGCATCCATGATCATCAGCGCAAGGCCGAGGACATTGGCCGCACCTCCCATATCCTTCTTCATCAGCGCCATGGAAGCGGCGGGTTTGATATCGAGGCCGCCTGTATCGAAGCAGACGCCCTTGCCGACGAGGGTGAGGCGCGGATTGCCCTTCTTGCCCCAGTTCATCTCCAGAAGCCGCGGCGCGCTTTCGCTGGCCCGGCCGACAGCATGGATCAGGGGTAAGTTTTCCTTGAGCAGATCATCGCCGGTAGTGACCTTCACCTTCGCCTTGTAATGGGCGGCAAGCGCGCGGAAGGCAATCTCAAGCTCATCCGGTCCCATATCGTTGGCCGGAACATTGATGAGGTCGCGCGCAAGGAAAACGCCTGCCAGAACGCGCTTGATCTCGCCGTCTTCTGCATCCTGCGGAATAAGGAGCTTTGCCCCGTTCGTCTTGGTGGTCTTGTATTTGTCGAAGCGGTAGCTGCCGAGACCGAAACCGAGAGCGAGGCGATTGGCCGTCAGTGGTGCTGTCTCGATGTGCCACTCGCCTTCCGGCAGTTCACGGGCGAGTTTCCCGGTGATGAAGGGGATTTCCGAGGGATTGCCGCCGAGGCCGAGAAGCACGCCGCCCAGCGAACCATCGGCGGAAGGAACGAGGAGGATGGCGCCTGCCTCTGCCTTGAACCCCGCCTTCTTCGCCCAGTCCAGAGCGACAGGGTCGATGGCGCCCTGTTCGATATGGGCCGGCGTGACGGCGAAAACCGGCAATGTGCTGCCGGCCTTGGAGCTGAAAGGGGTTGGGCGTTCGATGAACTGATAAGGCGCCATTGTATGCTTCCGTAAATGTCGAGAATCGGTGCGATTAACGCTCTGTTAGGGTTAACAGATTATTGCTTAAGCGAAAGTTGCGTCATGTGAGTCTGTCGTGTGTCGGGCGCAAGATTGATCATTCTTGGGCGGGGGCGCTGCCATGACTGCATTTTCTTTGGGCGAGACAGGCCGGACAGGGTTGCTGCGGGGAGCGTGTCTTGCCGCATTGGTTCTTGCGGTTTCAGGATGCGCGGGCACCAACAAGCCCGATCGCATGTCCACCGGCTCCATTCCCGCCGCCACACGCTCCTATGATCACATGAACATGGAGCAGCTTCGGCAGGCGGAGGAGAGCGCCGGTAAAGCCTATGAGCGCAGCCCTAAGGACAAATCGGTCGGCATGAATTATGCCAGCGTGCTGATGATGACCGGCAAGAACACACAGGCTCTCGCTGTCATGCAGCAGATCGCCATCGCCAATCCGGCCGACCGTGATGTGCTTGCCGCCTATGGCAAATCGCAGGCCGCCGCCGGCCAGCTGGAGCAGGCGCTTTCGACCATCCAGCGGGCACAGACGCCGGACCGGCCCGACTGGCGGCTTTATTCCGCCGAGGGCGCCGTGCTCGATCAACTTGGACGCTCGAACGAGGCGCGTTCCCGCTACAGGCAGGCGCTTGACCTGAAGCCGAACGACCCGAGCGTATTGTCCAACCTCGGCATGTCCTATGTCCTGTCGAGCGATCCGCGCACTGCCGAAACATATCTGCAATCCGCCATCGCCCAGCCGGGCGCCGATAGCCGCGTTCGCCAGAACCTTGCGCTCGTGGTCGGTCTACAGGGCCGCTTTGCCGAAGCCGAGCGCATCGCGGTTCAGGAACTCTCGCCACAGCAGGCGCAGGCAAACCTCACCTATCTGCGTGCCATGCTTTCGCAGCAGAACTCCTGGCAGCAACTGGCGAAAAAGGACGGCAAGCCGGCTGGTTGATACGCTTTCGCAGGTATAGAAGGGTTGCGCCCTGATCGAACGATTTCCGGTTTCGCTCCTGCGCGTTTCCGTCGCTAGAACGTGTCGGCGACACGAATGCCGGCAGGCCCGAGAATAACGGCGATGAGAACCGGCAGGAAGAACACTATCATCGGCACAGTCAGTTTGGGCGGCAGCGCTGCGGCCTTTTTCTCAGCTTCATTCATTCGCTCGTCTCGACCTTCCTGCGCGAGAACGCGCAGAGCCTGTGCGAGCGGCGTGCCATATCGTTCCGCCTGGATGAGGGCCTGCACCACGCTTTTGACACCGTCCAGTTGGGTGCGCATACCAAAATTCTCAAGCGCGACACGCCTGTCCTGAAGGAAGGACAATTCCGCTGTCGTCAGGATCATTTCTTCCGCCAGTTCAGGCGACTGTTCACCCATCTCTTCCGCCACGCGGCGCATGGCTGCTTCCATTGATACGCCGGATTCGATGCAGATCAGCATCAGGTCAAGTGCATCTGGCCAAGCCCGCTTGATCGAGGCCTGTCGCTTGGTCATGCGGTTAGAAACGTAGATATTGGGAGCATAAAAGCCGATATAGCCGAAAAGAAGAACGGCCATCAGTCGAATGAAGAAGGCTTTATCCGCAAGATTTCCGAGAACGAAAATCCAGGTGAATGCGACGGCCAGAAAAATGAACGGCAATATGAATCGGGCAGCAAGAAATGTATTAAGCGCATTTTGCGAACGAAAACCGGCTGCACGCAGCTTGTTCATTGTGTTCTTGTCGGCGAGCGCTTCCTGGAGATTGAATTTTTCAACGATTCGCCGTGCGGACTTGTTGTTGTTGCCACGCAGGGAGGCCTTGCCGTCTCTGGTTGCAGTTGCCAGACGCTCGCGCTCGCGGCTGCGAATAAGTTCCCGCTCCGACGATACGGCTTTCATGCGCTTGGCAAAGTCCTTTCGTTCGAAGAAAGGCGTAATGAGCGTATAAAGGGTGGCGAAAACTGCCACTGTTACGAGAATCGCAATGATAGTTTGCGGATTCGTCAGGTCTGAAAGGAGATTTCCCGTCATCGGTGACCTCAAATATCGAAATTGATCATTTGGCGCATGATGAAAATTCCGATGAGCATCCATAGTCCGGATGCACCCAGAATGATGTGCCCGCGCATATCCGTGAAGAGGACTGCAAGATAGTCGGGCGACGTGAAGTGCACCAGCAGCATCACAATGAAAGGCAATGCGCCGATAATGACGGCCGACGCTTTTGCCTCCATGGACAGAGCGTTCACTTTGGCGCGCATTTTCTTTCGGTCACGCAATACCTTTGAAAGATTGGATAAGGCCTCCGAAAGATTGCCGCCTGCCTGTGCCTGGATATTGATGACGGTGCTGAAGAAGCTGACTTCGAAAAGCGGCATGGTCAGCATCATGCGCTCTATCCCTTGGGGAATCCCGATACCAACCTGCTGCGCGTCTACGACCCGCTGAAACTCTGTTTTCACCGGCTCCTGACCATCCGACGCGATCAGTCGCACGGCGTCATTCAGCGGCAATCCGGATTTGATTGAGCGGCACATGACATCCAGCGCATTGGGAAACTCCTCAAGGAATTTTTTCTGCCGGCGCTTGAGGATAAACGCCAATACCCAACGGGGCAGCCCTAAAGCCACCACTGCGCCTATGAGCAGGGCGGTTATTAATGATAGATCATATAGAAGTGCGATGAGAGTGGCGAAAGCCGAAGCACCTGCGCTCAGGAGATGAAACTGCCGAACGGAGATTGCCAGCCCAGCCTGCACGAGTTTATCGCGCAGGCTCACATTTTTTGCTTTTTTCGCCTTTTCATTTTGTTTTTTTTCCATATCCCGCAGGCTGTCCTGCATGGATTTGCGGCGCTTGCTGAGTTCCTGGACCCGATCGCGTGCAGCTTTGATATTTACGTGATCCGTCTCTGCGGCCTGCACCCGCTTGAAACGGCTTGTGGTCTTTTTCTCGACCTCTATCTGCTGGAAAAGAAAGACGTAGGCGAGTGCTCCTGCCGAGATGGCGACAAGTACGGCCAGTAACACTATTGTCGGGTCCATGGCAGTCGCTTTCCCTTAGGATGTCTTTTCCATCTCATCGAGCGCGGCCGCCAGACGTTTTTCTTCGCCGTAATAACGTGCGCGATCCCAGAAATGCGGTTTGCTGATACCGGTCGATATGTGTCTGCCGATCAGCTTGCCGTTCGCATCTTCGCCTTCGATTTCGTATCGCATCAGATCCTGGGTGACGATGACATCGCCTTCCATGCCGATCACTTCCGTAATCTGCGTTATCCGGCGCGAGCCGTCGCGCAGACGCGCCGCCTGAATGACGACATCGATCGATCCCGAAATGATTTCACGCACGGTCTTGGCCGGCAGGGTGAAGCCGCCCATGGCGATCATCGATTCGATACGGCTGAGGCATTCGCGTGGCGTATTGGCGTGAAGTGTTCCCATCGAACCGTCGTGACCGGTGTTCATGGCCTGGAGAAGGTCGAAAACTTCCGGTCCGCGCACTTCGCCGACGATGATGCGTTCGGGCCGCATGCGAAGGCAGTTCTTGACGAGATCGCGCATGGTGATCTCGCCTTCCCCTTCGATATTGGGCGGACGCGTTTCGAGCCTCACCACATGCGGTTGCTGCAGCTGCAGTTCGGCGGTGTCTTCACAGGTGATGACGCGTTCATCCTTGTCGATGAAGCTCGTCAGGCAGTTGAGAAGCGTCGTCTTACCCGAGCCGGTGCCGCCCGAAATGACGACATTGCAGCGGACGCGACCGATAATCTTGAGCAATGTCGCGCCTTCGGGCGTAATCGCTCCGAAACGTACGAGCTGGTCGAGTGTCAGCTTGTCCTTCTTGAATTTTCGGATCGTCAGCGCCGGACCGTCGATGGCAAGCGGCGGAGCGATGACGTTGACGCGCGATCCATCCGGCAGGCGCGCATCGCATATCGGGCTCGATTCATCCACGCGTCGGCCGACCTGGCTGACGATGCGCTGGCAGATGGAAAGCAATTGCGCATTGTCACGAAAGCGGATATCGGATTCGATGGTCTTGCCGCCGACTTCGATGAAGGTCTGGCCGGAACCGTTGACCATGATATCGGCAATGTCGTCGCGTGCGAGAAGCGGCTCCAGCGGCCCGTAACCGAGAACGTCGTTGCAGATATCTTCGAGCAGTTCTTCTTGCTCGGCAATCGACATGGCGAAGTTCTTGATCGTGATGATGTCGTTGACGATATCGCGAATTTCCTCGCGCGCACTTTCCGCGTCGAGCTTGGCGAGCTGCGATAGGTCGATCGTATCGATAAGTGCGGAAAATACCTGGCTCTTGGTATTGTAGTAATCTTCCGTGCGGGCGCGTTTTCTCTGCGCGGGCGGTGCGCTTGCGGTTGCTTGACGCATTGCCGGTAATTGGCCAGGTTCAAGAGTGTCAATTGCAGCAGAACGAGGCTCAGGCGCTGTCGTCACCTGCATGGGCGCAGGTGCAGCAAGATCCGGCTTCGTGCTTCTGGCTGGGCCTTCAGGCCCGCGTTTTCCGAACATCGGCGTTTCCGTCTAAGGACGCAGGCAGAAGACCTACTTGCGCTTGAGAATATTCTTCAGTTTTTCCAGACCGCCGCGCCTGCTTTTGCGCAGTACGGAGCGGCCTGTGATGGTGTGGGCGATTTGCGAAAAGGTTTCCGCCGTCTGGGATTTTTCATCCATCTCGCTGATCATACGGCCGCTATTGGCGGCATTTCCGAACAATTGTGCGTCGAATGGGATGATCGCGATCGGCTCGATTTCCAGCGGCTCAAGGAAATCCGCCAGCGCGATTTCCGGACGCTTGGGCATGCCGACCTGATTGAGAACGAGATGCGGCAATTTATCGTTGGGTCTCAGCTTGATCAGCGCGTCGAAGAGGTTCTTCGTATTGCGCAGGTTTGCGAGATCGGGAACCGCCGTTATGACCACCTCATCGGCTTCCGAAAGGACTGCCCGCGTCCAGTCGCACCATTGGTGGGGAAGATCGAGAACCGCAACCGGGGCACTGCGCTGCAAAACCTCGAGGATCGGCAGAAACGCCTGACGATCGAGATCATAGGTCCTGTCGAGAAGAGACGGCGCTGCCAAAAGCGACAGATGATCGGAACATTTCGTCAAGAGACGGTCGAGAAATACCTCGTCCAGTCGCTCCGGCGAAAAGACCGCTTCAGCCATGCCTTGGGCAGGGTCCTGATCGAAATCGATATTCGCCGTTCCATAGGCAAGGTCCATATCCGCCAGAATGGTTTCCGTGGAGAAAAGACTCGAAATGCCGAAGGCGCAATTATGCGCGATGGTGGACGAGCCTACGCCGCCCTTGGCGCCAATGAAGGCGATGTTGCGGCCCAGCGGCTCCGCTTCCGGATCGACGAAAATCGCGGCGATCGAAGCCAGGAGATCGGCCATATTGACCGGGGCGACGAGATATTCGGAAATGCCATTACGGATGAGATCGCGATAGAGCGTTATATCGTTGTGCCGGCCGACGATGATGACACGCGTGGAAGGATCACAAACCTCCGCCAGAGGCGCGAGATCGTCCAGCAGCGAGGCGGGTGAGCTTGCCGTTTCAAGAACGATGAGATTGGGCGTGGGCGACGTGGAAAACATCGTGGCTGCCGCATTGATATCGCCCTTGGTCACCCGCAGGGTGACCTTGCTCATGCGCCGGTCGCTGGACAATGCGTCCATGACGCTTTGCATATTGTCGCTGACGCAGAAAGCGTGAACGGAAATGCGGGGCAGGGGCCGCAGGTGGTCCATATCCGAAGCGCGCACGGGCGGCTCGGCTTCTGTGCCGCCGCTTGGCTTGATATCATATTCTACAGCGCTCATCGTCGTTCCTGCCGTGACAAATGTTGGATTCGCATCAATCTGTTGCCGCGGTCGAAGTCTTGCCGCGATAGGTGTCGATGACAACCGCGCGGCGCTCGGCATCGATCGGGCTCATGCCGCGCGGACCGACCAGATCCATGGGATTGGCAATCTGCGCCGCGAGATTGCTTTGGGACGCGCACCCGAAATTGTACCAGTTCTTGTTGGCGAAGGTATTATCCGAGAGATCCTCGGGCCATTGGCCGCACTGGCCGGTCATGGCGGTAACGGCGACATAGCTCAGGCGGATGGGGGAGGCGTCGCCATTAGGGGAAGCGGCATAACGCGTCTCCATGATGTTGCCCGGCGCCACACCCGCGCCGGAAAGCGTCGAGCGAATCTGTTTCGCCATTCGTGACGCGGACGCCGAATTGGCCGATCCCGACGGGGTCTGAATATTGATGATCCCGGTCGACATCGACGCATAATTCTGGGCAAAACCGCGGACATTATCCGCCATCGCTGTGGTCAGCCGGCTGTCGCTGGCCGAGACCGGAATATCCAGCGAATGCTCCGCTTCCGACAGGGTAATCGGGTGGCGTGTGCGATAATCGTCGGGAATGGCGTTGGTGGTCATCGGATCGCGTGCGCAGCCCTGCAACAGGCCGGCGGCAAGCGCGGCAACGACGACGAGGCCGATCCGTCTTCCGGAAAGGTAGGGGGAAAAGGAGGAATAGGGTTCCTTCATGACGTTTCCTGCCCTGACCGGGCTTGCTGTAATGAGGGGATTTTGTGTGCGTGTCGTCATTTGTAGATGAACCCCACTGACCCCTGATAGGGCGCGGCCTGAACCTGATCCTTGCGGCCATAGACCTTGTTGACGCGGTTCATGAAATACATGGCTGCGTCGTTTTCCGGATTGAAGTTATCGTCTGGCCGGGCGATCTGATTGCGGGCAACGGGCCGCACCAGATAGGGCGTTGCGATGATGACCAGTTCGGTTTCGTTGCGGAGGAAGTCCTTGCTGCGGAAAAGCGTGCCGAAAATCGGGATTTTCGACATGCCCGGAAGCCCGGACATGGCCTGACGGACATTGTCCTGAACGAGACCTGCGATCACGATCGATCCCCCCGAGGGAAGCTCGACCGTTGTGGAGGTTTCGCGCTTTCTTACCGACATGTAGGTCGAACCTGGGACCGTGCGGCCCGAATTACCGGTTACAACATTGCCTTCGTAGGTGGGCTCGGAAACATTGGTTTCAATTTTGAGACTTATTCGGCCTGGCGAAAGCACCACAGGCTTGAAGTTTAACGTGATGCCATAATCGACAGTATTGGTCGTGCGCGTATTGTGGGCCGCCCGGTGTCCTCGTCGATGTCGACTTCCTGTTCTCCGGCAATTCTGAAATCGCCTCCGACGTAGAACTTTGCCTGCTCTCCGGAAATAGCCGTCAGGCTTGGTTCCGCCAATGTACGCATGACGCCCGCCTGCTCCATTGCAGTGAGATAAGAAGCGAATCTGAGAGACCCCGAGCCTATCGCACCACTGGCAATTCTTGACGCGCCATCGATCACATTGCCAAGATTAGACGGATTCGCAAATTCGAAACCATTACCGCTTGTTGAACTGCTGATGGAGCCGTTGAAGCCGAGTTGCTTCAGAACCTGTCTGCTCACTTCGGCGACGGTAACCTTCAGTGTTACCTGATCTTCCCCCTCAATCGTCAGCATGTTGACAATTTGCGATACCTGCCGGCGCTCCGCAAAAATCGCTGCATCGCCGCCATTGTCACCGCCTGTCAGAGATATATTACGGGTGGTGGCCTCACCGCCTTTTAGAAAGGCGTCGGCAAGTTGAACGGCGCGTGCGGAGTCCTGCGGTGTACGCACCGATCCTGTAAGAACGATGTTGTCCGAAACGATTTCTACCTTGATATCCGACTCAGGAATGAAACGGCGAATATTCGCCTCGAGTCCGGAGATGTCCCGCTCTACTTCCAGATCGAGACTGACGATTTCCCGGCCGCCCTCACCAAAAATGAAAATGTTGGTCTGTCCTACCGTTTTACCGAAAAGATAAATACGCCTGGACGTGCGGGTGACGGCATCGGCAAGGCTCGGATCGGCAACGAGAATGTCGTGTGCATCTTCGGGCAGGTCGATGACCAGCGCCTTGTTTAAACCCAGCTTTAAGCGCTTGCGAATGCCTGTGCCGCTTTCGGTAATCCGCACGATGCTTGCGCTTTGCGCCTCCGCTTCGCTGACGCGCAGAAACTTGGGGGAATGCTGGCCGGGAACGCCTGAAAAGGCCAGGCAGAATGCGAGCCCACCCGCTATCGATGAACGCAGGCGTTGGTTGAGACGATTTGTCATGAGCCTTCCGGTCATTGTGATGCTCCTTGACCGCTCTTCACGATCGAGCCGGATTTGATCACCTGAATTTCCGGCTGTCCGGAACCGCCGCTGAGAAGATGGCCAGCCGAAAGCGTATCGTTTTCCTGCGCATCGGCGACGGAGCGCAAAGCAAGCGTGAGACGGTCCGCCATTTGCTGCGCCACCGTTATGATCTTCGCCTGTTCCGGTGTGAGTTCGAGCGTGGCGGTTGCGCCAACCACCGCCGACGTTCCGTCCTCGCCTTCCTTGATCTGCTGATCGATTGCCAGGACACGAACATTGTTCAAAACATTTTCGGTCAGAAAGTTGTTGTTGTCGCCCTTGCGGACCATGATCACATCGACCCGGTCATTCGGCAGAACGAAACCGCCTGCGCCTGTCGAGACGGAAATCTCGGTGGCGACAGCGCGTTTCCCGGCCGGCAAAAGCGAGGACATGATGCGCGTGCTGGAATCGACCACTTTTTCCGGCCGGATCGGTTCACCTTCGAACAGAGGCAGCCGCACGACCGCGCCGGTGAGTTCGGTGATGGCGTCAGGCCTTTTCGCTTCCGTTATGAAACTGTCGACCACATTGCCCTGTGGCCAGGGTGTCCAGCGCACGGAACTGTCGTTCAGGCGGCTACCGACGGGCAGATTGACCGAAGAGACGAGAACGTTGACCGTCGGTTCTTTCTGGATGATCGTTTCTGCTTTTTCGATGACCTGCTTCGCGCCGGAAATCTGCATGGCGACAAGGCCGGCAAGACCGGCGGCCACCAGAGCAACGGAAAGAATGAAGATACGCGACGGTTTCATGCTCGATCCTTGAGGGAATCAGATTCTTCTTCCCCGAGGATGGCGCGCGATTGGTATAATTATGGTTAATAGTGTGCTTGGATTTGTAGTTAACAATTCTATAAACGATTGGGATCGAAATCCTGATCTAGTATAGGCTTGTGATCGCCGCTTTTACGAGGGGGCAATTCCCATAGGTCAGAAGCCCCGCTGCAGCGATACCGATACCGTATGGAATCTTCTTGGCAACCATAAGGGAATCAGGGATCGGTATGCCGATGGCTATGATTTCCTGTGACCGTGATCTCAGCAGTAGTATGCCAACTGTCAATGCGCCGCCGATCAGCGTCACCGCAAGTAAAAATTCTATGAGAGAAATGTTGAAGCCGTACCAGACTGCCGCTCCAGTCAACAGTTTTGCGTCTCCTCCACCCATGACATTGGCAGCGAAGAGCATAAAACAGCAGAGAAAAACGGCGAGGCCGCCTGCGAGACTTAAGATAAAAGTCTGCAAATCCATTCCCGACAGGGGCGCAACGAAAGCGAAAGATAGCAAGAGCACGACGGTTATCGAGTTGGGGATCGTCATGCTGAAAAGATCGTTCAAGGCAGCGAAACTGAGGCAGAGCGGGACAATAAGAAAAATCGCTGCAACGATCATGATTACCCTGCCTTAATCTATCCAATTCAGCTGGAAGAATAGCAAATGCAGGTGATTTCCCAATTCTGGGTAAATCACCTGCATTATACTTTTTATCAATCAAACGCCGCCGGTGGAGGCTTTCGAGTTCGTGAACGAGGTGCTGATGAAAGTGAAAGTGTCTTTCAGCTTACCGCCGACTGCCGTGGTACCACCGATGATGCCAACGGAAATAAGTGCAGCAATCAAACCATATTCGATTGCAGTAGCACCGGATTCATCCTTGAGGAAACGAGCGAAAATCTTGGTCATAGGGTCTCTCCTAACTTGTGTTGGTTCAGCACGCCGACAACTGTTCTCCGTTGTTCGGTTGGGTTCAAACTACAACGGAGCGATTTCCAAGCGCTTAAAAAAAACGATTAACTCAAAGTAAACGGCAGGATGAGTTTCTCTTGGTAAATAAAAACGAAAAGTATTGTCTGCATTTTTATATTTGCTGATAAACAAATATATTCAGACGCTGGCCATTTCTCTCGTCCGGCTAAGTTTCGGTTGAAAGAGGCGCAGCTGTTCAGTTTTGACGCGGGGCAAAGAGACGTGAAAATATCAATACATTACGAATGGTTACCATCCTCGTTGCGGATTTCCGCCATTTAACGCTTCATTCACTAAAACCGCGCATTCTGTGGAGCAATAAAGTGCGGGTAGTGAGCAAGGGCCAAACGCGTGTCATCCGGAAAATTGGCGAAAATTGTGGTCGGCTTGTCCGTCTTTCTATCGGGTTCGCTGCAGCCCGCCTTTGCTGAGGATGACATTTTGCGCGTTTCGATGAATCACGCCCGTGTCCTTCGTCTCGACCGCGCCGTCAGCAAGGTTATCGTCGGCAACTCCAAAGTCGCCGATGCCACGGTTGCCGATGCCACCACGATTGTTTTGACGGGTCGCAGTTTCGGCACAACCAATCTCGTGCTTCTGGATGCCGATGGCAATCCAATCGTGGATGAACGCATTCTCGTCTCTATCGACGAGGGCAATACGGTGCGTGTTTTCCGGCAGACGGAGCGGACCGTTCTGTCCTGTACGCCGAATTGCGAACAGCATTCGCAAAACAGCGGCGACAAGGACGCTCAGCCGTAACGCTGCAAGGTCAATCATAATTCTGACAGGACGGCGGGGCTTCCGGTAAAACGGAAGTGGCCTAGCTAGCAGTTTTTTCACAACTGGAAAAAGCGAAAAAAGCAACACGCTTCCCGGCGTTTACCGGTCGGCTATATGTTGCTGTTTTTTCGGCTAAGTTCTTGATCTGGCTAAGATCAAAAATGGAATGGTGCCCAGAAGAGGACTCGAACCTCCACACCCTTGCGAGTACCAGCACCTGAAGCTGGCGCGTCTACCAATTCCGCCATCTGGGCGACGGAGAGCGATGTACGAGGGCAGCCGCCCGGTGTCAACAGACTTTTTGAACTTTTATGACGATCATTGATTTTAAAGGGAAAAAACTTGGTTGGGGCTGTTGAAACATGTCGCCGGGTCAGGTGTCGAGCCCTTCATGCTTCGTTCTGTCCACATGGCCGAGGTCGCGCTCCGGGTCGATGATGTCACGGATTCTCTGTTTGAGTTCTTTTGGGCCGGGAAAACCGCCATCGCGTTTGCGTTCCCATATGGTCGTGCCGTCCACGGTGATCTCGAACAGGCCGCCGGTTGAGGGAACGAGGCTGACTTTGCCGACATCGGAAGCGAAGGTCTGCAGGATTTCCTGCGCCATCCAGCCTGCCCGAAGCAGCCAGTTGCATTGCGTGCAGTAGCGGATGGTTATGCGGGGTTTGGTCTCGGTCATCCTCACGTCTCCTTCACCGCCCGGCGGCAATAATGTTCACGATAATGTCAACTATAATACTCATGTTTTACCGGGCGTACGCTTGTTCTTATCATGCGGCTTTGCGAACAGAGAAGCTGTCGAAGGCTGAAACGTGGAGATCCTATGGCCCAGTTCGAGAATAATCGTCAGCGTCTTTTCGTTCCGGCGGTCGCACCGCTTTATAATGCGACACATGATCTGGTGGAGACGATCCTGCGCGTAACGGCCGGGCTTCTCCTCGTCACCCATGGGTTCGGCAAGATCGTCAATCCTTTCGGCGCGGTCGGCATGGTGGAGAGCCTCGGCTTTTATCCCGGCGTCTTCTGGTCGCCGCTGCTTGCCGCCACGGAATTTTTCGGCGGAATTCTGGTCGCCATCGGCCTGTTCACACGGCCGGCATCCTTCGCGGCCATGATCGTTCTTTTGGTAACCGTTTATTTTCACGGCATCGTAAAGGCGGAAGGTCTTGACGGCGCGGAAAAATCGATTCTTTGGGCCGCGATTTTCCTGTTCTTCGCCGTTCGCGGCGGCAACCGGCATTCGGCAGACGCCAAGCTGGCGCGTGAATTCTAAGGCGCACCAGATCAGGTCATCCGCCTGTCGTCGCACTGACGATGTCGCGGCTCTTGAAAATCGATTTTTCTCGTGGTGAAGCTGGATTCGATCGGCACTCTTGGCCGGTTGAATCCATTGTCGTCTCCACGAGGTCTTATGCGCGTCGCAATCATAGAAAACATGGCGGGTACACCGCATGGGCAGCTCGGCGTAGCGCTGGAAGAAGCGGCGGCGGAAATCCACGTCATCCGCGCCTATGCGGGTGAGCCTCTCCCTACCGATGCCGCCGACCATGATGCGCTCGTCGTTCTGGGCGGCGAACAGAACGCGCTTGACGATGCGCTTTATCCGTATCTTGCCGATCTCTCCCTTCTCATGAAAGCCTTTGGCGATGCTGGTAAAGCGGTCATGGGTGTGTGCCTCGGCAGCCAGTTGCTGGCGCGCGCCTATGGCGGAGAGAATATTCTCTCGGGGCCGCCGGAATTCGGCTGGCAGGATATATCCCTGACGGAAGAGGGCGTGTCCGATCCGCTATTGGCCGGGCTGGAAAAGACCTTCCCGATTTTTCAGTGGCATTGCGATACATTTACGCTTCCGCCGGACGCCACGCGGCTTGCGACCAATGGCGCGACACGAAATCAGGCCTTTCGCATCGGCCGGGCAGTCTATGGCACGCAATTCCATTTCGAGGCCTCGACCGCCGTGGTTGACGGCTGGTGTCAGGCGTTTCCTGCTTCCGTCGAAAGAATGTCGCCGGGCTGGCTGGAGAATTATCGTGACCACCGTGGCTTGCGCGCAGAAATGGCCGATGCAGCCGGGCTTGAAATCGCTCGAGCCTGGGTACGGCTCATTGAGATCGACGATTTTCCGTTGCGAAAGTGATCGAGGCCGAACAGAGTTGCGGCTGATGGACTACCGCGCGAAAGGAGGCGCAAAGATCATGTACAAATTCGAAATCTATCAGGACAAGGCCGGTGAATACCGTTTTCGCTTCAAGGCATCCAACGGGGAAACAATGTTCTCGTCGGAAGGATACAAGGCGAAGGCGTCGGCCATCCATGCGATCGAATCGATCAAGAGAAATTCTCCCGGTGCCGACACTGTCGATCTGACCGCCATGACGGCCTGAGCCGCGCCGCTGCGCGAGAACTCGAACCGTTTCGCCTGCCAGAAATGACGGGCGCATCGGCGGGTGCCGACGTAAAGATAAGATTCAGTCTTTTTTGATAATCTTCCGTTAGCATTTGTATTTCGAGGTCTCCGGGCGGCATCAGAGTGCCCCCGATTTGTTTTGCGTACGGGTTCTCATGCGTTCATCGGCTGTGCCAGCACTTTTCTTCGGTTGCTTCCTGCTTGGAGGCTGCACGTCCAGTTCCGGGCCGGAAAGCCTGATGGCCGGCTTGCCCTCGAAGGAAACGACGAGTTCGGTCACGCCATCCGCACCGGTGCCGCAGGCAGGCGTCGGTACCCAGGCCATCGCCGCCCAGCCGCGGCAGGAAGTTCTGGCATGGGGCGGGCCGGTGCCTGACGAACCCAAGGCCTTTTCCGCTGTCACCCCCAGGGCGTCGTTAACGCAGAATGCACCTGAAATCCGTTTGCCGGTTCCGTCACAGGCGGCCGGAATGGTGCGGCCGGCGGAGCGTCCCGCGATCAACCAGATGGAGCGTCCGGTACAGTTGGCCATGGCTGCGGCCCCGGCGGCGAGCGCCGGTGCGCAGATTCGCTCGCGCATTTTCCGCTCCAGCTTCAGCGATGCCAAGCCGATCAATTTCGGCAGGGTCCAGCCGCGTCATTTTCAGGTCCACGGGGTGGATGTATCCCGCTGGCAGGCCAATATAAACTGGCCGCAGCTGCGCACGCGCGGCGCCAATTTCGCCTTCATCAAGGCGACGGATGGCGGCGACCATCTCGATCCGATGTTCCGCACCAACTGGCAGCGCGCGAAGGAAGCGGGCATTCGCCGCGGCGCTTACCACTTCTTCTATTGGTGCCGCAACGCCAGCGAACAGGCGGACTGGTTCATTCGTAATGTACCGCGCGACCCGGACGCGCTGCCGCCGGTTATCGACGTGGAATATAACGGCGAATCGAGCTGCAAGATGCGCCATTCCCGCGAACGCGTTCTGGAAAAGATGCGCGTCTTCATGGACAAGCTCGAGCGCCATTATGGCCAGCGGCCGATCATTTATACGGCGCCCGATTTTTACAAGGACAACCTCCAGGGCGAATTCCAGGACTACCCCTTCTGGTTGCGCGCCGTCGCCCAGCATCCGTCAGTGGTTTATCCCGGCCGCAAGTGGCTGTTCTGGCAATATTCCGGTTCCGGCCTGTCGCATGGCGTCGATGGCCGCATCGATCTCAATGTCTTCAACGGCAGTGAGGATGCATGGCATCGCTGGGTGGACCGCCGTTCGAGCTGACGATGGCGGCCTTCAGCGCGCGAATTTTCGCGCGCCTGCAACACAGAGCACCACGACAAGCGTAACGGCGATCATGGCCGGGCTCACCTCCTCATGCAGCAGAGTCGCGGCAAGTGCGAGCCCGAAGAAGGGCTGAAGCAGTTGCAGCTGGCCGACGGCTGCGATGCCGCCAAGCGCCAGTCCGCGATACCAGAAGATGAAGCCGATCAGCATGCTGAACAGGGAAACATAGGCAAGGCCGGCCCAGGCCTGCGGGTCGATGCCGGCAAGCGTTTCCGGCCCGGTGAAGAAAGCAAGCGGCAACATTACCGGCAGGGAAAGAACCAGCGCCCAGGAAATGACCTGCCAGCCGCCCAGCTTGCGGGAAAGGGCAGCACCCTCCGCATAGCCGAGCCCGCAGACGATGATTGCGCCGAGCATCAGAAGATCGCCGGCCAGTGAGGCCTCGATCCCGGCGGCAAACGAATTCGACAGGGAAAACCCCGCAACAAGCGCGCTTCCAAGACAGGAAAAGAACCAGAACACCGGGCGTGGGCGTTCTCCGCCGCGCAGCACGGCGAAGATTGCTGTCGCGAGCGGCAAGAGCCCCACGAAAACGATGGAATGCGCCGAGGTGACATGCCGCAGGGCGAGCGCGGTCAATAGCGGGAAGCCCACCACGACACCGAGCGAGACGATGAAAAGCGATGTCAGATCATCGCGCGCCGGGCGCCTTTGCCTGAACAGAAACAGCAGCGCCAGCGCCAGCAGGCCGGCAATGCTGGCACGGGCGACGGTCAGGAACACCGGATCGAAACCCGTTACCGCAATGCGTGTCGCGGGCAGCGAACCGCTGAATATCACCACGCCTGTCAGGCCGCTCAGCCAGCCGCTCGTCGTCTTGTCCATTGTCAACTCCTGCGTTTTGCCTTTCTTGATCCCGAATGGCTGGCAGGAACAGCGACAATCATATACAATTTCAACAAACTGTTATGGTATCACAAGCGGTACAGTTGGAGGAAAGTTTGGACGGACAAGTCGCTACGGGCACGCGCATAGAAAAGGTGATGGCAAGTGTGCGGCAACGCATCGCCTCGCGCAGCCTCGTGCCGGGCGCGCGCCTGCCGTCGGTCAGGGCGCTGGCGAAGACCATGCAGGTTTCCACCTCCACCATTGTCGAGGCCTATGACCGGCTCGTGGCGGATGGTACGATAAGCTCGCGCCCCGGCTCCGGTTTTTTCGTTTCGGGCCCGCTTGCGCCCCTGTCGCTCGCCGATATCGAGCCGCAGCTCGATAGGGCGGTGGATCCCTTATGGGTCTCGCGGCAGGCGCTGGATGAAGGTTCCGTTCTCGCCAAACCCGGTTGCGGCTGGCTTCCCGCATCGTGGATGCCGCAGGAAGCGTTGAGGCGGGCGATGCGCGGGCTTGCCCGCGCCGACGCCGCCCTGCTGACGGATTACGGCAACCCGATGGGGCTGCTGCCGTTGCGCCAGCTGCTGTCGCGCCGGCTGGCCGAACACGGGGTGCAGGCGGGCGCCGGCCAGATAATGCTCACCGATTCCGGCACGCAGGCGATCGATCTTCTGTGCCGTTTCCTGCTGCAACCGGGGGATACGGTTGTTGTGGATGACCCGTGTTACTTCAATTTCCATGCTCTTTTGCGGGCGCATCGGGTGAAGATCGTCGGTGTTCCCTATACGCCGACCGGACCGGATCTGGTGCTTTTCGAGCAGGCACTGAAAGACCATCAGCCCCGGCTTTATATCACCAATTCCGCAATCCATAATCCGACAGGTGCAAGGCTTTCCGCCGTTTCCGCCCATCGCCTGCTGATGCTCGCCGAGCAGGTGGGGCTGACCATCATCGAGGATGATATTTTTGCCGATTTCGAAACCCAGGCCGCGCCCCGGCTGGCGGCCTTCGATGGTCTGAACCGCGTTGTCCAGATAGGCAGTTTTTCAAAAACACTGTCGGCCTCCGTGCGGTGCGGTTTCATTGCAGCACCCATGGCTTGGGTGGAAGCCCTGACCGATCTCAAGATCGCCACCACTTTTGGCGGAACGCATTTTTCGGCGGCGCTGATCCTGTCGCTTTTGACCGATGGCAGTTACCGCAAGCATATCGAGGCGCTGAGGCAGCGTCTTGCGGCAACGATGCCGGAGGTGGCGGCGCGTCTGAGGTCGGTCGGATGTGTGCCGTGGATCGAACCGCAGGCGGGCATGTTTTTATGGTGCCGCCTGCCGGACGGGGTCGATGCCGCTGATGTGGCGCGCCGCGCGCTTTCGCGGCAGGTGGTGCTGGCCCCCGGCAATGTGTTCAGTTCCTCGCAGAACGCCTCCGGTTTCATGCGTTTCAATGTGTCGCAAATGGCAGGTCCGCAGGTCATGACGGTGCTGGCGGAGGCGCTTCAGCAAACGCCCGAACCTTGTCGGTTGTAAGCGCTGTGGAAGGAATCGGAACAAAATCCCGTGAACGTCGTTTTCTCCGCAGAATGAAGAGGAGGAAACACCATGACATTCGATCCCAACAACCCGCGTCCGGACCGCGATCTTCGTCCGGAAGTGAATATCAGCAATGAACCGCGTGCCCGCACGTCGTCGTCCTGGGTGCCGTGGTTGGCGATCATCGTCGTCGTATTGGTGGGCGTTTTCGCCTGGTCGCAGATGAGCGGCCCGACCACCGATCCGGCCACGACATCCTCCACCACGCCGCCTGCGGCAACGGATCAGGCACCGGCGCCCATGGCTCCGACCGCTCCGGCAACACCGCCTGCGAACAACACCGCACCGGCAAGCCCGAATACGGGCGGCACGCAGACCCAGCCGTAACGGGCCTACTGATATGATAAAACCGCCTGCCTCCGGGCAGGCGGTTTTTCTTTGCGGCCCTTATCCGCGCCCTAAAGCTGCTCCATCGCGGAAGGGTGGTTGGAAACCCTGGACCAGCGGCTGATGGACTCCTGTGCCAGCTGCGAAAGGGCAATGCTTCCGAAACGGGATAGCAGAATGTTTTCCGCCTCTTTCATGGCCTCGAAAAGTGCTGCATTGACAGCCTGTTCGATGACGCAGTTCGGATTGTCGCCCGCCAGCCCGATTGAGAACAGTTCCGGTGCGCCAAGCGCCCGGTAAATATCGAGCAGCGTGATTTCGCTGAGCGGCCGCGCCAGCACCCACCCACCGCCATGGCCTTTTTCCGACGAGACATAACCATGCTCGCGCAAGCCGGCCATTGTCCTGCGCACCACCACCGGATTGGTCTGGAGCATCGCCGCGATGCTCTCGGATGTCGCCGCACCCTTATGATTTTCCATATGGATCAGAATATGCAGCACCCGTGAAAGGCGCGTGTCGTGTCTCATTGTTCAAACCCGTCTGTTTACACTGAAGCTATCACTTTCGAGGTGACGTAACAATATAAGTTGCGTGACTATTGATTCTGAAAATCACGTAACAATATAAGTATCGTGAGATGAACGGGCACTTCCGCCTCTTTCCTGAAACGATGGGTGCATCATGAAATTCGACGTCATCATTATCGGCGGCAGCTATGCCGGCCTCTCGGCCGCCCTGCAGCTTGGACGCGCCAGAAAAAACATTCTGGTGGTGGACGCCGGTGAACGGAGAAACCGTTTCGCCAGCCATTCCCACGGTTTTCTCGGCCAGGATGGCAAGGCGCCGGGTGAGATTATCACCGAGGCGCGCCGCCAGATCGAACGTTACCCGACCATAGATTGGGTCGAGGGCAGGGTGACCGATGCCGAAGGCTCCTCCGGCGATTTTGTAGTCGAGATCGATGGCAAACGCCGTGAGACAGCGGACCGGCTCATCCTCGCCATGGGGGTCACCGATAAATTGCCTGCTATTGCCGGGCTGAAAGAGCGTTGGGGCTCTTCGGTCTTCCATTGCCCCTATTGCCATGGTTACGAACTCAATCAGGAAAAGATCGGCGTCATCGCCGCTTCACCTTTGGCCATTCACCACGCATTGATGCTGCCCGACTGGGGCGACACGACCTTTTTTACCAATGGCGTATTCGAGCCGGATGGGGATCGGCAAGCATTGTTGTCGGACCGGGGCGTGCGGGTGGAAACAACCCGCATCCGGGAAATTACGGGGCATGCGGATGTTGTTCTGGCGGATGGACGCAGCATCGCATTGGCTGGCCTTTTCACCCAGCCGAAATTGCGGATCGCCTCGAACTGGCTGGAAAAACTTGGCTGCGCCGTGGAGGAGGGGCCGATGGGATCGACCATCGTGACAGATCCCATGAAACAGACCACCGCCCGCGGCATCTTCGCCTGCGGTGATGTGGCAAGGCCTGCCGGCTCGGTCGCCCTTTCGGTGGGAGACGGCGCCATGGCGGGTGCTGCGGCTCACCGGTCGATCCTGTTTCCGGAATGATCAATGCGAAACAAGGTTGAGCCAGCGGCCAGGCGGCATGCCGAAGGCATTTTTGAAATGTCGGGTAAAATGCGCCTGATCCGCAAAACCGCAGGCAAATGCCGTTTCCGCAAGGCCCGCACCCGCACGCATCATGTCCTTGCATTTTTGCAGTCGGCGCATGATGAGATAACGGTGCGGGCTGGTGCCGAACAGGAAACGAAAGTGCCGAAAGAGCGTGAAGCGGTCGAGCCCGCTTATCCGTTCCAGCTCTTCAGAGCCGACGGTGTCGGCGCTATTCTCCAGCAGATAGTCCCGGCACCGTAAAACGGCGATCCGGTCGATCCGTTTGATGGTTCTGGCGCTTCCGTTTGAATGTTTCCAGAGCAAATCCGCCAGTCTCGATTGCCAGTCGGTGAGAAGCAGATTGTCCGGCTCGCCTTCCAGATTGCCAAGCGCCTCGATGAGGCATTGCCGGAATTCCTCATCCTCAATGACGGGATTCTGGGCGAAGGGCAGCGCATTATATCCCGCCTCAGTCGTTTTTTCGGGCGGAAGATAAAGCATACGGTAGCGCAGGCCTTCATCGGTGCCTGCGCCGCCATCGTGAACTTCGTCCGGATGCAGCACGATTACCTTTCCGGGCGTGCTGAAATGCGATTTCCCCCGATAGGAAAAGGTCTGGACGCCGGAAAGCGTGACACCCAGCGCATAGGTATCATGACGGTGCGGTGCATAGGCGTTGCCATGAAAGCGCGCTTCGATGCGTTCTATGCCTTCGCTGGAGGGTGCCTGCACGATCCCTTCGAATTTGCACGAACGTTCAAGATCGCCGACGCCCCGAGGCGCTAGGATCGCTTCTCTTTCGTAACCACAGCCAGATTGAGTTCGCATGTTTGATACCAAGATCGCCGTCATCCTTCGCGATGACCTTGCCGTGTGGCAAAAACTGAACGTTACCGCATTTCTCATGTCCGGGATCGTCGCCCAGACCAAGGAGATCATTGGAGAACCATACCGCGACGGGGCAGGCAACGTCTATAATCCCCTGTCCGTCCAGCCGATTGTCGTCATGGCCACGGATCAGGAGGCGTTGCGCAAAATCCACCAGCGATCCCTCGAGCGCGACGTCACGACTTCGCTTTATATCGAGGAAATGTTCGCCACCGGGCACGATGTCGCCAATCGCCAGGTATTTTCGGAGTTTTCTCCTGACAACGCCAAGGTGGTCGGCATGGCGCTGAGGGCCGACAGGAAGATCGTCGACAAGATCACCAAGGGCGCAAAGTTGCACGCGTGATAGAAGCCTAAACGCAAAAGGGAGGCTCAGGGGCCTCCCTTCAATAGCGATGGCAATATGATTTTGCCGCTTATTCGTCGTTCATCTTTAGCGCAGCGATAAAGGCTTCCTGCGGAATTTCCACCTTGCCGAACTGGCGCATGCGCTTCTTGCCTTCCTTCTGCTTGTCCAGAAGCTTGCGTTTGCGCGTCGCGTCGCCGCCGTAGCACTTCGCCGTCACGTCCTTGCGCAGCGCGCGCACGGTTTCGCGGGCGATGACCTTGCCGCCGATGGCCGCCTGGATCGGGATCTGGAACATGTGCGGCGGAATGAGTTCCTTCAGCTTTTCGCACATGCCGCGCCCGCGCCGGTCGGCTGCCGAGCGGTGAACCAGCATGGAGAGCGCATCCACCGGATCGCCATTGACGAGGATCGACATCTTGACGAGGTCGCCTTCGCGATAGTCGATGATGTTGTAATCGAAGGAGGCATAACCCTTGGAGATGGATTTCAGCCGGTCGTAGAAATCGAACACCACTTCGTTGAGCGGCAGTTCATAGGTGATCATCGCGCGGTTGCCGACATAGGTCAGCTCCGTCTGCAGGCCGCGCCGGTCCTGACAGAGTTTCAGGATGCCGCCGAGATATTCGTCCGGCGTCATGATCGTCGCCTTGATCCACGGCTCGCGGATTTCCTTGATCTTCACAACGTCGGGCATGTCGGCCGGGTTGTGCAGTTCCTTCTCCGTGCCATCAGTCAGCGTCATTTCATAGACGACCGAAGGTGCTGTCGCGACGAGATCGAGATTGAACTCGCGCTCGAGGCGTTCCTGAATGATTTCGAGATGCAGCAGGCCGAGGAAGCCGCAGCGGAAACCGAAGCCGAGGGCGGCGGACGATTCCATTTCGAAGGAGAAGGAGGCGTCGTTGAGGCGAAGCTTGCCCACCGCCGCGCGCAAATCTTCGAAGTCGGCCGCATCGACCGGGAAGAGGCCGCAGAACACCACGGGCTGCGCCGGCTTGAAGCCGGGCAAGGCCTGCGCCGTCGGGCGCTTGTCGTCGGTGATGGTATCGCCAACACGCGTATCGGCGACTTCCTTGATCGAGGCGGTGATGAAACCGATCTCGCCGGGGCCGAGGCTGTCGACATTGACCATCTTCGGAGTCAGCACGCCGACGCGCTCGATGCCGTATTTCGCGCCCGAACCCATCATGCGGATCTGCTGGCCCTTGCTCAGCACGCCATCGATGACGCGCACCAGAACCATGACGCCGAGATAGGTGTCGTACCAGCTATCGACCAGCAGCGCCTTCAGCGGTCCGTTTTCGCCGACTTCGCTCTTCGGTGGCGGCAGACGGTTGACGATGGCTTCCAGAACATCGGGAATGCCAAGACCGGTTTTGGCGGAAATCATCACGGCGTCGGAGGCGTCGATGCCGATCACCTCTTCGATCTGCTCCTTGATGCGGTCGGGTTCGGCCGCCGGCAGGTCGATCTTGTTGAGCACCGTCACCAGCTCGTGATTGTTGTCGATGGCCTGATAGACGTTGGCGAGCGTCTGGGCTTCCACGCCCTGCGATGCATCGACCACCAGCAGCGAGCCTTCGCAGGCCGAAAGCGAGCGGGACACTTCGTAGGCGAAGTCGACGTGACCGGGCGTGTCGATGAGGTTCAGCACATAGGTTTCGCCGTTATTTGCCTTGTAGTGCAGGCGCACGGTCTGGGCCTTGATGGTGATGCCGCGTTCGCGCTCGATATCCATCGAATCGAGAACCTGTTCCGACATGTCGCGTTCGGCAAGGCCGCCCGTCGACTGGATCAACCGGTCGGCCAGCGTCGATTTGCCGTGATCGATGTGGGCAACGATCGAGAAGTTGCGGATATGGTCCAGGGGCGTGCGGGTCGAATTTGTGCTCATGTCCCGCGCTATAGCAGGGGCTTGTCACACCGCAAAGCGGGAATTTGGTTAAAAGCCTTTTAAAATGGGCTTTTCAGATCGCAAATTGCTCCGGCCAGTCGCGGCGGGTGGCCACCTGTCCCTCGGTTCGGAGTCTTGCGACGGCGGCAAGATCGATATCGGCGATCAGAAGCGTGCTCTGTGTCACCGCATCGCTTTCGCTTTCCGCGACGATACCGGATGCAGGCATGCCGTAGTCGGACGGCACGTAAAGGGCGGCGCGGCCGCGATTCTCATCGACGGCAGGAGACCATGGGGCCTCGCCCGCCGTGGGGGAGGAGAGGATGGCATATTGGTTTTCCAATGCCCTGGCCTGCGCGCCGATGCGCACCCGGTAAGCACCGGCTAGCGTATCGGTGCAACTCGGCGCGAGCACGAGTTCGACGCCGAGCTCCGCCAGTCTGCGGCCGAGCATCGGGAACTCGTTGTCGTAACAGATGAGGATGCCGAGCCTGCCTATCGGCGTCTCGAAGGCTTTCAGGCCCTCGACGCCGGCATGAATGTTCCATTGCTCCCGCTCGAAACGGGTCATGATCTGCTTGTCCTGATAACCGATCAGCCCGTCCGGGCCGAACAGCCATGCGCGGTTGCGAAACTTGCCGTCCGGGTCCTTTACCGGCGCACTGCCCGGTTGGAAGAGGATTTGATGTTGCCGCGCCAGCTCCTCGCAAAGCTCTACCCAGGAAGGGATCAACGGCTGTATCTCTTCGATGGAACGGTGCAGATCGGAGCGCGCGGCGGGCGGCAATTGCCCGGTTAGCGCCATGGCCGAATATTCAGGAAGCAGTAGCAACTCAGCGCCTTTTTCCTTCGCCTCGCGAACGATGGCGGAGAGATGTGCGGCATAAGCCTCCCATGTCTCGATCAGCTCGATGGCATATTGGCTGGCGGCGAGGCGTGTCATTTGTCTCCGTCTCCGGCAAGAATGGTCTTCATCCAGAAGGATAGGGGTTTCGGGCTCTCGGCGCTCTCATCGAGGTCCTGCCATGTGAAACTGGTGCGCAGTTCCGGGTGATGGCTATAACCGCGCTTTTCCCAGAAGGCGTTCAGCGGCGCGTAGTCCGCCGGGCGTCGTGGATGGTCTGCGGGTCGCTCCACAGCACAGAAAGTGCACCGCTCGAAGCCGAGCCACTTTGCATGCGCCTCCCGTTCCTCGAAGAAGCGCACGCCGACGCCATGGCCGCGATAGCCGGGCAGCAGCACACTTTCACCGAAGTAGAATATCCGGTCCGGATCGTAACCCGCTTTGACGAAGGGTGCTTTCACCTCCTCGGTCTCTGCCGCCATCGGCATGCCGGTCGACATGCCGACCACTTTGCCGTCATCGAGCGCCAGCACGAAAACCGCGCCGTCCGTATCGGCATAGGTTGCGAGATATTTGCGCTCATAGTTCAGCGAGCCGTCATAGAGATAGGGAAAGGCGCGAAATACTTCGATCCGCAGCCGCGCGAGGTCGTCGAAATAGGGGGCGGCGTCAATGCCGGAAAGAGACTTGATTTCGACGGTCATGGGCATTTTCACTTTCGGTTGCACTGGTTATACCGTCATGGAAAACCCGCGCAAGCATTGAACGGAGAAGACGATGACCGCCACAGAGACCATCCGCGCTTACTACGATGCCTTCAACCTTCAGGACATGGATGCCTTTCTGGCGCTTCTTCACGATGAGGTGGTGCACGACATCAATCAGGGCGAGCGCCAGACCGGCAAGGCCGCCTTCGCCTCCTTCATGGACCACATGAACCGCTGCTATAAGGAAAACCTCACCGACATGGTCATCATGGCGAGCGAAGATGGCAAACGTGCTTCCGCGGAATTCATCGTCAATGGCGAATATCTAAAGACCGACGAGGGATTGCCCGAGGCGAATGGTCAGAAATATGTGCTGCCGGCCGGTGCCTTCTTCGATCTCAAGGACGGGAAAGTTAGTCGAGTAACGAACTACTATAATCTGAACGACTGGATTGCCCAGGTCGGCGCCTGAGACGCCCTTTTGCCGCAAAGCGACTAGCGGCAAAGAAGATGATAGTTTCTATTATCGTGGATATTGACTCCATCATATGAGAGTGCAATTCTCATATGATGGAAAACGAAGATCATATTCTCGAACGCTCGATCGGTGAGCGGATCAAAACATTGCGGGCTGAAAACGGCCTAACGCTGGACCGGCTTGCGTCCGAATCCGGCGTCAGCCGCGCGATGATTTCCCGGATCGAGCGCGGCGAGGCGAGCCCCACGGCCTCGCTGCTGGCCCGTATCTGCGCAGCCCTTGGCTTGTCGCTTTCCGGTTTCTTCGCCGAAAACGAAGAGGCTGTTTCCCCGCTCATGAAAAAGCGCGATCAGCAGCTCTGGAAAGATCCCGAAACCGGTTATGTCCGCCGCGCCATTTCCCCGCCGCGTGTGGGATCCGATGTCGATATCGTTGAAGTCGAATTTCCGGCTGGTGCTCGCGTGGGTTTCCCTCCGCATGCGGCGAGCCGGGGAATGACGCAACATGTCTGGCTTTTCGAAGGTGTGCTGGAAATGACGAGCGGCGGAGACGTTCACCGGCTGGAGCCCGGCGATTGCCTTTTCATGCCGGTTGGCGAGGGGCATGTTTTCCACAACCCCTCTGGAAAACCCGCCCGTTATGCCGTCGTGCTGGACCAAAGACAGCGCTGATTTTCCCGACAGGAGTTATCATGACCACCATCCGCGTGTTGAACGGACAAGAGACCATCGATGTCTTGCCCGAACTCTGTGAGGTTCTGGCTGCCTGCGTGAACGGCGGCGCCTCCGTCGGTTTCATGTTGCCCTTTTCACCGCAGGATGCGCAGCCTTTCTGGCAGGCAGTTGCAGAAGCGGCAGGCGAGGGCAGCACCATTCACGTGGTGGCGGAAGTGGATGGCAGGGTGGTGGGCACCGTGCAGGTCGGCCTTGCCTCCAAACCCAACCAGCCGCATCGCGGCGATCTGATGAAGCTCCTCGTGCATCCGTCCGCGAGAGGCCTAGGGCTTGCCCGCAAACTCATGCAAAAGGTGGAAGAGGAGGCGGCGAAACGTGGTCGTACCCTTTTGGTGTTGGATACGGCCACGGGCAGCGATGCCGAGGCGATTTATCCTCGCCTCGGCTGGGAGCGGGTCGGCGTCATCCCCGATTACGCTTTGTTTCCGGATGGACGCTTTTGCGGCACGAGCCTGTTTTACAAGCGGATCGGCTAGGCCTCTCAGTCTGCCGCCTTACTGACCCGGCTTAAGCGTGCGGTTGAAGGCGGCAGCGATCATCGTCTCCAATTGTGCGTGAATATCCGCACGGTCCCGCAGCCCGGCCGGTTCGCAGATCGGATCGCGCTCGCCGACGGATTTGAGAAAGGCGTCGGCATCCGGTTTGCACAGCGGCAGGAAGCTGAAATGATTGGCCTCGTCCACCTGCTGATAGGTCGCGCCGGGCACTTCGTCCGCGAGTTTATCCGCAAGCACGGCCGGCGGAATTTTGCCCTTGCTGCCCAGATTGATGAAGGCCAGCGGAATATCGATCTGCTTCAGGCTGTCAGGCTGAAAGGCGAGCGCCAGACCGGGATCGACCAGCACTGCGGACCGAATACGGGGATCGCGGTTCTGCTGTTCGAAACGGGCCTTGTCGAGGGTTCTGAGATCGAGCTTCGTCACGCTGACCGGCTCGCCATTGAGATAACCCCGGCCACCGGCGAACCATTGGCAATCCATCATCGTGGCATGGTCTTCGCAATAGCGCGCATAGGCATCGAGATCGGCGCGTGCGCCCGAAATCTCCATCGCCGCGCTGCCGCCGAGCGAAAAGCCGAGCACGCCGATCCTCTGCGTGTCGATCGCACTCGACCATTTGCCCTTTGCCGTTAGAACAGTGACAATCGTGGAGAGATCGTCCGTTCGCTCCCAGATTTTCGGCGTGTCGGCAGGTGTGGAATCGCCGCTGGTCGTGCCGGGATGGTTGGCTCCCGCCACAATGAAACCTTCGCTCGCAAGTTTCGCGGCGATCCATGCCATGCCGGACACTCGTGAACCCGAGCCGTGGGACAGAAGCACAAGCGGCAGCCGACCCGGTTTCACGGCGCCATCCTTGAACATGGGCGTGCCCTGAAAAATCCGGTCATCGCCGGAAAGCGTCTGCGTGCCCTTTCCGTCGGATGGATACCAGACGGTGACGGCAAGGTCCTTGCCGCGTGCTGGCGAATGGATGGTGGTTTCGCTGACGCCGACAGCCTCGCCTGCAAGAACAGGCTGGGTGACGAGAGCGGAAAACAGGATGGTCGCGATGGTGGTGATGGGGCGCATGAAAACCTCGTGCAGTTGGAAAGAACGGGGTTCAATCTGCGCCGCGACATGTTTTTTGCGTCCTTGATCGTGTTAAAGGTCGTCCCGAAACGCGATCTGGTCCATGAATTGGCAATATAAGCCGTTGTTCCGGGGATATTCATTCGTGCTGTTCATTCCGCTGCCTTTCGTCGTGGCGCTTCTGCTGGTTGTCATGTTCATCGTTTTCTTTCGAGGCGGAGACGACGTGCGAACCAATCGGGCTTTTCTGACGCTGATCGCGCTTTGTGCCGTGCAATCCGTCCTTGTCGGTCTGCGCTGGGGGTATGGCGTCAGCGAAGCGCGTTATGTTTTGCCGGTCCTCGCCGCCTGCCTGCCGCCGCTCGTCTACATCGCTTTTCGCGGGCTGATGAGAGTGGCGGCCGAGAGCAGAATAGCGATGCTCGCGAACCTCGTCCTGTCGCCCTTGCTCGTCGTCATCATGGAATTCACTTGGCCGATGGCGATTGATCTTGCGCTGATCGTCATCTTTGTCGGCCACGCCATTGCCCTGCTTCTTCTTGGCAGAAAGGGGCCGGATGGGCTGGACGAGGCGCAATTTGCCAGCGTCACCTCGGCGCACCGGGCGCTTATTATCGCTGCCATCGCTCTTTGTGTTTCTGCCCTGTTCGATCTTCTGGTGTTTTTCGATTTCGAATGGGCGCATGGGCAGAATGTTGCAGCGCTGGTCAGCAATGCCAATCTTTTCGGCCTGCTGTTGATTGGTCTCATGGCCGCGCTGGCCGGCAGGAGCAAGGCACCGCAAACAGCCCTAGAACCTGGCGCGGAATTGTCACCGTCGGCGGAACCATCGGAACAGGACCGGGATATCATTGCAAGGGTTGATCGGCTGATGGAGACGCAGGCGCTTTACCGCGACGAGAACCTCAACCTGTCGCGGCTTGCAAGACGTCTCGGCCTGCCGAGCCGGCAGATATCCGGCGCGATCAACCGCTCGCTTGGCGTCAATGTCTCACAATATGTCAATCAGTTGCGCATCCGCGAAGCCTGCCGGTTGCTGGAAGAGACGGAGCAATCGGTGACGGCGATCATGCTGTCCTCCGGCTTCCAGACCAAGTCCAACTTCAACCGCGAATTTCGCCGCGTCACCGGCATGAGCCCGGTCGACTGGCGGGAGCGTGAAGTGTGGAAGCTGGTCTCGCCAAACAAAACGGTCACCCGGCAGATGCCGGATGACCGTTTGAAGATCGTCGGGAAATGATGGGGATCAGAGCGTGCCGTTGCGCTGCTGGATCATCATGTAGGTGTCATAGGTATATTCGGCGATCTGGGCCCAGAGATAAGCGTCTTTCTTGAAGGCCTGCTGGCTCTCGTAGATTTTCTTGAAGTTCTCGTTCTTGGCCGAAATCTCCGCATAGGTGTCCTGCGCCGCCTTGTGGCAGACATCGAGGATTTCCTGGCTGAAGGGGCGCAGGATGGCGCCCTGCGCCACGAGTTCCTTCAGCGCCTTGGGATTGCGGGCGTCGTAACGTTCCAGCATGCTGGCGCTGCCGGCGGCGCAGGCGTCTTTCAGAATGCGCTTGTAGTTTTCGGGCAGCTCATTGAACTTCTGCAGGTTCACGAAGGCATGAACGGCCGGACCGCCTTCCCACCATGCGGGGTAGTAGTAATATTTCGCGACCTTGTAGAAGCCGAGCTTCTGGTCGTCATAGGGGCCGACGAATTCGGTGGCGTCGATTGTGCCCTTTTCCAGCGCCGCATAGACATCGCCGCCGGCGATCTGCTGCGGCGTGACACCGACCTTCTGCATCACCTGGCCGGTCAGGCCGGCAATGCGCATCTTCAGGCCCTTCAGGTCATCGATGGTGTTGATTTCCTTGCGGAACCAGCCGCCCATCTGAGCGCCGGTATTGCCGAGCAGGATCGAGTAGATATTGTGCTGCGCCAAGAATTCATTGAGCAGCTCATTGCCGCCGGCCTGGTTGAACCAGGCATTCGTCTGCCGTGCGTTGAGACCGAAGGGAACCGAAGTTCCGAGCGCGAAGGTCGGATCCTTGCCAACGTAATAATAGGAGCAGGTATGCGCCATTTCGACGGTGCCGGCCGTCACCGCATCCGCCGCCTGCAGCGCCGGCACGATTTCGCCGCCGGCAAAGTGCTGAATGACGAAATTGCCGCCGGAGGCTTCCTTGACATGGTCGGCGACGATCTGGCCCGCGCCGAACAAAATGTCGAGGCCCTTGGTGAAGGACGACGTCATGCGCCAGGTGATCTTAGGGTTTTCCTGCGCAATAGCCGGAGCGGCAAGCGCCGTTGCGGTAACACCGGCGCCGAGAGCGCCTGCCTTGCGGATAAATGATCTGCGATCCATGTCGATAAGCCCTGCTATGTCTGCATATTACAGGCGAACCGCACGGTACGCCTCCCGCAGGTTACTAATCATTTATCCCCGCAGCCATCAAGAGGGAATGTTCGAAACTTGCGTGATCTCCGGTGATGCTTGGCGAATGTTGCTTCGTCACGTCTTTCCGCGTCACTTGCTGCGCATCAACGCCGGGTCGTCCATTGCGGGATTATAGAACAGCGAAAGCGTCAGGCTTCTGGCGATGCGTTCCGCCGTTTCCATGAACCAGCCATGGGCCTGCCTGTTCGGCGCGATGTCATCCAGCGTGGCGGAAAAAAGCGCAAGCCATTGCGGGAAAAGCTCCGCCGACATGCCCTTTACGCCTAGATGCGCCTGCACGGGCTTGCCGCCATAGCCGCCATTCTTGAACGCGACAGCCGCCCAGAACTGTTTCATCCTGGCCATATGTTCCGGCCAGCGCCCGGCAAGCCGCGCATCAAAAACCGGACCGAGCGTGGGATGTTCAAGAACGCGGCCGTAAAATGTTTCCACCAGCAGATCGATGAAACCGGCATCGACGCCGATCTCCGCCATGGCTTTTTCCGCCCTGTGCTGAATTTCCGCGCTATGGGCGGCTCTGGCCGCAACGTCGTCCTGCATGGTGTTTCCTTTTTTGCGAATTTACCCCGCTGCGATGCGGCCTGCAATGCGACCCTTTGCCTTATTAGAATTATTCTAAGAAGGCTTGATCCCAGTGCGATGCGGATGTATTTAGAATTATTCTAAAAAAAGGTTTCAGCCATGTTTCGCAGTCTTTTTTCCCTGTCCAAACGCCCCTTTTCCTCCCTCGGCGAACAGGAAATCCTCGCGCTCGCCATTTCGTCCGAAGAAGACGATTCCCGCATCTATCGCTCCTATGCCGACCATCTGCGTGCGCAATATCCGCAATCGGCGAAAGTCTTCGACGATATGGCGGAAGTCGAGCAGCAGCATCGAAATATCCTGATCGACATGCATCGCCGCCGCTTCGGAGAAACCATCCCGCTGATACGCCGTGAACATGTGCGTGGTTTTTATGAGCGCACCCCGGACTGGCTGGTGAAGAACCTGTCGCTCGAAAAAATCCGCGCCCAGGCCGAATTGATGGAAGCCCAGGCGATCCGCTTCTATGATGAGGCCCTCAAGCGCACCAGCGATGCCTCGACGCGCAAGCTCCTCGGCGATCTGGCCGAGGCGGAGCGGGGTCACGAAGACATCGCGCAGATGCTGGAAGAAAAACACCTCGATGAAAACGGCAAGACCGAAGAGGCGGAAACCGCAAAACGGCAATTTCTTCTGACCTATATTCAGCCGGGTCTTGCGGGGCTTATGGATGGCTCCGTCTCGACGCTTGCGCCGATTTTCGCGGCCGCCTTTGCCACGCAGGATACCTGGCAGACCTTTCTCATCGGCCTCTCGGCCTCCGTCGGTGCGGGCATCTCCATGGGTTTCACCGAGGCCGCCCATGATGACGGCAAGCTTTCTGGCCGCGGTTCTCCGGTAAAGCGGGGCCTGGCCTCAGGCATCATGACGGCCATCGGTGGTCTCGGCCACGCATTGCCCTATCTCATTCCGCATTTCTGGACGGCAACGGCAATTGCCGCCGTCGTCGTTTTCGTGGAACTCTGGGCCATCGCCTTCATTCAGAACCGCTTCATGGAAACGCCGTTCCTGCGCGCGGTGTTTCAGGTGGTCCTCGGCGGCTCACTGGTGCTCGCGGCCGGCATTATCATCGGCAATGGGTGAAAAAAGAAAGAGCCCGCAATAGCGGGCTCTCAATCCATCAAACATGGAACCAGACGTTAGCGCAATGCACCGACCAGCACGTCGCGACCGTCTTCGATCGAGACCCAGCGGCCCGTATTGAAGGACGCCTGCCGCTTCAGATAGGTATAGTTGGTGTCGGTCCACAGCTTCACGTCGTCGGTGAGATTATCGAGAATATAATCGCCGTCGGTGGTGCGAAGGGTCAGCACGGCATGGCCCTCGCCATCCGGCTTACGCACGACGGTGATCAGAAGATCAGCCACGGAAAAACCGCGCTCGACCAGCTTCTTGCGCTTCAGCAGCACGAAATCTTCGCAGTCGCCGGCGGTCGTCGGATATTCCCAGACTTCGTCCTTGCCGTAGATTTCCTGGTCGGTCATCGCCACGATGGTGGTATTGACGGACGTATTGACCTCGCGAATGACATCCCAGCCATAATCCGTGACGCGCGGCGGCGGCGTCGCCTTGCTGCGAATATTGCACTCGTCGGCATATTTCTGACAGAACTCATAATGGCCGATCGGCTGGGATGTAATCCCCCCCGTCACCATGGAAGGGCTTCCCTTGGTTTCCGCCGTGGCGGAGGCAGCAGTCATTAGCCCGGCGGCAACTGCAAACAGCAGCGCACGCGCCAGCGGTGCGTTCATCATGAAACCCGTCCCTTAATTCTTAACGAAAAGTTAAGAGGGATAGGGGTCTTGAGTCAATCGCTAGCAATCGGCGGCGCGCAAGACTCGTCGAATATGGTTAAGAGCGTTGCGCAAATGCCTATATTGCAAGGGCTTTGACCACAGCGAGCATCCGCTCGATATCCTGCGGCCGGGAAAGCCGATGGTCGCCGTCGCGGATCAGCGTCAGCACGACGTCGTCGGATGGAAGATGTTCGAGAAGCTTCAGCGCATGCTGATAGGGAACATCGGGGTCGCGCATGCCCTGCAGGATGTGAACGGGGCAGCCGGTGGTGATGATACCCTGCAGCACGCGGTTCTGCTTCCCGTCCTCCATCAGCGCGCGGGTGAAGATGTTGGGCTCGGGGCTATATTCCGAATGTTCCTCGAAATAACCCTTTTCCGCCAGAGAGGTTGTTTCCGCATCCGAAAGGCTGGGCTCTATCAGCTCCTGCGTGAAATCCGGCGCTGGCGCAATGAGGACGAGACCGGAGACGGATGGCGCGCCACCCGCCTTGCGCAGCTCCTCGACCATGCGTAGCGCAATCCATCCGCCCATGGAGGAGCCGATGAGAACGACGCGCGACGGCGCTTTTGCGCGCACCACGGCAAGCGCCTCTTCCAGCCAGCGGGAAATCGTGCCCTTCCTGAAGTCGCCGCCGGAGGCGCCATGGCCGGAATAGTCGAGCCGCAGGCAGGCAAGACCGTTTTCAGCGGCGAAGCGATCGAGTTCAACCGCCTTGGTTCCGGTCATGTCGGAACGATAGCCGCCGAGCCATACCAGCATCGGCATATTCTCACCCGAAGCCGCCGGGCGATGAAGGAAAGCGATGTCGCGAGTGTCGTTGTCGGGGCCTACGCGCAGGAATTCAGCGGCTTGTTCGGTCATGTATATGCAATTCTCCTGATTTTGGTGCAACAACGGCGGCGTATTTGCAAAAACCGTGACAACAGGTGATCTTTTCGGGCAGATATGCTATTGACTTCGCCACGGCAATAACGACATTTCCGCCGCTTGTACCAAACAAGCTGTTTTTTGCTGACGTGATCCAGAAACAGATCAGGAGAATACGACCATTCGCAGACCTTTCAAAGCCGATGCCCCCGTCAAGGAGGGGCCGCGCTCCAACCGGGAAATTCGGGTTCCCAGAGTTCAGCTTATTGATGAAGAGGGCCAGAACCTCGGTAGCATGCCGACGGATCAGGCTTTGAAACTGGCGGAGGAGGCCGGTCTCGATCTCGTTGAGATTTCGCCGAACGCGGAACCGCCGGTATGCAAGATCCTCGATCTCGGCAAGCTGAAGTACTCGACCCAGAAAAAGGCCGCTGAAGCGCGCAAGAAACAGAAGATCGTCGAAGTTAAAGAAATCAAGATGCGCCCCAACATCGACACGCATGACTATGACGTGAAGATGAAGGCGATGGGCCGTTTCTTTGACGATGGCGACAAGGTGAAGGTAACGCTGAAGTTCCGCGGCCGCGAAATGGCCCACCAGGAACTCGGCATGAAGCTTCTCCTCCAGGTGAAGGAAGACACCCAGGCGATTGCCAAGGTGGAGGCCGAGCCGAAGCTGGAAGGCCGTCAGATGATGATGGTTCTCGCCCCGAAATAATTTGCGCCAGCCTTTTAAGGCCGCATGAATCACCATCGCAAGGGGAAATTCTCATTCCCCGTTGCGCTTTTAGCCGACTGCGGTTATAAGCGCGCGTCCGAACGGTCCGGCAGGGCATGCCGAGGCCGTTCCTGAATAGCTTGAAATAGGCCTCGTCTGCCTGTTTCGATACAAAAACGGAGTAGCAAAATGCCCAAGATGAAGACGAAGTCCGCTGCAAAGAAGCGGTTCAAGATCACCGCAACCGGCAAGGTTGTTGCAGCCGCCGCCGGCAAGCGCCACGGCATGATCAAGCGTACCAACAAGTTCATTCGCGACGCGCGCGGAACCATGGTTCTCGCCGACGCTGACGGCAAGAAGGTCGTCAAGAACTACCTGCCGAACGGTCTCTGAGACTTTTCCGCACATTTGGACACTTTAAGGAGATCATGACATGGCACGCGTAAAACGTGGCGTAACTTCCCGCGCCAAGCACACCAAGACACTCAAGGCAGCCAAGGGCTTCTACGGCCGCCGCAAGAACACCATCCGCGCAGCAAAGGCTGCCGTGGATCGTTCCAAGCAGTACGCTTACCGCGACCGCAAGGTCAACAAGCGCAACTTCCGCGCTCTGTGGATCCAGCGTATCAACGCTGCTGTTCGCGAATTCGGCCTGACCTACGGCCGCTTCATCGACGGCCTGAACAAGGCTGGCATCGAAGTCGACCGCAAGGTTCTGTCCGACATGGCTATCCATGAGCCGGCAGCATTCGGCGCGCTCGTTGAAGCAGCGAAGAAGGCGCTTGAGTACCTCAAGGATGCTGGTACGGCCAACGAGTTTGAAACCGCTGTAAAGTAATTACGGCGCGGACAATCTGTTGTTCATTTGAAACCCGCGCCGGTTCTCCGGCGCGGGTTTTCGTTTTTGGAATTCACGGCAGTTTCGGCAAAGGCATGGAATGCTTTTGCGCTGAGGTTGCCAAAAGGGTGGGGCATCCGGCTCTCGGTCGGCGGGCTCCATTGGGGGCGGAAAATGCTGGTTGCCGCAAGCGAGGCGGAAAAGGCGAAGGGTTTCCACGTCCATCTCGAAGATGGCGATATCGCAGCCTTGATGCGGGCTTTGCTTAAGAGCGAGCGCCGCGTGCAGAAACTCGAGCTTTCCGCAACAACCGTGTGGATCAAGCGCCAGGGTACCGAAACGCCATCCTGGTGGATAAAGCTGCAGACCTTTCTCGCAAAGCTGCTTCCCTACACTTTCATGCGCCCATCGCCGCCGCTCGATGGCGCAGGCCTGATGCGCCGTGAGCTCGAAACATTGCAGGTCTTCAAGGCCCGCGGTTTTCCCGTTCCGCCCATCATCTATTCTTCGTTGACGGCCGTTGTCCTCGGTGATGTCGGCCCCACCATCATGGAGCATATGGACGCGATAAAAACCGCGAGGCCGGTAGAGCATGATGCCCTGCTGGTAAAATCTGCCGAGGCACTCGGCGAATTGCATGCGGCAGGCCTTTGCCATGGGCGACCGCATGTGCGCGACTTTTTTCTCGAACATGGCCGCGTCGGTTTCATGGATTTCGAGGAGCGCCCGCAGGACGTCATGCCGCTCGAGACGGCGCAGGCCCGCGATATCTGGCTGCTGTTTTTACAGGTCGCGACACGCGCCTGCGATGCGCGGAGAACCTGCGATGCCGCCTTCGCCCGCTGGCGCGAAAACGCCCCGCCCCGGGCGCTGGAAGAATTGTGCCGTCTGACCGGCATTCTGGGGCGTTTTTTACCGGTTGCCCGGTTGATCGGGCGCGTGCGGATGGGTAGTGATCTGCGACGCTTTATCATGGCGACCGACTATCTGATGAATGCTGTGAACCCCGAAGCCGCTGTTAAAAAGACCGGCAAGGCAGGAAAAGATGACTGAACTTGATACCTTGAAATCGCAATTGATGTCGGAGATCGCCACGGCTGGCGATGAGCCGGCCATCGAAGCCGTGCGTGTTTCCGCGCTTGGCAAGAAGGGCTCGGTTTCGGAGCTTCTGAAGACGCTTGGCAGCATGACGCCGGAAGAGCGCCAGACCCGCGGCGCTGCCATCAACCAGCTCAAGACCGAAATCACCGACCTCATCGGCGAGCGCAAGAATGCGCTGAAGGACGCCGCCATTACTGCGCGCCTGAAGGCCGAAACGGTGGATGTCAGCCTGCCAGTCCGCCAGTCTCCGGCCGAGCGCGGCCGCATTCATCCGATCAGCCAGATCGTCGATGAAATCACCGCCATCTTCGCGGATATGGGTTTCTCGATTGCCGAAGGTCCGGATATCGAAACCGACTATTACAACTTCACGGCGCTGAATTTCCCCGAAGGCCATCCGGCCCGCGAAATGCACGACACCTTCTTCTTCCAGCCGGATGAAAACGGCGAGCGCAAGGTGCTGCGCACCCACACCTCGCCGGTGCAGATCCGCACCATGGAAAGCCAGAAGCCGCCGATCCGCATCGTCATTCCCGGCAAGACCTATCGTCAGGATTCCGACGCAACTCATTCGCCGATGTTCCATCAGGTCGAAGGCCTTGTCATCGACAAGAAGGCGCATGTCGGCAATCTGCGCTGGATTCTGGAGGAATTCTGCAAGACCTTCTTCGAGGTCGACAGCGTGGTCATGCGCTTCCGCCCCTCCTTCTTCCCCTTCACGGAGCCGAGCTTCGAGGTGGATATCCAGTGCGACCGTTCCGGTCCCATCGTCAAGTTCGGCGAAGGCAAGGACTGGATGGAGATTCTCGGCTGCGGCATGGTGCACCCGAACGTGCTGCGCGCCGGCGGGCTGGACCCGGATGAATATCAGGGCTTTGCCTGGGGCATGGGCCTCGACCGCATCGCCATGCTGAAATACGGCATGCCGGACCTGCGCGATTTCTTCAACGCCGATGTCCGCTGGATGAACCACTACGGCTTCCGCCCGCTCGACATGCCGACGCTGTTCGGCGGTTTGAGCGTTTAATCCGGTTAGCCAAGGAGCAAAGACATGAAATTCACTCTTTCCTGGCTGAAAGAGCATCTCGATACCGACGCGACGCTGGACGAGATTTGCGAGCGGCTGACGGCAATCGGCCTTGAAGTCGAGGACGTTGACGACAAGGCGGCCTACAAGCCTTTCGTCATCGCCAAGGTGCTCTCCGCCGAGAAGCACCCGGAAGCTGACCGCCTGAAGGTTCTCTCCGTCGATGCCGGCGACGGCAAGCCGGTGCAGATCGTCTGCGGCGCGCCGAATGCACGCGCCGGCCTCGTCGGTGCGCTCGCGCGTCCGGGCATGTATGTTCCGGGCATCGACGTCACCCTTGCCGTCGGCAAGATACGCGGCGTGGAAAGCCACGGCATGATGTGCTCCGAAAAGGAGCTGAACATTTCCGACGATCACGACGGTATCATCGACCTGCCGGAAGATGCGCCGGTCGGCACCTCTTTCGCCACCTATGCCGGGCTCGACGATCCGGTCATCGAAATCAACCTGACCCCGAACCGCCCGGATTGCACTTCGATCTACGGTATTGCCCGCGATCTCGCCGCTTCCGGTCTCGGCAAGCTGAAGACGAGACCCACGCCGTCCTTCAAGGTGGAAGGCGCAACCCCGGTCGACGTGAAGCTGGAGCTGGACGATGCGGCGCTCTGCCCCGGCTTTTCGCTGCGTATCGTGCGCGGCGTCAAGAACGGCCCCAGCCCAAAGTGGATGCAGCAGCGCCTGCTGGCAATCGGCCTGCGTCCCATCAATGCGCTTGTCGACATCACCAACTACATGACCTTCGACCAGGGCCGGCCGATGCACGTCTTCGACGCCGCCAAGGTCAAGGGCGATCTGACGGTTCGCCGCGCAAAAGAGGGCGAGACCATCCTCGCGCTCGACCAGCGTGAATATAAGCTCGGCCCGAACAATGTCGTCATCGCCGACGAGAAAGGCCTCGAATCCATCGGCGGCGTCATGGGTGGCGAACATTCCGGCTGCGATGAAAACACCGTCGACGTGCTGATCGAGTCCGCACTCTGGGATCCGATCAACATCGCCAAGACCGGCCGTTCGCTCGGTATCATCACCGATGCACGTTATCGTTTCGAACGTGGCGTCGATCCGGACTATATGGTTCCGGGTCTGGAACGCACCACCGAACTGGTCCTCGAACTGTGCGGCGGCGTCGCCGGCGAAGCCCGGGTTGTCGGTTACAAGGGCCATCAGCCGAAGGTCGTGGATTTCCCGCTGGCGGAAGTGAAGCGTCTGACGGGTCTGGAAGTCTCGGCAGAAGAGAGCCTCGCCATTCTCAAAGGCCTTGGTTTCGGTGTCGAGGGAACGGGCGAGCGCGTTTCCGTCACCGTCCCGTCCTGGCGTCCTGATGTCGACGGCAAGGCCGATCTGGTGGAAGAAGTCATGCGCATCCATGGCGTCGATAATATCAAGCCGGAGCCGCTGGAAAGCTTCGGCGCCGTCAACGGCCGTATCCTGACCACGCTGCAGATTCGTACGCGTACCGCGCGCCGTGCGCTGGCAAGCCGTGGCATGCTGGAAGCCGTCACGTGGTCCTTCATTCCGGAAGCGCAGGCGAAGCTCTTCGGTGGCGGTTCGCCCGCGTTGAAACTCGCCAACCCCATCGCAGCCGATATGTCGGACATGCGGCCTTCGCTGCTGCCCGGCCTTTTGACCGCCGCGCAGCGCAATGCCGACAAGGGCTATGGCGATGTCGCAATCTTCGAAGTCTCCGGCACCTATGAGGGCGATACGCCTGATACGCAGCGCCGCGTTGCCGGCGGTGTTCGCCGTGGCACGGCCTCGCTCGCAGGCAGCGGCCGCATGTGGTCCAATGCTTTGAAGGGCGGTGGCAAGCCGGTGGATGTCTATGACGCCAAGGCCGATGCGCTGGCGGTGCTGGAAGCCTGCGGCCTGCCCATGGCCAATGTGCAGATCGAAGCCGGCGGCCCCGGCTGGTATCACCCCGGCCGCTCCGGCACTATCAAGATGGGGCCGAAGGTCGTGCTCGGCTATTTCGGCGAGTTCCATCCAAAGACGCTGTCCGATCTGGACGTCTCCGGCGCCTATTGCGGTTTTGAGATTTATCTCGACGCCATGCAGGAGCCGAAGAAGAAGGCAACCCGCACCAAGTCTGCGCTCGAGCTTTCGCCCTTCCAGGCCGTCAAGCGCGATTTTGCCTTCGTGGTCGACAAGTCGGTCGAGGCGGGCGCCATCATCAAGGCTGCAACCAGCGCCGACCGCAAGCTGATCACCGGTGTCAATGTCTTCGATATTTTCGAGGGCGCATCGCTCGGTGAAAACCGCAAGTCGGTCGCCATCGAAGTGCAGATCCAGCCGGTCGACAAGACGCTGACGGACGAGGATTTCGAGGCGCTGACGGCAAAGATCGTCGGTAACGTCGAGAAATCCACGGGCGGCGTCCTGCGCGCCTAAAAACGGATGACGGAATGAAAAAAAGCCGCGGCAACTGCCGCGGCTTTTTGTTTTTAGCGATTGGCCATCCGTGACATCTGTTCTGGATAACGTGCGCCGGCGACTTTTGCGGGCGAGAGCAGCGCGCCAAGGCTGGCGGCTTCTTCCGCCGTCAGCGACACCTCCGCTGCGGCAACGTTCTTTTCCAGATTGGCGATTTTTGTCGTGCCGGGAATCGGAACGATGAAGTCGCCCTGCGCCAGAACCCAGGCCAGCGCCAGTTGTCCGGCGGTTACGCCCTTCTCACTCGCCATGTCTTCCAGAAGCTTGATGAGCGCCAGATTGGCGTCGAAGTTTTCGCCCTGGAAGCGCGGCAGGCCGCGGCGGAAATCGTCGGATGCAAGTCCGTCGAGCGACTTCAGCGCGCCAGTCAACGCGCCGCGTCCAAGTGGGCTGAAGGGTACAAAACCAATGCCAAGCTCACGGCAGGTTTCCAGCACGCCGTTTTCCTCCACGTCGCGGGTCCACAGCGAATATTCGCTCTGAATTGCCGCAATGGGATGAACGGCGTGCGCTTTGCGAAGTGTTTCGGCACTCGCTTCCGAAAGGCCGAGATGCTTCACCTTACCCTGCCGGACCAGCTCGGCCATAGCGCCTACCGTGTCTTCGATTGGAACATTTGGATCGACGCGATGCTGGTAGAACAGGTCGATCTCATCGACGCCGAGGCGTTTGAGAGAGGCTTCGGCGACGGCGCGCACATTGTCCGGGCGGCTGTCGGTGCCCACCATCATCTGGCCAGCGGGTTTGCTGCTGTCGATTTTGAAGCCGAACTTGGTGGCGATGACCACCTTGTCGCGATAGGGCTTCAAACCCTTGCCGACAAGAATCTCGTTATTGTAAGGCCCGTAAACCTCCGCCGTATCGAAAAAGGTGACGCCGAGTTCGACGGCGCGGTGCAGCGTGGCAATTGCGCTGCTCTCATCGCCGGTCGGGCTATAGGCATGTGTCATGCCCATGCAGCCGAGGCCAAGCGCCGAAACGGAAAGGTTGTTTCCAAGGGTTCTTTTTTTCATCTGTACGTCCTTCCATAAGGAACCGCCCATCGCTAAGGGCGTGATGAGAAAATAGCGTCTCATGGCGGTAAAAATAATCGCTGCAAATCCGCTTGGGTTGTTCTATCATTTAGAACAATGAACCGTGTGCAACTCTCCCAGCTGGCCGTTCTCGCCGCCGTTGCCGAAGGCCGCAGCTTTCGCAAGGCCGCCGCCGAACTTGCCATTGCGCCTTCCGCCGTCAGCCATGCGGTGTCGTCGCTAGAGGCGAGCCTTGGGCTGCGCCTGCTTCATCGTACCACCCGTAGCGTTTCTCCGACAGAGGAAGGCAAGCGGCTTCTCGAGACGCTTGGCCCGGCGCTTGCCGATATAGACACGGTCATCGAGACGCTTGCCGAACAGGGCGGAAGACCGGCCGGCCCCCTGCGCATCACCCTGCCACGGCTTGCTGCCGAGGACCTCATCGTGCCCCGGCTGGGTGAGTTCCTGCGGCTCTATCCCGACATTTCACTGGAAATTTCAACGGATGATCGCTTCGAAGATATCGTCGCGAAAGGTTTTGATGCGGGCCTGCGGCTCGGAGAGCACCTCGATGCGGATATGATTGCGGTAAAAGCCAGCGGCGCCTGGCGCGGCGCGATTGTTGGCGCCCCCGCCTATTTCGTAGAAAATCCACCACCGCAGGATCCACGGGATCTTATTCGGCATCGCTGCATTCGCGGCGTTTCGCCAGCGGCCTTATCTATCGCTGGGAACTGGAGAAGAATGGCAAGCCGCTGGTGGTCGATGTGCAGGGACCGCTGATCCTGTCGGACCAGAGCCTCATTCGCAGGGCAGCGATTGACGGGGCAGGGCTTGCCTTTGTTTTCGAGCAGCGTGTCGAGGACGATATCAGGGAGGGAAGGCTGATCCGCGTGCTGGAGGACTGGTGCGCGCCCTTCGATGGTTTCTATATCTATTATCCCTCGCGCCGGCAGATGCGGCCAGCGCTGAGGGCTTTCGTGGATTTTTTCCGCTTCAGGAGTTGATCAGAACTTGATGCGATAGCGGATATGGCCGTCGCTTTTCACGTAGCTGTCATAGAGCTTCTGGGCGCGGTGATTATCCTCACCGGTGTGCCAGTACAGCCGTGACCAGCCCTTGTCCTTGCAGATGGTGACAAGATCGTCCATCAGCGCCCGGCCCGTTCCCTTGCCGCGGATTTCGCCATCGACGAACAGGTCTTCCAGATAGCAGTCGGGCGTCTTCACCCAGGTGGAATCATGGAAGTGGTGAATGGCGAAACCGGCCATGCGGTCGCCGAGCAGCGCCACCCGCATGGAGACGCGGGATGCGGGATCGAGAATGCGCGCCCAGGTATGCTCGGTCACCTCATCGGCAAGATCGACATCATAAAAGGCAAGATAGTCGGCCCACAGGCGCAGCCATTCCGTCCGGTCAGCCGGCTGCGCGTCGCGAATTCTAAGCTCCATGTTACGCGCCCGCCTTGTCGAGAAGCGTCATCATCTCATCCGTCAGCTTTAACTCGACGGCGCGTTTGAAGCTTTCAAGCTGGGACAGGCTGGTGGCGCTGGCGATCGGCGCGGTTATCGCCTTCTTTCGCAATAGCCAGGCCAGCGCGATATCGGCAAGCTTGGCCCCGGTTTCCACTGCCACCGCATCCATGGCGCCCAGAATGGCAAGCCCGCGTGTATTGACATATTCGCCCACGCGATAGCTGCGGGCGACGCCTTCCGTATCGGCCTTGGCACGATATTTCCCGGTGAGGAATCCGGCGGCGAGGCTGTAATAATTGATGACGCCGATCTCTTCCTTCTGGCAAAGCTCGGCAAGCGGGCCTTCGAAATCCGCGCGGTTATAGAGATTATATTCCGGCTGCAGCACGTCATAACGGGGAAGATTGTTCTTCGCAGCCGTATCCAGCGCGTCCTGAAGCTGGCTGGCGGAATAATTGGAGCAGCCGATGGCGCGGATTTTTCCCTGTTCCTTCAGTTTGCCGAAAGCGGCGAGCGTTTCCTCCAGCGGCACATCCGCATCCGGCTTGTGGGCGAGGTAAAGGTCGATGTAGTCGGTTTGCAACCGCTTCAGCGAGGCGTCGACAGCTTCCGCGATCCACTTGGCGCTGAGGCCTGTCTTCTGGCCGCGATTGTCAAAACCAACCTTGGTGACGATCACTGCATCCTCACGCCTGACACTGGATTGCTTCAGCCATTTGCCGATGATCGTCTCGGACTCGCCGCCCACATGCCCGTCCACCCATGCGGAATAGACATCCGCCGTGTCGATGGCGTTGAAACCCGCATCGAAAAAGGCATCGAGCAGGGCAAAGGAAGTCTTCTCGTCCGCTGTCCAGCCGAACACGTTGCCGCCGAAGACGATTGGGGCGATGGAGAGGCCGGTGCGGCCGAGGCTTCGTTTTTCCACGGGGAATGCTCCTGTTGCTGTCTTGGCGGCAAGGTTAGCAACTGCTCATCCGCATAACCATTCAATTCCTTTGATGGCATTCATCAGGAAGCGGCAGGGTCTGAGATTATCAGGCCTGAAAACCGCGATAATGGCTGGGAGGGTAACGATTATGCTGCTGCCAGACGCGCCGTAAATGCCGGGCGGAGGCAAAGCCCGCCCTCTCGGCGATGGCTTCCATATCAAGACGGCTGTTGGCAAGAATGTCGCGGGCGAGATTGACCCGCATAAGGTTGACATAGTCGATGACGCTGATGCCGGTATGCTCGCGAAACAGACGCGACAGGTGCCTTTCGCTGAGCGCCGCAATATCGGCCAGCCGCTCCAGCGACCAGTCCTGCGCCGGCTCGGCCATCACACGGTCCTGAACCCGGTGAATGGCGGGGTGGATGTGGTTGCGGCCGGTCATCCAGGGGGAGATTTGCGGATCGCTGCCGCTGCGCCTGAGATAAACTACCATGGTTTTGGCAATACGTGCCGCGACCGCCGGGGATGTCAGCCGGGAAACCACATGCAGCATCAGGTCGATGCCGGTGGAAATACCGGCGCTTGAGAAGCGGTTGCCATCCTCGACGAAAAGGCGGTTTTCGGCCACCTGGGACAGCGGCGCGATGCGGCGCAGCCCCTCAACGCAGTCGGCATGGGTCGTGCAGTTGCGCCCGTCAAAAAGCCCGGCTTCGCCCGCCAGCAGAGCGCCGGAACAGATGGAAATGACTATCGTATCGGGGCGCACCGCGCGGCGCAGCCATGCCGCCAGCGTCTGCCGCTCTCGCCGTGTCTCCGGATCGTTGTCGAAGCGTGATGTGCTGCCCGAGATCAGCAGGAAAGCATTTTCCGGCAGGGTCGCAGGCAAGTTCTCCAGCCCTGAAAGCGCAAGGCCGATGGAAGATTGTTGTTTGTCAGTCGCAGCAATGTAGCGGCAGTCGAAATGGATGTCCCGCTGTTCCCCATTGGCATAACGGATCACTTCGAGCGGGCCGGCAATATCGAGCAACAGCGCATTTGGTGGCACAAGCGTATAAAAGGGAATGGTGCGCGTGCCGCCTTTATCCATCAGGCGGCCTCTTTGACGGTGGCCAGTGCGTCATCGACGGTCACGATGCGCGCGAAGCGGCCAGCCAGCACCAGCTCGGTCCGCTTGCGGATATCGTCCGGGCTGAAGACGGTGCCGGAAGCATGTGTCATCGGGAAAGTCAGCGTCGCTTCGGTGACGTAATCGACGCTGTAACCGAGATCGGAAGCGTGCCGGGTGGTGGTTTCACAGCATTGTTCGGTACGGATGCCGGAGACGATCAACCGGTTGATGCCCTTCTGCGTCAGCCAGATTTCGAGGCCGGTGCCGGCAAAAGCCGAATGGCGGTTCTTGTGAAAGGTGACATCTGGGGTAATCCGCACACCCTCCAGCGCCCGGATATAGCCGCTGTCTTTTGAAAAGGCCCTGTCGCCATCGACATGGAAGATTTGCACGACGGGAATGCCCGCAGCCCTTGCACCGTCGATCAGTGCCTGCTGCTTCTCCAGATAGGCGGCAAGCTCGCTTTCTTCGAAGTAAGGGGCATGCCGAAAGGATTCCTGAACGTCGATAACAAGCAGTGCTGTATGGGAAGAGGACATTTTATGTTTCTCCATTGGGCTCATGCATAGCATAGTTCCCCTTATCCAGCTCGGAGAAAAGCAGGCATTCCGACAAAGATAGGACAGATTCAGCCATACTCTGTTCTGTTATGCATCTGCGGCTTGCCAGACCGTGTGACGATGGTAAGTTTCCGACGGATGGCAGAGCGGGAGAATGGAATGCTGCGCTTCGGAATAATCTCAACGGCGAAAATCGCACAGGATCACGTCATTCCGGCGATACAGGATGCGCAGAACTGCGTGGTCAGCGCCATCGCCAGCCGTGACCATGCCAAGGCCCGCGCGGTGGCGGATCGTTTTTCCGTGCCACACGCCTTCGGCTCCTATGAGGAGATGCTGGCCTCGGATGTCATCGACGCCGTCTATATTCCGCTTCCCACCTCACAGCATGTGGAATGGACCATCAAGGCGGCCGATGCCGGCAAGCATGTTCTGTGCGAAAAGCCGATTGCATTGAAGGCAGAGGAGATCGACACCCTCATCGCCGCGCGTGACCGCAACCGTGTTATCGTCTCGGAAGCTTTCATGGTCACCTATGCGCCCGTCTGGGCGAAGGTGAAGGAATTGCTGGCATCCGGCGCGATAGGCACACTGAAGCATGTTCAGGGCGCTTTCAGCTATTTCAACCGCGATCCCGGCAATATGCGCAATATTCCCAAACTGGGTGGCGGCGCCTTGCCGGATATCGGCGTTTACCCGACCATCGTTACCCGCTTCGCTACCGGCGCGGAGCCCCGGCGCGTACAGGCCACCGTCGAGCGCGACAAGGAATTCGGCACGGATATCTATTCCAGTGTCAGGGCCGATTTCGGCGATTTCGAACTGAGTTTTTATCTGGCCACACAGCTTGCCGCCCGTCAGCTCATGGTTTTCCATGGCACTGAGGGGTACATTGAGGTCAAATCTCCCTTCAACGCCAATCGCTGGGGTGCGGAAGAGATCGAACTGACCAATCAGGCCCATAACCAGTCGCAATTATTCCGGTTTCAGGATAGCCGCCAATATAAGCTGGAGGCGGAGGCCTTTGCCCGTGCGACGAAGGGTGAGGGCGACGTGGTTACGCTGGAAAGCTCGAGAAAGAACCAGCTTTTCATCGACGCTATCTACCGGGCAGCGGAAAAGGATGGCTGGGAGACGGTTTAGTCCTGATCTTGCCGTTGCTTTTGAAGCCGCCAATAGCCGTAAAGCGCCAGCGCCAGTGCCGCCAGCGCTGAAAAGGCAAGCGGGACGAGCGGCTGCACCAGCGGGTTGCGCCATTGCAGCAGGGCAAACAGGCCGACACTGACGATACGTGAGGTGAGTGTGACGGCATTCATCAGAAAGCTGTTCAGCCTGGCCGATGCCTCACCATTTGCACGGTTCAGCCGCCAGCTTGTTGCAAGCCCCGTTGCCGCGCCCGGCAAGCGGGCGGCCAGCGGATCGACACTGAGATAGAAAATAAGCAGACAGGTCACGGCAAGGTCGGCGGCCAGTCCGCATGTCTCGGTCAGCGCAAAGCGGGGAAGCCTCAAGACCGTGGGCTTTTAGAGGGTTGGCTGGGTGGAACGCGGGCGCTGCAGCACCAGAAGGCCGAGGACGACACCCACGACACCGAAATTGTAACCGGCGAGCGCCAGGAGCAGCGACATCAAGGGCACGGCCGTAGAAGAAAGTGCAATCGCCACGCCATAGGCACCGATAATCATCATGCAGATGAAAACGATGCTGAAAACCGAACGAAGCGCAACTGCGGTTACGCCGAGCGCTGTGGCGGTAAGAAAAATCATGATGCCGCCTCCTCTTTGGTTGCCGGGCCTGGGGCAAGACGTAACGCCGTTTTCCCTAACGAACCCTTGTTTCCTCCTCCAATCCCCATTTTCCTAACTCGTTAGTTGAGGATATGGTTTCATCGCCGTTAAAATGAGGCTGGCCGGCGCCGGCATTTCCGAATCGACGGGTTTTGGTTACAAACGGGCATGAGCGATATCTTCTCCCACGCAGCATTGAGCAATCTTGCCGAGTTCTCGGTCTCCGAACTGTCGGGTTCCATCAAGCGCACGGTGGAGACGGCTTTCGAGCAGGTGCGGGTGCGCGGCGAGATTTCCGGCTATCGTGGGCCGCATTCTTCCGGACACGCATATTTCTCGCTGAAGGACGACCGCGCCCGTATCGATGCGGTGATCTGGAAAGGCACTTTCTCGCGGCTGAAGTTCCGCCCGGAAGAGGGCATGGAAGTCATCGCCACCGGCAAGGTCACAACTTTTCCCGGCTCGTCGAAATACCAGATCGTCATAGAAAGCCTCGAGCCTGCCGGCGCCGGCGCGCTGATGGCGCTTCTCGAAGATCGTCGCCGGCGTCTGGCGGCAGAAGGGCTGTTCGATGCGGCTCGCAAGCGCCGGCTGCCCTTCATGCCGCATGTCATCGGCGTCGTCACTTCGCCCACAGGCGCTGTCATTCGCGATATTCTTCACCGCATTTCGGATCGCTTTCCGGTCCATGTGGTCGTCTGGCCGGTCAAGGTGCAGGGCGAAGGTTCGGGCGAGGAGGTGGCGAACGCCATTCGCGGATTCAACGCGCTTCAGCCCGGCGGTGAGATTGCGCGGCCGGATGTGCTGATTGTCGCGCGCGGCGGCGGCAGTCTGGAGGACCTCTGGAGCTTCAACGACGAAATCGTCGTGCGCGCCGCTGCCGAAAGCGAAATTCCGCTGATTTCCGCCGTCGGACATGAAACCGATACGACCTTGATCGACTACGCTGCCGATGTGCGTGCGCCGACACCGACGGGAGCCGCCGAAATGGCCGTTCCGGTGCGGGCCGAGCTGGAAGCGCAGCTCTCCGGCCTTGCCGCGCGTCTTTCAGGCTCTGTATCGCGGCAGATGGACAATCGCCGTCAGGGTGTGCGGGCGCTGGTGCGCGCGCTGCCGTCTCTCGATCAGCTTTTGGCCCTGCCGCGCCGCAGGTTCGACGAGGCCGCTAGCGGTCTCGGTCGCGGGTTGGAAATGACAACCCTCAACAAGCGCCGCGCCTTTGAGCGGTCCGCCTCGGGTCTCAGGCCGGAAACCCTGCTGAACGGCCTCAAACAGCACAGGCAACGGATTACCGAGCGCATGCATCGGGCCGAGACCCTGGTGGAGCGCCGTCTGCTGCAGGGAAAAGGCCGTATCGATGCCTTCGATTCCGCGCTGCGTTCGCTTCCCGCCCGGCTGCTTGGCCAGGTGGAGCGGCAGAAGGAGCGGGTCGTCACCGGCGCGCGCCGGGCCGATACCGCCGTATTGCACCGCATGGCGCAGAACCGCGCAGGCCTTGCCGCCCATGACCGCATCCTGCAATCGCTGTCTTATAAAAACGTGCTGAAACGCGGTTATGCCGTGATCCGCGATGAAGAAAACCGGCCGCTGACCCGTGCTGCCGCTGTCGCTTCAGGTGCTGTGGTCTCGATGGAATTTGCCGATGGCCGCGTCTCGGCCATCACAACGGGGGAGGGCGCGCCATCCCCCGATAACCCCATAGTGCCAAAAAAGAAGCCGGCCAAACCGGCTTCTTCCGATCCGGGCAATCAGGGCAGCCTGTTCTGATCAGATCGACGCCGCATCCGAAAAACGGCGGCTGACGGTAAAGGTCTTTTCGATATCGGGATGCAGTTCCATGCCAAGGCCGGCGCCCGGCGGCACGGTGATCATGCCGTTCTTCACCTCAGGCAATGCGGTGACGAGATCGCGATACCAGGTCTTGTAGAAGGCGCGCACGCTTTCCTGCACCAGCGCGTTCGGCGCGTTGAGCGACAGATGGGTGGAGGCGCAGAGCACCACCGGCCCGGTGCAATCATGCGGGGCGACCGGCAGATGCCAGGCTTCCGCCATCGAAGCGATCTTGCGCGCCTCCGAAAGCCCGCCGCACCAGCTGATGTCCAGCATCACCACACCGGCAGCACCTGTCTCCAGCAGATCGCGGAAGGCCCAGCGTGAACCGAGCGTTTCCGAGGCGGAAATCGGCGCAGGCGAAACGGCGGCATAACGCGCCAGGCTGGAAAGACTGTCCATCTTGATGGGGTCTTCATGCCAGAAGGTCTGGTAGGGGGTGAGCGCCTTGGCGATCTGCATGGCGGGCAGAAGCTGCCACATGGAGTGAAACTCCACCATGATATCCATCCTGTCACCCACCGCCTTGCGGATTTTTTCGAATGGCTCAAGCGCACTCTTCAGGTCCGGCATCGAAATATATTGCCCGCGCGTCTTTTCCGCCGCCGCATCGAACGGCCAGATCTTCATGGCCGTGATGCCCTCTTCCAGCAGCGAATGGGCAAGCTCGTCAGCGCGGTGCAGGAAGCCGTTGAGGTCGTCGTAATCCTTGCCGCTGGAGAGGCCGTAATTGGCCGTCTGCTGCCCGGTGGCCTTCTTGATATATTCGGTGCCCGCGCAGGTATTGTAGGTGCGGATTTCCTTGCGGCTGAAACCGCCGAGCAGCTGGGCGATGGGCTGGTTTGTGGCCTTGCCGAAAATATCCCACAGGGCGATATCGAAGGCGGAGTTGCCGCGCACTTCCGCGCCCGATGAACGGAAGCCGAGATAACCGACGAGGTCCTGCGCCAGAAGGTCGATCTGCAGCGGATCGCGACCGATCACGCGGGGTGCGATATATTCATGCACATAGGTCTCCACCGTCTCCGCTCCGAAGAAGGTTTCGCCGAGCCCGGTAATGCCCTCATCCGTATGGACCAGAACCCAGAGCAAGTTTGTCCGTTCCGCCACGCGGACGGTCTCGAGTTTTGTGATTTTCATGAAGTGTCTCCTCCTCCAGAGGCAGGTCGTGTTCCGTCTGGAACGGTGTTTGAAAAATCAGGCGATGCCGGCTGCCAGAAGCGCGTGCACGCTTTCATCGAAATGCCGCGCCATCAGTGTTGAAGCCGTTTGCGGATCGCCGGCGGCAATGGCCTGTCCGATGGCGATGTGAAGTTCGCTTGCGGCATGGCGCTGCGCATCGGATGTGCGGCTTTTCCAGCCGATCGGCCATGTCTGGCGCGTCACGTTCTGGAAAGCGCCGAGAATGAGTTCGAAAACCGGGTTCTTGGAGGCCCTGGCAACGGCGATGTGAAAAGCAAGGTCGTGTTCCATGACCTTGTCGTTGTCGCCGAAATCCCGCTCCATATTGTTGGCATGGTCGAGAATGGTGAGCGCTTCCGCATCCGTTCGCCTCAGTGCCGCGAGCGTCACGGTTCTGACTTCGATCGTGCGGCGCACATCGTAGATCTGCTGGATGTTGATCTGTTCGGTGTGAATGCCATGTTCGAACATCAAGGACATTGCACCGTGATCCAGCGTCGCCACAGTGGCGCGCTTGCCGGCGCTCACGTCGATCAGCCGCATGGCCGACAGAGAACGGAAAGCTTCCCGAACGACGGTACGGGAGACACCGAGCTGCTGCGAGAGCGAAAGCTCGCTGGGGAGTTTCGCTCCCGGTGCAAGTTCGTTTTCGCGGATATGGCGGGTGATAGCGCCGATCGTGCTGCTGACGAGACCGGATTCATGCGAAATGGCAGTTAACATTTTTCCTCCAACCTGTAGTACAGGTTTATGGAAAATTGCTTACAGGATTTTTTGGAGCGAAACAAGCGCCATCACGGAGCCATTGTGTGTTTGTCGGGCCGAAAAGCCTACTTTTCGAAATCCCGCAAAAACCGTTTCAGCAGCCGGTTCAGCGTCGCACGCTCTTCTTCGCTAAGGCCGGCGACCAGGCGATGTTGGTTTTCGACGTGAGCGCCTGCCGCTTCCTCGACAATGGCAAACCCCCGTTCCGTCAACGATATCAGGACGCTGCGCCGGTCGTTCGGGTTATGGATACGCTCCACCAGCCCGGCTTTCTCGAGCTGGTCGATCCGGTTGGTCATGGTGCCGGAACTCACCATCGTCATGGCCAAAAGATCGCCGGGGGAGAGCCTGTAGGGTGAGCCGGAGCGCCGCAATGTCGCCAGCACATCGAAAGCGGAAGAGGAAAGCCCGTGCTTCAGCAGCACCGCCTCCACCTCCCGGCCGAGATGAGTGCTGAGACGGTTCAGGCGCCCGAGCAACCCCATGGGGCCGACATCGAGATCGGGTCGCTCCCTGCGCCATTGCGCCAGAATGTGATCGACGTGGTCCAGCGGTTCTTTGTTCATCACCAAGGCATAACAATTGATGTCTTGACGTCAAGATAAAATTGGCTAGATTGCATTTATCTTGATATAGAGATTCTTGAAATGAAGAAAAACACGACCTATGCCGCCGATGTGCTGGTGACCGCCCTTGCCCCCGCCATCTGGGGAACCACCTATTTCGTGACGACCGAATTTTTGCCGCACGGCTATCCCTTCCATGTCGCGATGCTGCGCGCATTGCCGGCCGGCGTGCTTTTGCTGCTTTTCGTAAGAAAGCTGCCGCACGGTATCTGGTGGCCTCGCAGCTTCATTCTCGGGGCGCTGAATTTCTCGTTCTTCTGGGCGATGCTTTTTGTGTCGGCCTATCGGCTGCCGGGCGGCGTGGCGGCAACGGTGGGTGCAGTGCAGCCCCTGATCGTGATTGGGCTTTCCCGGCTGTTTCTCGCCGCACCCGTCCGGCTGCTGGCCATCGCGGCCGGTTTTCTCGGCATTGTCGGCGTTGCGCTTCTGGTTCTGGCGCCGGGCGCTGCGCTGGATGGTATCGGTGTGGCGGCAGGCCTTGCCGGTGCCGTCTCCATGGCTTTTGGAACGGTGCTGACCCGTAAGTGGCGGCCGCCGGTGTCGAACCTCACATTCACCGCCTGGCAATTGACGGCGGGCGGCCTTCTGTTGCTACCGGTCGCCTATTTCCTGGAACCGGCCCTGCCGACGCCGACAGTGGCCAATATTCTCGGCATGGCCTATCTGGGACTTATCGGTGCCGCCCTGACCTATTTCCTTTGGTTTCGCGGGCTTGCCCGCATCGAACCTTCCGCGGCTGCATCGCTCGGTTTTCTAAGCCCGGTCGTTGCAACCCTGCTCGGCTGGCTGGCGCTCGGCCAAAGCCTCACGCCAGCGCAGATCGCCGGTTTCGTTGCGGTGCTTTTCAGCATCTGGCTCAGTCAGCGCAGCCAGTTGTCGAGATAGGTGTCGTCAGGCCCATTCGCCCTTGCGCATCACCGGAACCGTGGAGCCGTCCGGCTTCACACCGTCAATATCCACCTTGTCGGAACCGATCATCCAGTCGATATGGATCAGGCTCGAGTTGCCGCCCTGCGCCTTGATCTCATCCTGCGACAGCGAAGCGCCGTCGAGGAAGCATTTCGAATAGCATTGGCCAAGCGCAATGTGGCAGGAGGCGTTTTCATCGAACAGCGTATTGTAGAACAGGATACCGCTTGCCGAGATCGGCGAGGAATGCGGCACCAGCGCCACTTCACCCAGACGCCGCGCGCCCTCGTCGGTGTCGAGCACCTTGTTCAGCACCGCTTCGCCCTTCGAAGCCTTGGCTTCGACGATACGGCCGGCTTCGAACTTCACCTGGATGTCGTCGATCAGCGTTCCCTGATGCGAGAGCGGCTTGGTGCTGGAGACGTAACCGTCGACGCGCAGCGCATGCGGGGTGGTGAAGACTTCTTCCGTCGGGATATTCGGGTTGCAGGTCACGCCATTCTTGGCGGTGGAGGCGCCGCCATGCCATTCATGGCCGTCCGCCAGGCCGATCTTCACATCCGTGCCGGGGCCGGTGAAATGCAGCGCAGAGAAGCGCTCGCCGTTCAGCCATGCCGAACGTTTGGCGAGATTGGCATTGTGCTCGGCCCATGCCGCGACCGGATCGGCCAGATCCACCCGCGATGCGGCGAAGATGGCGTCCGCGAGCTTGCGGACCGCTTCGTCTTCCGCGAGGCCGGGGAAGACCTGCTTTGCCCAGGAGGGGTTCGGATAGGAAATGATGTTCCAGTTGATGTCGAAATTGGAAATCTTCTCCAGCGCCGGCTTGTAGGCCGTGGAGTTGGCCTTGTTGGCGCGGGCTACCTTGGCGGGGTCCTGTTCGGCCAGCAGCATGGGGTTGTCGCCGGCAATCGCCAGCCGCGCCGCGCCATTGGCATAAGCCTTCGCCATGCCTTCATAGAGCCAGCCGGAAGCCCGGTCGAAATTGGCGTCGCTGGCATGGCGATAGCGGGCAAGCGTGGTTTCTTCGTCGGAATAGAAGGTGGTGACCAGCCCGCCACCCGCCATATAGGCATGTTTGGTCAAAAATCGCACCAGCGGCAGGGCCGCCAGCGGTGCGGTAATCACCAGATCCTGATCCTTCCGCAATTGCAGACCGACCTTGACGGCGACTTCGGCCAGTTTTTCGAGTTTGACGGGATCGATGGGGGAAATGGTCATGATCTGCCTTCGTCTATTTCAATAGGAGGCGCCGACCATAGCCCATTCCTTCCGAAAGCCAAATGCTTTCAGGCGCGCCTCCTGCGCTTCAATCGGCGACCAGCGGCGCGGCAATCGCCTTCAGTGCGCTTTGGGCATCGCGGGGCGAAAGCCTCACCTGCAGGCCGCGTTGCCCGCCATTCACGTAAACATAATCATGCGCCATGGCCCCGGCCTCAATGGCCGTCGGCACCTGTTTCTTCTGCCCGAAAGGGCTGATGCCGCCGACATGGTAACCGGTGGCCCGTTCCGCATCGGCAGGCTTCATCATGCAGGCGGATTTGCCACCGAAGGCGGCGGCTAGTTTCTTCATGCTAACCTCGCGATCCGAAGGGACAACGATGCAGACCGGCTTGCCGTCCAGCTCCGCCATCAGCGTTTTCAGCACCAGATGCGGTGGCTCGCCGATCGCCTCGGCCGCCTGCAGGCCGATGCGGTCGGCATTCGGATCGTAGTCATAGGTAACGGTGGTGAAGGCAACGCCGGCCTTGGTAAGCATCTGGGTGGCGCGGGTTGTTTTGGACATGGCGGGCTGCGTTCACGCAAAAAGGGTCTGGTAGGTTTCAGGCTTGAAACCGACGGTTATTTTGCCTTTCGCCTCCAGCACGGGACGCTTGATCATGGAGGGCTGCTCCAGCATCAGCCCGATGGCCTTTTCACGGGTGAGATCGGCCTTCTGGCCGTCATCGAGTTTCTTGAAGGTCGTGCCGGCGCGGTTGAGAACCGTTTCCCAGCCCGCGGCATCGCACCATGTTTCCAGATGGGCACGGTCGATGCCGGCCGCCTTATAGTCATGGAAAGAATAGTCGACGCCGTTGGCTTCCAGCCAGCTTCTGGCCTTCTTCATCGTGTCGCAGTTTTTGATGCCGTAAATCGTGACCGTCATGCCTTCTGCCTCTTCGTCTCTAAAAGCACTTCCGGCATAACAAAATATCCGTCTTATTCAACCCGCCTGCTGAAGTGCCCTGCGCATATACCCGGTCCCGGTGCCTAAGCCATGCAAAATCGCAATGGCTGATATCCAAACGAGCGCGAGCAAAGCTGCATGGCTTCCCTGCTGCATCATGAGTTGTAGAACGGGCCGGAAATGCCCATTATCTGGGCATCAAAGATGGAGAGAAAAAATGCGTCAGGTTGCAAAGACATCGCGTAACTTCTTCGGTGAAACTTTCGCCGTTCTCGGTGCAGCGCTCTCGGTTTCGGCCGCTGTTCGCGCACATCGCAAGCCCGCCCGCGCCGATCTCGAAGCCCTCGGCATCGACGGCAAGGCTTTCGACAAGGTACAGCTCTAAGCTGGTCATTATCCGTCGCGAGGCGATATCGCCTCGCTTGCGCTCAGGATTGATAACCGGATCGGTTTTCGGCTGGCGCGGCGGGTGTGCAACTGGCGCGAAGAGCGTCGGATTCGCACAAGAAGGTTCCGCATAGTTCCCAATGGAGAATGCGGAAAAATTGTCGGCATGGGAGCGGTGCGCCGCTTCAGGTGCATGTTATCGCACCGACGCCCTTTGTGTCGGCCGTTTCGAAGGTCCGATCACTTTTTCCGGCAAATGGAGCTGGCTTTCAGGCCGTTCATAACGCTCCGCTTTCGGCGAGAGTGCGAAGCGCCCAAGCAACTCATGCCGTGTTTCGCCATTGTGGCTGAAAACGAGTGCGAAGCTCCCCGCAAGCCAGCTATAGGGCTTATCAGCCGGCATCAACTCAATTTTCCCGCAGCCGTAGATCACGGTGAGATGTGGCGTAAACGACGATGCGGCGACATAGGGCAGGTTTGCCCGCCGCAGGGCGCGCTGCACCATTTTCGCCAGAGCCTTAAGTTCCTGCATCTCGCGGCTGCTGCGTAGCGCCAGACTGTTGCGATTGCCGAAAAGCGATGTTCCATCGAATGTGATCGGAACGGGCCGCGCCTTGATCTCCCCCAGCGCTGCTTTCAGCCTCTTTACCAGCCCGTGAGGCACGGTCTCGAAACCTCCAATACAGAGCAGGGTTATATGCAGAAGCTCCGGCGGATAGGCCTCGCGCTTCGTCCGCCCTGCGGCATGGCGCGACGCATCGGCAAAAATTCGTTCCGCCAGGGCTGCCGGCGGTTTCACCGTGATCAAGAGCTTGCTGCTAAATCGCGGATTGAAACGCCGTATTTTCTCCGGCTCCCATCCTTCGAAGAAAAGCTGCTTTAAACCTCCTTCATCTGCCAACCCGAAACCCATAGCGATGCTCCACGGCCTTTGCCCGGGCCGGGATATTATCACCAACGGCAATAATTAAAAGAACAAAGAGAGAACAAAAGCATTGGGCGCTTACCAGATGCCGGGAAATAGCCGATAGCGCCTTTCACGGGCATAATCAGCATAACCGGGCAATTCGGCCTGGAGCAGACGATCTTCCCAGCCGGTGCGCAGGATCAGCAGGGCGATGGCCAAAGCGGCGGGGAGCAGAGCCGCCCAGGAACCCAATGCGAGCGGTATGCCAGTGAACATGGCGATTGCGGCCGTGTAGCCGGGGTGGCGCACGATACCGTATGGGCCCGACGTGATCACCCGCTGTGCGCGCTCGCTTTGGATGCGGACACCCGGCTCGAAGAACGGATTGACGGCCTGGGCCCATGCCGTAACCGCAATGCCGCCGACAAGCAGGATATATCCGAGCAGAACGGTCCAAAGTGGCACGACGGACCATCCCATCCGGCCGGCGTCGAGTGCCGCAACCGGGATTTCAGCGGCAAAAGCGAGAAGGATACCGGTGACGAGAAACAGGTCCCATGTCTTGGTCCCCGGCTGGAACCGGCTGCGCGCGCGGAAAATGACCGGGTTCACACGCGCCAATACCAGTGCGGAAAGGCCAAAGGCGACGACGACGACCGCGACGAAAACCCAGCCCGGACACCAGTCGATCCGGCCCGCAGGCAGAAAGATCAGGGCCATCAGGCTGAGCGGTGAAATAATGGCGTAGAGGATCGCGGCGGCGCGTGACATTGGCTTCGGATCGACATCGTGTGTCATCGATGGGCTCCTCCCATTGTCCTTTGCAGGCGAACGTAGCCTGTCCTAACGGACTGCATGGCATTGAAGGCGTGCCGGACCGACGGTGCTCTGCGAAGGACTGTCGAAATACTGGCGAAAAGGGGCACAAAGTCAAACGTGCAAGCGGCTTCGTGGCTTGTCAACCGCATGACACGAGCTTCTGGACCCGGACGATGCGGCCTCGGTTCGGACGTGGATCAACTGCTATCGGCCCTGGAAGAGTCCCGCCACATCCGTCACGCGCACTCGGTCTCCGGCACGCTCTTGTAAGCGTTCATAGGCTAAACCGCCTGGCGTTGACATTCTACCTACTAGTTGGTAGGTTGCTCTCATGAAAAATCCACAGACCAAAGCCGATGAAATCCTCCGTTGCGCACGCTCCCTGATCATAAAGGGCGGCTACAACAGTTTCAGCTACGCCGACATTTCCGCCGTGGTCGGCATTCGCAATGCGAGCATTCACCATCACTTTCCCAGCAAGTCCGATCTGGTCCAAAAGCTTGTCGCTCAATACAGGCAGGAGGCGGAAGCCGGTATCGCCGAACTGGAGCGAAACATTTCCGACCCGCTCGAACAGCTCCGCGCCTATATCGGCTATTGGGAGGGTTGTATCGCCGAGGCCACTCATCCCTTCTGCGTCTGCGCTCTGCTCGCCAGTGAAATTCCGGTTCTTCCTGAAACGGTCGCTCTTGAAGTGCGCGCGCATTTTCGAAGTCTCTCCGACTGGCTCACCGCCGTTCTGGAACGTGGCGTTGCCCAGGGGCGCCTTGTGCTGAGCGGGACCGCCAGAGCGAATGCTGAAATCTTCATGGCCACCGTGCACGGCGCGATGCTTTCCGCCCGTGCCCATGGTGATGCGACGACTTTTGGCGCAATAACCCGCCCCATGCTGGAGCGCATGACCGCTTAAAATCGGAGTTTCGCGAGGGGGCTCGTTGCATGACCTGAGCGGCACACCACCGAAAAAATAGACCGTATTAAGCTGGCAGATTTGTCGATGACAGTCTGCTTCCCGGACCACCACGTCCTTCTGGACGAGAAAGGCAATCTCTCATGTTCGGAATTTCTCCGCTCGGCTGGATCCATACGCTTGGAAGCCTGCCGGCCATTCCCGCCGCCATTTACATGTTTGCCCGCCACGGTCGAATCGTTCCCCGATCAGCGGCGGGCACCCTCTATCTTGTCTCCATGCTGATTGGCGCTGCGACGGTCTTCCTCGTGGCGCATCAGCCGATCAGTTACGGCGTTGGCGTCCTGACCATCCTGTTCCTATTCGCAGGTTACGGCATCGAAGGCGTTCTGGGTTCAACGCGCATGGCCAGATATATTGAAACCATCTGTCTCAGCATCAGTGCGTTTCTTTTGATGGTCCCGACGGTCAGCGAAATCCTGCGTCGTGTTCCAGACGGTCACCCTCTGGTTACGGACCTGAAATCGCCGCTGCTTCTTGGCGCTCAGGCAGGGTTGCTGGCGATCCTCGTGGTCGGCCTGACCGCCCAGATCATCTATCTCGCACGACAAAACAGAAACGCCGCGAACTAGTCGCGGCGTCATCTTTATAGGACCGTGTCGAGTATCGTCCTTATTCCCACTCGATCGTACCGGGCGGCTTGCTCGTCACGTCATAGACGACGCGATTGATGCCGCGTACTTCGTTGATGATGCGGGTTGCCGCGCGGCCAAGGAAATTCATGTCGTAGGGATAGAAATCCGCCGTCATGCCATCCACCGAGGTCACAGCGCGTAGCGCGCAGACGAAGTCATAGGTGCGGTAATCGCCCATGACGCCCACGGTCTGCACCGGCAGCAGCACGGCGAAAGCCTGCCAGATGGTGTCGTAGAGACCGGCCTTGCGGATTTCATCGAGATAGATCGCATCCGCCTTGCGCAGAATATCCAGCTTCTCACGGGTAATCGCACCGGGGCAACGGATTGCCAGCCCCGGACCGGGGAAGGGGTGGCGGCCGATGAAGCTGTCCGGTAGGCCGAGTTCACGGCCGAGCGCGCGCACTTCATCCTTGAAGAGTTCGCGCAGCGGCTCGACGAGCTGCATGTTCATCCGCTCGGGAAGACCGCCGACATTGTGGTGACTCTTGATGGTGACCGACGGGCCGCCGGAGAAGGAGACGCTCTCGATGACATCAGGGTAAAGCGTGCCCTGCGCCAGGAAATTCGGTGCGCCCTTGCCGTCGGCAGCAATCTTGGCCGCTTCGGCCTCGAAGACCTCGATGAACAGGCGGCCGATGGTCTTGCGCTTCACTTCCGGATCGGAAACACCCGACAGTTCGCCGAGGAACAGGTCGGCGGCATCCACATGCACCAGCGGAATATTGTAATGATCGCGGAACATGCCGACGACCTGCTCGCTTTCGCCAAGCCGCATCAGGCCGTGGTCGACGTAAACGCAGGTGAGCTGGTCGCCGATCGCCTCATGGATGAGGATGGCCGCAACCGAGGAATCGACGCCGCCGGAAAGCGCGCAGAGCACGCGGCCGGTGCCGACCTGTTCACGGATCTTGCGGATCATTTCGGCGCGATAGGCCGCCATCGTCCAGTCGGATTTGAGCCCGACGATCTTGTGCACGAAGTTGGAGAGCAGCTTGCCGCCGTCAGGCGTATGCACCACTTCCGGGTGGAACATGGTGGAGTAGTAGTGACGCTTCTCGTCCGCGGCGATGGCGAAAGGTGCGTTCTCGGAGGTCGCGATGACCTCGAAACCTTCCGGCAGCTTCGTCACGCGGTCGCCATGGCTCATCCAGACGGGATAGCTCTTGCCCTGTTCCCAGAAGCCTTCGAAAAGCGGGCTTGCCTTCTTGATGTCGATATCGGCGCGGCCGAATTCCGCCGCATGGCCACCCTCGACCACACCGCCGAGCTGCGTGCAGAGCGTTTGCTGGCCGTAGCAGATGCCGAGGATCGGAACCTTGCTGTCGAACACCGCCTGCGGTGCGCGCGGGCTTCCTTCCGCCGTGACAGATGCGGGGCCGCCGGAGAAGATCACGCCCTTGGGCTGAAGCTTCTCGAATGCCTCTGCGGCATTCTGGAACGGATGGATTTCGCAATAGACCCCGGCTTCGCGGATGCGGCGCGCAATCAGCTGCGTCACCTGGCTGCCGAAATCGATGATGAGAATGCTGTCGGGATGGGCTATCTGGGTCATGGCGAGCCTTTAAAGAAAATGGCGGCTTTAGGCAACCCGGAAGCGGGTGTCAAACAGCGGAAATTTGCGAAAATCGCAAGGTTCTAAAGGGCAATCACGCCGTCCTCGATGGCGCGGCAAAGCCGATGGACGGCATCCGCCAGCTTTTCATCGATGATGTGCAGGTACTCCGTCCAGTCGTCCACATGGTTCACATCCACCTTGCCATCGGAAATGCCGCGCAGACTGACGAGCGGTACGCCGAAGCGTTGGCAGGCCCTTAATACCGCAAAGGTTTCCATTTCCACCATATCGGCGTCGATCAGCCCGTAGGCCTCACCCGAAACGACATTGGCGCCCGTGGAAAGCCGAGCCTCGGCAATTTCGGGTATCCGCAAAGGCAAGGCCACTTCGGCGGGCAGATCGAGCAGCGGCGTGCAGCCCTTTTCGAAACCGAAGGCGGAGGCGTCCATATCGCGATAGGAAACCGAAATCGCCTGATAGATACCGGTTTGCTCCAGCGTCCGCGAACCGGCGGAACCGAGCGAAACGACGAGGTCGGGCAGGTGATCGGCCGCATCGAGACCGGCTAGAACGGCCGTGACCGCAATCGCCGCCTCGACCGGGCCGATACCGGTCATCAGCGGTGCAATGCGTGCCTGAAGATGGGGACCGTATTCGGGGGAAGCCGCCATGACGAAGAGGACGGATTTATCCGCAACATGCAAAAGCCGGTAGCTCATCCGGTAATATCCTCGCGCCCCTTCACGACCATCATCGTGCCCGTCATGGAGGCGATCAGCTTCGCCGGCCCGTCGGACAGCGCATAGGCGCGGCCATCGGCGACGATCAGGTTGTTCCCTGGCTTGATGATCTCGCCGCGAAACAGGAACCGCTCGCCGCGCCCGGGCGACATGAGGTTGACCTTGAACTCGATGGTCAGCAGCGAGGCTTCCGGCTCGATGATCGTGTAAGCGGCGTAGGTGCAGGCCGTATCCAGACCGGCGGCGATGACGCCCGCATGCAATATGCCGTGCTGCTGCGTCAGCTTTTCATGAAAAGGGAGTTCGATTTCCACCAGCCGGTGTTCGATACGGCTGATCTCGGCGTTAATCGCCTGCACCACGCCCTGCCGCGCAAAGCTTCTTTCTATCCGCTGACGAAAATCGCCGGGATCCGTGATCTCCATGGCCTACCTGCCTGCTTCTGCCTCATCGCAGACTGACATGGCGCGTGGCGGCAGGCAAGGCAAGGGCGGTGCGGGGATTTAGTTCAACATGCCGATGCTTGCGTTCAACACCGTGGCAAAGGCGACCCACACGGCATAGGGCACGAAAAGCCACATGGATATGCGGTCACGGCGGTAGGTGAGCGCCACAAAGGCGACGATGCAGATCAGCATCGGAATGATGATGATGAGTGCACCCGCCGGGCTTTGCATTCCGAAAAAAATCGGAGACCACAGGAAGTTCAGCACCATCTGCGTGAACCAGAGCCGCATGCGCGTTCCCATCGGCTTGCGGATCCATGTCTGTGCGCCGGCAATGCCGATCAGCACGTAAAGCGCGGTCCAGACAGGCCCGAAAATCCAGTTGGGCGGATTGAAGAAAGGCTTCTGCAGCGATTGATACCATTCGCCGGGCACATTGTTGACGCCAATCAGCGCCCCCACGGCAACAACAGCAACCACAAAAACGACATAGACGGCAAGGTTTCTCATGATCCGTCCAATGCGCCGGCCGGGCTTTTGTTCCCCTGTCTTTTCAGTATTTTAGCTGGACAGACGCACGATGTGCTGGTCCCACGCCACGTCGCTGCGCCGGGTCTCGAAAAATCCGTCATAGGAAGAAACCGCAATGCCTCTCGCGGCGGGCGCGACGCCCGCCGCTTCCCGCACGGTCGTCTCGGAAACGACGCGCCCGGTTTTCGCATCCAGCGTCACGGCGGCGTTGCCGTTGGGCGAGGTCAGGCCCACCAGCCCATCGCGCCGGTTGACGGCAATGGCCCCGACATAATTGGCAAGGCGCACCGTCGTTTCTTCCGGCAGATCGACGAAGGTGAGAGCCTTGCCCCTGGAGAAATGGCCGACAAGCGGCGGGAGATCGTTGCGCGGTCCCTCATATTGGCAGGCGAACCAGATACGCCCGTCATCGCCGAGATCGACATGGCGGGTGGAAAGCTGCCGCAGCTGCTCCGGCATGGCGTGTTTCTGGATCACTTGCCCGGTCGCCGCATCCAGAAGCACGAGGGAGGGCTGCATATTGTCGATATTGAGTTTGGTGCGGCCGAAATCCGGATGGGTTTCGATGCCGCCATTGGCGATCACGATCAGCCGGCCATCATCGCTCACCGTCATGTCATGCGTGCCGATGCCATGCGCATCATACTCGCCGATGCGGGCAAAGCCGTTGCGGGCGTCATAGAGCCCGATAACGCCACGATTGCCGTCGAAGTCGTTTTCGCTGGCATAGAGGATTGTTCCGTCAGGGGAGAATTGCCCATGGCCGTAGAAGTGGCGGTTTTCCGGCGTGTGCATCACGATCGGTTCGCCGCGCCGCGCGGGGTCGAAGGCCATGAAGAAGGTGCCGGGCCGGCGCGCAAAGGCCACGGTCATGCCGGTCGCGTGGCTCGTCGCCATTCCATGGGCGCGGGCAGGAAGCGCGACGCGGTCGATGATCTCGCCGCGCTCGCTCACCGTCGCAATGCCGTAGGACCCGTCACGGGCGCGGAAGGCGGAGGCAAAGACCGCGTCTGTCCGCTCAAGCGCATAAAGTGAACGGGGAGCCAGCGCGGCGAGGAAGGGAACTCCCGCCGCTTTGATGAAGCTGCGCCGATCTATCAGCATCCGTTTGGTGCCGGAGATCATCGGCTCAGTCCCCATCGGCGAAGGAAAAGCCGGAGCTGAGGCCGATGGCGCCGCCATATTGATCGTTCAAGCGGTAGATCAGGTCTTTGCCATTGAGCAGCAGATAATCCACCTTGGCGCGCTGATCGTCCTGATCCAGCGCCTTTTGCACATCCGTATCGATGGTCCCGGCAACGCGGATCATCGATTTGGCGATGAAATCGATGGAGTTGACGATGGAGCGCTGATCGGGCGGTACGAGTTCGACCATATCCGCCGTGTGCAGCAGCGTCTGAACCGCCTTGATATTGGTGGAAACGCTCTGCCATGTCAGGCCGGAGCGCCAATAAATGGCGGTGCGGGGAAATCTTGCCTTGTCCGGTCCCTTGTAGAAGGTTTCGATCCGCTGGTCGCGAATGGCTTCGGAGCCATGGACGAGAATGCCGAGCAGGGCAACAAGCGCCTCGCGCTCGTCACGAAAGACGGGGTTGTCCGCTCCGGGCTGCGTCCAGTTTTTCTGCGCACCGTCAGGTGCATTCCAGCTGTCGGAAAGTTCCGCCGCCACATTGGCGATGTTGCCGGCGATGGCCGCACCGTAACGGCAGCGGAAATCACCCTTCCTGTCGAGCAGCTCTTCCGCTCCGGTTCCGTAAAGCACGAACTCAAGAGCGCCGAGCCCCTGCGCCGCAACGCTCTTGCCGCTCAGGCCATCCGCACTCGTGACGCTCTCATCCTTTTCGGTGAGATAACGCTGCACCTGTTTCAGCCCGAGACCCTTCTTGTCGGGATAATAAAGCACGCGTTCGAAACGGTTCTTCTCGATGACAGGGCCGACACGCACGATCTCGATGGTCGACCAGCTTGACACCGTATCGACAAAGGCAGCCTTGGCCGCCGCTGCCGTCGTTTCGGAGGGGGCGGTGCAGAAAGCTTTCATGCGGCCTTCCAGCGTCTCCGCCGACTGCCGGAAGCGGTCATAGCCGGGACGGATGAAGCCGTTCACCGCCTTTTCCATCACGCCTCGCACCTTAACCGGGTCAAGCGGCGGTGGCGGCATCAGTTCCACATCCTGCGCCCTTGCCGGCGGCGTGGTCAGAAGCAGCAGCACGGACATGACGCCGGAAATTTTTCGCATGGCATTTTTCATCAAAGGGACTCCAGAAAGGCCAGCAAAGCCTGCCGGTCGGATTTTTGCAAGGCGGCAAAGGCGTCGCGCGTTTTTTGCCCTTCGCCGCCGTGCCACAATATCGCTTCCGTCAGGCTGCGCGCCCGCCCGTCATGCAGGTAAAAACCGTTGCCATTGACCTTTTGCGTCAGGCCGATGCCCCAGAGCGGCTGGGTTCGCCACTGCCGTCCGCTGGCTTCGCCCACCTGCTGGCCATCGGCAAGTCCTTCGCCCATGTCATGCAGCAGAAAATCGGAATAGGGCCAGATCAGCTGGAAAGAATGCATAGGGTCGGCGGCGTCGCGGCGGGTGACGAATTTCGGGGTATGGCAGGCCGTACAGCCGGAGGCGTAGAAAAGCTGCTTTCCCTGCAGGACCGTCGGATCATCGACGTTGCGGCGGCGCGGCACGGCGAGGTTTTCGGTGTAGAAGGTCACGAGGTCGAGAACCGGATCGGGCGCCTCCACCGACCCGAGCCTTAGCTGCACGCCTGTCGGCATGGCAAGACAGTCCTTCTGGACGTCCATGCAGTCGCCATAGGCATTCGGCGCATCCGGTGTGGAAATGCCGATGTCGTGGGAGAAGGCGCTGGCGCTCTGGTCTCGCACGCTCGCATTCTGCGCTTTCCAGCCAAACCGCCCGAGTTTCACCTCGCCGGTGCGATGGTCTTTGACCCATGCGGGACGTCCGGCAATGCCGTCGCCATCATTGTCGTCCGGGTCGGCCTTGGCCAGAATATCGGCCTCGGCGATGGCCTCGATCAGGCCAAGACCGAGGGTGGGCATGGCGATGCGCGCCGAAAGCGTCGTGTCGGCGCCAAGCGGGCCATATTGCAGGTTCGCCACGGCATAGTCGGGCTTGCGCAGCATCACCACCTCACCATCCGCCAGCTGAAACGGCTCTTCCGTATAGGCGATGACCGGTTTGCCTTCGGCGGCGAGGCCGGGAATGGCCAGGTTCTGAAGCTGCCGGCCATAGGTCTCATCGGGAAAATTTAAGGTCTGGTGACTGGCAATGGCCTGTCGTTCGGCTTCATTGCGCGCCGGTCGCGCCAGCCGCAGAAACAGCGAGACAGCGTCTTCTCCGGCAAGAGGCGGTCGACCTCTGCCATCCTTCACATGGCAGGTCTGGCAGGATCGGGCGTTGAAGAGCGGCCCGAGCCCGTCCGAGGCCTGTGTGGAGGACGGAGAGGAGACCCAGAGCTTCTGGAACAGCGCATTGCCGAGCTTGAAATCCTGCTTCCGTTCGAGCGGCATGGTGGCGGAAGGATGTGAAAACGCGCCGCTGTCGGCCTTGCTGACGCTGGTCGTCGCGCCGCCGGCCATGGCTTCGAAAGGTTCCGGCCCGGTAAAATCCGCCGTTGGCGCGGTGACGGCCAGCACACGGCTTCGATCTTTCTCCGTCAGGTCGCCCCGCAGCGGTTCGGCAAGCGCCATCGACACCACAAGGCAGGCTGCCCCGGCGAAGAAGAATGGCTTGCGGATCGGCGGCAGCAAAAATTGCATGACAATAAGGGCGGGTGAAAAGTAACGGGCCGCAGCGATCTGCGGCCCGTTTTACCGCTTATTTGAAGACGGCGTTCGGATTGTCGAGGCTGTCGGAGCCTTCAAGCTCGATCTTGCCGAGATCGAGCGCCGCGATGACGCGTTCGACAGTCTTTGTCTGGTCGAGAAGGCCGTCGATGGCCGTCTGAACCACGGCGTTGCCTTCCTTGTTGCCTTCGCCGATCATCTGGTCATAGGCCTCGACGGTCTGCGCGCGTTTTTCCATGGCATGCATGGCGTCGAGCGTCTTGTTCAGCTTCGCCAGCATCTCGTCGTTCAGCGCCTTGTCCTTGGCGCCGACCAGTTCCGACAGCGAGGCGCCCGTCATCTTCGTTCCGTCCACGCGGGTATAGTCGCCGGTATAGGCCGAGGCGATGCCGATCGCGTCGTAAAGATGCGAATTGTAGGTGTTGTCGGAGAAGCAATCATGTTCCTCTTCCGGATCGTGCAGCAGAAGGCCGAGCTTCATGCGCTCACCCGCCAGCTCGCCATAGGAGAGCGAACCCATGCCGGTGAGAATGGCGGTCAGGCCCGCTTTCGGATCGGCTGCCACTGTTTTCGTGGCTTCGCCTTCCGGCGCCCAGGCATCCACCATCTCCTGAAGATCCTTGATCAGCAGGGTCGAGGCGGATTTCAGGTAATCGGCGCGGCGGTCGCAATTGCCGTTCGTGCATTTCGCCTTGTCGTAGTCGGTGTAGGGGCGGTTGCCTGCGCCCGGTCCGGTGCCGTTCAGATCCTGACCCCAGAGCAGGAATTCGATGGCGTGATAACCGGTCGTCACATTGGCTTCGACATCGCCCGCCTCGTGCAGGCTTTCGATCAGCTCGGGGGTGATCTTGGAGGCGTCGACCTCTTCACCGCTGATCTTGATCTTCGGATTGGCGATGATGTTGGCAACGTAAAGCTCGTTCTCGTCGCTTTCCGTGCCATAAGAACCGTCGACATAGTCGATCAGGCCTTCATCCAGCGGCCAGGCATTCACCTTGCCTTCCCAATCGTCGACTATCGGGTTGCCGAAACGATAGACTTCCGACTGCTGATAGGGAACGCGGGCCTTGATCCATGCTTCGCGGGCGGCCTTCAGGGTTTCTTCGCTCGGCGTTGCGATCAGCGCATCGATGGCCTTGTCCAGCGCCTTCGCCGTGGTCAGCGAATCCTCATATTTCGCATGCGCGACATCGGCATAATGCTTGACGACGGCGGCCGCGTCGGTGGCGGCCCGGGCTGGGAGCGCGGTGAAAGCCGCAGATGCGGCAAGAAGCGCAAAAGAAGCGCTGAGAATGGTTTTGCGGATCATGATCCCTCTCCTTCGGCAGGCGTGAAATGACTTCGCGCCGCGGCAAGCGAGTTCTGACCCAATCACAAACTTGTGTCAAACATTCTAGTTTAGAATGCTTTGAAACAAGACCTGGTGTTGTTTTCCAAGTAAAATCAGTGCTTGCAAAGACAGCGTTATGCTTTGCGTTTCATCAAGCAGAAGAAGAAGCCATCCGTATCTGTGGTTGCAGGCGTCAGCGTCACTGTCTTGCCGTCGGAAGAATGCGGTTTATTCGCGTTGCCGCCGAAAGTCGTCTGCCAGCGTTCCAGTGCGGAGCCGATGGAAAATTCCGGATTTTCCGCGCAGAAACGCCTTACCTGCTGTTCGTTTTCTTCGGGCAAAACCGAACAGGTGACATAAAGCAGCTCTCCGCCCGGGCGTACGAAGCCCTTGGCCTGCGAAAGCGCCTCGCCCTGCTGCTGCACACGTTCTTCCAGATTGCGGGCCGTCAGCCGCCATTTGGTGTCGGGCCGGCGGCGCCATGTCCCGGTGCCGGTGCAGGGCGCGTCCACCAGAACGCGGTCGAATTTTTCCTGAAACGGCGTCAGGCCGGAGGCGCGGTCGTGCACCTGCACATTGCGCGTGCCGGCCCGCTTCAGCCGTTCGATGATCGGCGCAAGGCGCTTGCGGTCGGCGTCAAAGGCGTGGACCTGGCCCTTATTGTTCATGCTGGCCGCCATGGCCAGCGTCTTGCCGCCGCCGCCGGCGCAATAATCGAGGATCTGTTCGCCTTCATGCGCGCCGGCGAGGTCGGCAACGATCTGCGAACCCTCGTCCTGTACTTCGAACCAGCCCTTCTGGAAGGACAGTTCGGCGGTGACGTTCGGCAGTCGGGAAGGACCTTCGCCGGCGGGAATGCGCACGCCCTGCCGGGCGATATGCGTGGCTTCCGCGCCGCTTTCTTCCAGAGCCTTCAGCACCTTGTCACGCGTTGCTTTCAAGGTGTTGGCGCGCAGATCGAGCGTGGGTCGCTCATTCAACGCCTGCGCCTCGGCAAGCCACCGCTCTCCAAAGGCGGTTTCGAAGGAGGATTGTACCCATTCGGGTATGTCGCCCTGAATATGGGCCGGCGCATCGCTGATGGAACGGGACAGAAAGGCCTTCTGCCTTTGTTCATCCGGTGCGGCGGGCGCGAATTTGTCGCCGTCGAATTCCGCCGAAAGGTCCGAAAAGCTCTTGCCCCATTGGCGCAGCAGCACGGCATAACCAAGCGAGGCAGCGCTGTCGTCATCCATCAGCCAGGCGTGCGACAGTTTCATGCGCAGCGCGTCATAGACGATGTTGCCGATTGCAGCCCTGTCGCCGGAGCCGGCGAAACGATGGGCAAGGCCCCAATCTTTCAGAGCATCGGCGACGGGACGCCTGCGTCCCTCAATATCCGCCAATACTTCGATTGCTCCGGCCAAACGCCCGCCTAAACGCATTGTCTACCTCGTTCTTGTGCTAAGCCCGGTTGGTAGACGCGAATGGCGGCGAGGGCAAGGCTCAATCGGCCTTGACGACCTCGTAGCAGACCTTGGCGGTGCCGGAGTTGATCATGCCGATGTTCTTGGCGGCTGCCTTGGAAAGATCGAGAACGCGGCCCTTGATGAACGGCCCACGGTCATTGATGCGCACCACAACGGCCTTGCCATTGCGCGCATTGGTCACCTTGACCTTGGTGCCGAACCGCAGCGAGCGGTGGGCGGCGGTCAGGTTGGCGGCGTTCATGCGCTCGCCCGAAGCAGTCTTGGAGGTCAACGCATACCACGATGCGCCTCCACAACCATTTGCCGCATTCGCCTGAAGAGGCGCAATGATGGAACAGGCGGCGATAGTTGCAGCGGTGAAAGTTATACGACGGATATTCAACAAACTGTGCTTCCCTGAAAATCGGCCCCGCGCCGATTGATTGTGCCCTTGCTAAACGGCCATGAACTGGCCTGAACGCCTTTTGATGCGAGATTGTAGGGCGAGGGAAAAATGGCGAAAAAAAGCTGATCTCAAATCACGAACTGTTACAGTCTGTAATATTCGTGATCGTTAGCCGGAAAGCTGTCGGCAGGGCATCCTGGCCAAAAGCTGGAAAAAATAACGCAGAATCAATGGATAACGGAAATGCTGTTGCAGGTCACGGCTTCGTGAATCCAGTTCACGAAATGTGAGTGAAATATTTTTCTAATGATTACGATTTTAGCGATTTTTGGATGGTTAATAAAATCCTAATTGGCTGAAATAAGACGAAAACCATCCGCAAAAGCGGGATTGGAAGGATTTTTCATCGCTTTTCGAGAGGGGATTTTTCAGCCTCGCCAGAGGCCGTTTTCCCACAATTGTCTGAGGGAGAACCTGTACTCCGGAAAGCGGAAATCGAAGCCGAGATCGCGTATTCTGGCATTGGAAACGCGCTTGTTCTCGCCATAAAAAGAGCGCGCCATCGGTGTCAGATCGGCGGTCTCGAAGGCCTGCTCGGGTGGCGGTTCCACACCCATCAGCGCTGCTGCGAAGCTCACCACATCCTGCGGCGGGCAGGGTTCGTCGTCGGTTACGTTGAAGATGCCGCGTTCGTTTTTCCGTGCCAGAAAGGCAAGTGCGGCACCGATATCCTCGACCCGGATGCGATTGAACACCTGGTCTTTCTTGACCAGCCGCCGCGCCGTTCCCTTCTCGAAATTCATGAAGGCATTGCGTCCGGGGCCGTAAATTCCGGAAAGGCGCAGGATGGAAAGCGGCACATCCGCCTTTTCCGCTGCCGCAGTCCAGGCGGTTTCCGCAGCCACCCGTTCCACGGATCGCGCGGAAACCGGGCGGCAGGGCGTTGTCTCGTCCACCCATGCGCCGCCATGGTCGCCATAAACGCCGACGGTGGAAAGATAAGCGACCCATTTCAGCTTGGGCATGAGCTTTTTCAGATCGCCGTCCAGAAGCGCAAGCAGCGGATCGCCATCCTTGCCCGGCGCGACGGATTGTACGAGATGCGTGATATTGCCCATTGCGGTGACGAGCGCGTCATTGAGCTGAACGCCGTCGAAGAGCAACGGCGTCATGCCTGCGGCGGCGAGGTTTGAGAACTTGTCCTGGCTTCGTGTGGTGCCGGAAACGCTCGCTGCTTCGGTTCTCAGCGCGTTAGCGATGGCTTTGCCTGAATATCCCGCGCCGAAAATCATCACATGCATGCGTCACGCCTCTGCCAGTTGCCATTCCATTTCCGCCTCCGGATCAGGCTCCGGCGCGCGACCGGCAGAGTATGTACGGAATTCGTCCCTGTCCATAAGCCGTGACAAAGCCCATGCGGCCATGCCGCGTACTTCGGGCGAAGGGTCGGTTTCGGCAAGCGCCTTGCATCGTTCAACGACTTGCCGGTCGGCGGAGTTACCTGCCGCTATCAGCACATTGCGGATGAAGCGATTGCGGCCGATGCGCTTCACCGGCGAGCCGCTGAAAAAACCGCGAAAAGCGGCGTCATCGAGCGTGAGCAGGAAGGCGATGGAAGGTTCCTTCAGATCCTCGCGCGCCTGCAATTTCATCTCGGAGGCGCTGGCCGCGAATTTATTCCATGGACAGGCGGCAAGGCAGTCGTCGCAGCCATAGATGCGATTGCCGATCATTGGCCGGAATTCGTGCGGGATCGGCCCCTTGTGTTCGATGGTGAGATAGGAAATGCAGCGGCGCGCGTCCAGTTGATAGGGCGCGGGGAAAGCGGCCGTCGGACAGGCATCGAGACAGGCGCGGCAGGAGCCGCAATGGTCCCTTTCAGCCTCGTCAAGACAGAGTTCGGCCGTGGTGAACATGCTGCCGAGAAACAGCCATGAGCCATGGGTGCGGCTGACGAGGTTGGTGTGCTTGCCCTGCCAGCCGAGACCGGCGGCGGCGGCAAGTGGTTTTTCCATTACGGGTGCGGTATCGACAAAGACTTTCACATCCTCGCCGGCGCGCGCGGCAAAACGGGTGGCGATTTCCTTCAGCCGCCCCTTGATGACGTCGTGATAATCGCGATTGCGGGCATAGACCGAAATGGCCGCCTTGTCGGGTTTGGAAAGCAGGCCGCGCGGATCTTCTTCCGGACCGTAGTTCAGCCCGAACATGACGATGGAGCGCACGTCTCCCCACAGCGTTTTCGGCTCTGCCCGGCGGGCCTCGGTTTCCTCCATCCAAGCCATCGTGCCGTGATAGCCATTGTCGAGAAACTGTCGCAGCCGTTCGGGTGCGAGCGGAATGCTGTCTGGGGCAGTGATGCGACACAGATCGAAGCCAAGCGAAAGCGCTTCCTGACGAACGAAGTCCGTCAGTTTACGCGCGCGTATTCGCTGCTTTTCGCTCGCGACGTCGATGGTCGTCTCTCCTGCGGGTTATTCTGCGGCATATATAATGCATGTCGCCCGAAAGTGTGCAGCGGTTTCGGGACAACGACATGCTTTAGATACAGCCGCGCGCCACAGCAAATAACCGGAAGGCCAGACCTCAGAAGTCCAGATCGGCGTAGTGGGAGGAAGGGGCAAGGCGCGGAATGCGTTCGCTGAGGAACGGCCGGAAGGAAGGACGGGATTTCACCCGCTGATACCATTCCTTGGCAATCGGCGCTTCGAGCCAGTTGATCTCACCGAGATAATCCAGCACCGAGACCGCGGCAGCCGCGGCAAGATCGGCATAGCTCAACCGGTCGCCGGCCAGCCAGGTGCGTGAGCCAGCCAGCCATTCCAGATATTTGATGTGCTGGCGAATATTGTTGCGGGCGGTGCGCAGCAGCTTGGAATCCGGCGGTCCGCCACCCTGCGCCGCCGTCATCTGCAATTTATAGACCCGTTCCCGCACCAGCGGCCGGGTCACATCGTTTTCCATCTTCTGCAGAAACCATTCGGTCAGGCGGCGGATTTCTGCGCGCTGAAACGGGTCCTCGGCAAGAAGCCGACGGTCGCGCTTCAGAACCCCGTGCGTTTCATCGAGAAATTCTGCAAGCACATAGGGCCCGCTCAGCGAGCGCATATTGTCGTCCAGATAGACCGGCAGGGTGCCGGCCGGATTGAGCGCCAGAAACTCCCGCCGTCTTTCCCACGGCTGCTCTTCCACGAGATCGGTCTGGAACCCGTATTCCGCGAGGATCAGACGAACGAACCGGGATGCGGTCGACATCGGAGAGTGATAGAGAGTTGGCATCGGTACTCAATTTTTACGATTGGTTGTCATGATCGGCATTTGCCGAAAAACTTTTTCAGTTTCGCTTCATCAAGACGCTATAAGAGCTTGGCTACTTTAAAACAAGTTTAACGCAATTGCCTTCCATTGCCACTTTCCCCCTGAAAAGAAGGATACCTCATGGGTGACCAATCGATCATCAGCGCGCTTCTGCTGGGCATTATCGAGGGTCTGACGGAGTTCATTCCCGTCTCCTCAACGGCGCACGTGCTGCTGGCCGGGCATTTCCTCGGTTTCAAATCACCCGGCAACACCTTTGCCGTTCTTATTCAGCTTGGTGCGATCCTTGCGATCCTTCTTGTTTATTTTCAAAAGCTTGTGTCGATTGCACTCGCTCTGCCGACAAGCGCGAAAGCGCGCCGCTTCGTGCTGGCCGTCGCTCTCGCTTTCCTGCCGGCGGCGATAATAGGTGCTTTGGCGCATGACTTCATCAAGACCGTGCTGTTTGAAACGCCGATGCTCATCTGCGTGGTACTGATCATCGGCGGCGTCATTCTGCTTGCGGTCGACCGCATGCCGCTGAAGCCGAAATATACTGACATCATGGATTATCCGCCGTCGCTTGCCTTCAAGATCGGCCTCTTCCAGTGCCTTGCGATGATTCCCGGCACGTCGCGGTCCGGCGCCACAATCGTCGGGTCGTTGCTGATGGGAACGGACAAGCGCTCCGCCGCCGAATTTTCGTTCTTCCTGGCGATGCCGACCATGCTTGGCGCTTTCACGCTCGATCTTTACAAGAACCGCGATGCGCTGAGCTTCGATGACGGCGCGCTGATCGCCGTGGGTTTCATCGCCGCTTTCGTCTCCGGCCTCTTCGTCGTTCGCTCCCTGCTGGATTTCGTGTCACGGCGGGGCTTTGCACCCTTCGCCTGGTGGCGCATCGCCATCGGTTCGCTGGGACTGATCGCACTTCTGGTTCTGGGTTGAACCAGGAGCGGGAATAATCTCCGTTCGCGACGAACGAACAGAAAAAGAAAAAGCGCCCCCGGAGAACCGGCGGCGCTTTTTCTTTGAAACTTTTAAAGGCCGATCAGTTGGTGCTGATCGAAGCCGTTGCGCAGGGGTCGACGCCATAGGCGGGAGCGCAACCGCTCTTACCCGCTGCAACCGTTCCCGGCGCCATGAAAGAACCCGCCAGAACCACCAAAGCCGCACACGCAAAAAAGAGTGCGATAGATCTGCCCATTTTATGATTGCCTTTCAGACGTTCGTTCGCGCGGATCATGCCGCCGTGTGTGAATTGAGTGGTCGGGATATGTTTGGAATGTGGCGAATATCAATAAAGCAGCTTGTTGAATACCGGGTTAATACGAAGTCTTTTCCACAGTTGCGCTTGTGCCACGCTTGCCTGTGGAGGCCCGACGGCCGTTAACTTTTACCCGGCTTTGCAAAACAGCCCTGGTTCATTCAACACCTCCCCTGCAGTTGAGGGGAAAATGCACGAATAGCGGTTTGGTTGCAATTGAATTGCGCAAAACAAAAAGCGGGAATGGCTCCCGCTTTGGTTTGTGTTTGATGAGGCTGAAGATGGGCTTCAGGCCGCTTTTCCGGCATTGGAGAACTGGCCGTGCGGGCGGTATTGCACCATGTAGGAAGGCAGAATGGACGCGACGCGAACGGGGGTGATACCGATGCCTTCCAGCGTCAGGCCGCTCTTTTCGGCGTCAGCGGAAACGACATTGTCCTTTTTCAGCATGGTCACCTGATCGGGCGTCAGCGGCGGCGTAATCAGCGGCACCATTGAAGCGATCTTGCCAATCATCGACGCGACGCCGAAGGGCAGGTTGACGAAGGGACGCTCCCGATAGGTCGCGGCAAGAACCGCCTCGAGACAGTCACGGAACGTCATGACATCCTGACCGCCGAGTTCATAGATCGCGCCGGGCTTCAGCTTGCCATCGACGCCAAGGGCGACGGCCTCCGCGACATCCTCGACATAGACCGGCTGGAACCTGGTTTTTCCGCCGCCGATCAGCGGCAGGAACGGCATGCCGCGGGCCATCTTTGCGAACTTGTTGAAGAAATCGTCTTCCGGTCCAAAAATGATCGACGGGCGCAGGATCACGGCGCCAGGCAGGATGGAATGAATGGCAGCCTCGGCGCGGCCCTTGGTGCGGCCATAACCGGTCGGCGAACTGGCATCGGCGCCGATGGCGGAGATATGCGTCAGCGTGGCGCCGGCATCGCGGGCCGCCTCGGCAATGGCTTTTGCGCCGAATTCCTGTACGGCGTCAAAGGTGTTGCGGCCGCTTTCGGTCAGGATGCCGACGCAATTGACCACATGGTCGGCGTCTTCCACGGCTTTGACGATGGAATCGCGATAACGCAGGTTCGCCTGGGCGAAGGAAATCTGGCCGACATTGCCGAGCGGCTGCAGGAAACCGGCGAGATCCGGGCGGCGCACGGCGACGCGGATGCGGTAACCGCGCTTCGCAAGTATCCGCACGACATGCCGCCCGACAAAACCCGAACCGCCGAAAACGGTGACGAGGGGTGGAAGGTTGGCCAAGGTCATGGGAGGCTCCTCAGAAGCTGTCGATAAAGCGTTTTTCAGTCTCTTAGCCCAAAGCCGCGCGCGCGTGAAGAGATGTTGTCGCGAGGCCGGAAGCCGGTCTGGGAAATGCGGTTGACGGTCGTCAAATTCCTTCGACGATCATCATCTCCGCATCCGCGACTTCCTGGCGGATTTTAGCGGCTGCCTGATATTCGGGAGAATTATAGCAGTCAATGGCGTGCTGCACCGACGGGAACTCGATGACGACGTTGCGCGCACGCGCCTTGCCCTCCAGCTCGGTCAGCGCGCCGCCACGGGCCAGGAATTGGCGCCGAACCGCTCGAAAGCGGGCTTAGCCGTCGTGACATAGTCCTTGTAACGCTCACTATCGCGCACATCGACGCGGGCGATCCAATATCCCTTTGCCATTTCATCTCCTCCGATTGTCGTTACTGATTGGCCGGAAAACTGGCGCGCAGCATGTCGTCAAGAATGGCGCGGGCCGCCGCTTTCGGGTCTTCCGCCCTGACGATCGGGCGGGCGACGACCAGATGGCTCGATCCGGCCTTGATGGCGTCGTAGGGTGTCATCACCCGCTTCTGATCGCCGAGATCCGCGCCGGCCGGGCGAATGCCGGGGGTGACGACGGCAAGGTCCGGACCGAGGATTTCGCGCACGGCGGTCGATTCTTCCGCCGAACAGACGATGCCGCCCATGCCCGCCTCGCGTGCCTGCTCCGCCCGGCGCAGCACCAGCGAACGGGCGTCAGAGGCATAACCCGCCTCGGCGAGATCGACGTCGTCCATCGAGGTCAGCACGGTGACGCCCAGCAGGCAGAGACCGGAGCCTTCGGCGGCCTTGACGGCAGCGCGCATCGCTTTGGGGTAGGCATGCAGCGTCAGCATCGACATGCCCATGCGGGCGATGTTTTCGACACCGGAGGCGACGGTGTTGTCGATATCGAGCAGCTTCATGTCGAGAAAGACCTTCTTGCCGCTCTGGACAAGGTCGCGCGCGAATTCGAGACCGCCGGCGAATACCAGCTGATAACCGATCTTGTAGAACAGAACCTCATCACCGATTTTCGAGACGATCTCTTCGGCCTGCTGCACAGTCGGAACATCCAGCCCGACGATGAGTTTTTCGCGCGCGGTCATTGTCTTATCCCTGCCATGTTTCCATTGCCGTCCAGTCGCACGTGGGCGACGCGGCTGCAAGAGAAAAGTCGGCGATGGAAAAGCGGAAAAGATTGCCGCCGCCGGGCGGCTGGTCCTTGCTGCGGCTGATGCCGCGGCCTTCGATATGGCATTTCAGAAGCGTACCCACGCCACCATGGCCGACAAAGGCAATCGGCTGCTGCGGGTCGTGCCGGTCAAGAACCGCTTTGACCGCCCTGACGATCCGCGTCTGAGCGTCGATTGCACGCTCCCAACCATGAAAGCTTTCCTCGGGATGGGCGAAGAACCAGTCCGCCGCCTTTTCGAATTCCGGCGGCGGCAGGAAGCCGGTGGCGGACCGGTCGTTTTCATGCATCGCCTCGACGATGTCCATTTCCGCCCCGGAGGTTTCAGCCAGGATGCGGGCGGTTTCGATCGCCTTGGTTTCGGCGCTGGAAACGATGCGGGGCAATGACCGTGCCCAGGGCAGGCGGCTTGCCTCGCGCGTCCGCGCGGCACCCTTGTCCGAAAGCCCCCATTCGGGAACAGGAACAGCCGGATCGATCTTGACCTGGGGGTGGGTGATGTAGAGCGCATGCATGGCAATCGGTCCTCAAGGGCGATGGAAAGGGCAAATCGACACCCTAACCATTCGTCACGACCGGGAAATGACGGGTTCCGGCACTCTGTCGAATATCAGGCCCGCGTATAGGTCCACAATTGCGCCGGCGGAATATTGCGCACGATGAAATCGAAATGGCGGATGTGGTAGAGATGCGGCTGGGCGACGATGGGGGAAATCGGGCCGTAGGATATCTGCACGACGGGGCGGCCCTGGGGCACGCGCTTCAGCAATTCGTCGAGAAGCTTGATACGGGCGGCCATGGGGAAATTCAGCATCGGCACGGCGGAGACGACGCTATCGAACATCTGGCCCTTGTGTTCGCCAAGCGTCGCATCGAGATCGAAGGCGTCGCCATTGACGAAATTGACGCCGGGATAGCTCCTGAGCAGCTGATTGTAGAAATCGGTCGAATATTCGATGGCGGTCAGGTTCTCCGGCTTGATGCCGCGCGCCAGAATGGCCTTGGTGATGACGCCGGTGCCGGGACCGAGTTCGAGAACCGGCAGGCCGGAATGGGGATTGATGACACTCGCCATTTTTTTCGCCGTGATGGACGATGTCGGCACAATGGCCCCGACTTTTTTCGGCTGGCTGACCATACCCTTGAAAAAGCGGATTTCTTCTTCAAATTTCTGTTCAAGCCGTTGCTTCAGGTTAAGTGCCATAGTTCCCTCAGATGCTTTTGGTCATTGTCAAAAAACTGTTACGCAATGTTGATCCCATTTGGCGCAAAAACAAGGCAAAATGTCGTAACTGAAAAAATTCGCTTACGGTTCGAAATGCGCCGTCGCCGAATCAAAAAAAGCCGGTGAAGTGTTCCACCGGCTTTTTTGATGAAATTTGCGGAAAATTCCCGTTTCAAACGCGCATCGGCATCAGAACATAAAGCGCATCGTCACCGGCGGTGTCGCGAACGAGCGTCGGCGAGCCGGCGTCGGCCAGCAGGAAAATCGCGTCGTCGCCGGAAAGCTGCGAGGTGATGTCGAGGAGATATTTGGCGTTGAAGCCGATTTCCATCGAATCATTGTCGTAACCGACAGCCACTTCTTCCGTAGCACTTCCCGAATCCGGGTTGTTGACGGTCAGCGTCAACTGGCCGTTGGTGAGCGCGAGCTTCACGGCGCGGCCGCGCTCGGAAGAAATTGTCGAGACGCGGTCGACAGCCTGCGCGAAGGTCTGGCAATCGACGCGCATTTCCTTGTCGTTGCCGGTCGGGATCACGCGCTGGTAATCCGGGAATGTGCCGTCGATCAGCTTCGAGGTCAGGACGACCGAGCCGATGGTCAGGCGGATTTTTGCATCCGAGACTTCGACGGTGACTTCCAGCTCAGGGTTGTCCATCAGCTTCTGCAGTTCGCCGACGGTCTTGCGCGGAATGATGATGCCCGGCATGCCTTCGGAACCGGAAGGCGCATCCACATCGGCGCGCGCCAGGCGGTGGCCATCGGTCGCGACGGCTCGCAGCTTCAGGTCGCCATTGCTCTCGATGGTATGGAAGAAGATGCCGTTCAGGTAATAACGCGTTTCTTCGGTCGAGATCGCAAATTGCGTCCGGTCGATCAGCATCTTCAGGTCGGTCGCCTTCAGTTTGAAGGTGTGGCTGAAGGTGCCGGCGGTCAGATCAGGGAAATCCGTTTCCGGAAGGCATTGCAGCGAGAATTTCGAACGGCCGGAGGCAACCGTCATCGAGGAGCCGTCCGGATTGGTCGCCAGAAGCACCTCGGAACCGTCCGGCAGCTTGCGCACGATTTCATAAAGCAGATGCGCCGGCACGGTGGTGGCGCCTGCCTGCTCCACCATGGCCGGTGTCGCTTCGGTGATTTCGAGATCGAGGTCGGTCGCCTTCATGTCCAGATTGGCGCCGGAGGCGCGCAGGAGGACGTTGGACAGGATCGGGATCGTGTTGCGACGCTCGACGACCCGGTGGACGTGGTTCAGCGATTTCAGAAGGTTCGACCGCTCAAGAGTAATACGCATGGACGCTACCGCTTTCAACCGTTGCGAACCGGCCACCGCCGGATCGGCAAGAAGAGTCTTCACCGGCCAGAAAGCCGGATAATGTGGACGGGCAAAATGGCAGAGTTATTGCAGGAAATGCAAGAGCCGAGTGCATCTGCCGCGGGTCATTTTGCTGCTATACAGCATGATCCACAGGCTGGGGGCGTCCGTGGACCTTGTTCGCCGGTTTTCTATTGCCCATAAAGAGAGGAAACCAGCGGCCGCGAATAATCGGCCAGAATGATTGGAAGCCGTGTGACGGAAGAAATATCGAACAGCGACTTGAGAGATGCGACAAAGAGTTTCAGGATCGGCACGGCCACCATTCCGGCGCGGCCGCTGGAGCCGGCGCTTTATCTCGTGGCCACGCCCATCGGCAATCTTGGCGATATCACCATCCGCGCGCTGGAAACGCTGGCCTCGGCCGATGTTCTCGCCTGCGAGGATACCCGCGTCACCCGCATCCTGCTCGAACGTTACGGCATCCGCACCCGCCCGCTCTCTTATCATGAGCACAATGCAAACGAAGCGGGGCCGAAGCTCATTGCAGCGCTTGAGGCGGGAAAATCCGTGGCGCTGGTCTCTGATGCCGGAACGCCGCTCGTTTCCGATCCCGGTTACCGCCTCGGCCAGCTCGCGCTCGAGGCCGGGCATCGTGTCGTGCCGGTACCGGGAGCATCGGCGCCGCTCGCCGCCCTCGTGGGCTCGGGAATGCCGAGCGACGCTTTCCTGTTTGCCGGCTTCCTGCCGGTAAAGGATCGCGGCAAGCGCGACCGTTTTGCCGAACTCGCGAAAATTCCGGCCACATTGATCTTCTTTGAATCACCGCATCGCATCGGCGCTTCCGTCAAGGTCGCGTCCGAAGTGCTCGGCCACGACCGCCGCGCCGTGGTCTGCCGCGAACTGACCAAGACCTTCGAGGAGTTCCGGCGCGGCACGTTGGGCGAGCTTGCGGATTATTACGATGGCGACCGCGTGGTGAAGGGTGAGATCGTGCTTCTGGTGGAGCCGCCCTCCTATGACGAGATTCCCGATATCGAGGATGTCGAGAAGCTGCTGAAGGATCTCATCGCGACCATGCCCGCCGCCAAGGCGGCAGGCGAAGCGGCGAAGCTGACGGGCCTGCCGCGCAAGGAGCTTTATCAAAGGCTGCTGGATATGAAGGAAACGGATGGCCGCTGAGGGGCGAAGCAATAAAAGGCGCAAGGCCGAGCGACGTGGCCACGCCGCGGAATATTGGGCGGCACTTTATCTGCTGCTGAAGGGATATCGCATCCTCGCCATTCGTTATCGTACCCGGCTGGGGGAAATCGATCTCATCGCCCGCAAGAAGGACCTCGTCGCCATCGTCGAGGTCAAGGCGCGAACGTCCGGTGAAGGTGCCGTGGATGCCGTCGGTTTCCATTCGCAGCAACGCATTCGGGCGGCGGCCGATCTATGGCTCGCCCGTCGCAAGGATGCCGCGCGGTTTTCGCTGCGTTTCGATATCATCGCTGTTTTGCCGCGACACCTGCCGCAGCATTTTATCGACGCCTTTTAAGGGGAGGGAAACAATGTCCACCGAGCGGGAAAAAATGGCCGCGGGCGAATGGTACAGCTGCATGGATGCCGAGCTGGATATATTGCGCTGGCGGGCACGAGGGGCCGTCCACCAGCACAATACGATGCCGCCGGATGAGCGCGGGGCAATGGCCCCCTTGCTACGGGCTCTGTTCGCTTCTGTTGGCGAAGGGGCATTTATCGAAGCGCCGTTTCATTGCGCTTACGGCTTCAACATTACGCTGGGCAAAAATGTCTATCTCAATGCCGGCTGCACCATTCTCGATTCCGCAAAGGTTACGATAGGCGACGGTGCGATGCTCGGGCCTGCGGTGCAGATCTATTGTGCGGAACACCATCTGGACCCGGTGCCGCGAGCGCAAGGCATTGAAATCGCAAAGCCCGTCACGATCGGCCGTGATGTCTGGATCGGCGGCGGAGCAATCCTTCTGGCTGGCATCACCATCGGTGACGGAGCGATTGTCGGCGCCGGTTCGGTGGTGACGCGCAATGTGTCGCCGGGCGTGACGGTGGTTGGAAATCCGGCTCGGCCCATAAAGCGCATGACCGACTGAGATTTTCGTCAGTCGCTGTAATAAATCTGACATCGAACTGTCAAAGAGGCGTCATGGAACGTCTCTATTCGCATCCTCATCCCAATAAATGGTGGAGAGGATTTAGTAATGTTGAAGAAGATTTCCATGGCCGCAGTGGCCGTCAGCATTTCGGCGACGTCTTCCATGGCTGCTACCAACATCACCTGGTGGCACGGCATGGGCGGCCGCAATGGCGAAGTCATCAACGAAGTCGCCCAGAAGTTCAACGAAGCCCAGAAAGAATGCGCTCTGACGCCGGTTTCCAAGGGCTCCTATGAAGAAGCCCTGGCCAGCGGCATCGCTGCTTTCCGCTCTGGCGAACAGCCGAACATCCTCCAGGTTTTCGATGCTGGCGCCGCCACCATCATCAACGCCAAGGGCGCTGTCATTCCTGCCGAAGACCTTATCAACAAGGCCGGTTACAAGTTCGACCGCGACGCCTTCATCAACGGCGTGCGTTATTTCTATGCTGCCGCTGACGGCAAGTTTGTCGGCATGCCGTTCAACTCCTCCGCCCCCATCATGTACGTCAACGACGAAGCCCTGAAGAAAGCCGGCGTCGAAGCGCCGAAGACCTGGGAAGAGTTCGAGCAGGTTGCGCCGAAGCTGAAGGAAGCCGGCTACATTCCGCTCGTTCAGTCGCAGCTCACCTGGCAGTTCACGGAGAACTTCTTCTCCCGCAACAACATCCAGTTCGCCACCAACAATAACGGTTACGACAGCGTTGCCGACACCAAGCTCAAGGTCACCGACCCGAACCTCGTCATGATGTTCGACAAGCTGAAGGACTGGAAGGACAAGGGCCTGTTCGCCTATTACGGCGCCGGCTGGAACGACAACCAGAAGCCCTTCGAGGAAGGCAAGGTCGCGTTCTGGATCGGTTCTTCGGGCTCCTTCGGCGGCCTGCAGAAGACGGCGACCATGCCCTTCTCGGCAACCTTCCTTCCTTACTGGGGCTCCATCAAGGGTGCTGGCACCAATTCCTTCATCGGCGGCGCGGCACTCTTTGCAATGTCGGGCAAGTCTGAAGCCGAAAACAAGTGCGTGGCCGACTTCTTCCAGTTCCTGACCTCGCCGGAAATCCAGGTCTTCTACCACAAGGCAACCGGTTACGTCGCCATCACCAAGGCGGCTTACGAAAAGGCCAAGGCTGAAGGCTTCTACAAGGAAAAGCCGGTCGCGGAAGTCGGTATCCAGCAGCTCTCGCTGCCGGGCGGCGAATGGTCCAAGGGCTACCGCCTGGGTTTCTACCCGCAGATCCGCGCCGTCATGGAGCGCGAATATAACCGCATCTTCTCCGGCGAAGTTACGCCGAAGGCTGCTTTCGAGATCATCGAGAAGGAAGGCAACGACCTACTCGCCCGTTTCGCCAAGACGGCCGGCTGATCGTCTGTTTCGAAACCAATGACCATTGCCGAGCCTCCTTTCCCACGGAAGGGAGGCTCGCTCTCGGATAAGGAAGCGCAAGCGTGGCCTATACATCGTCTCAACCGCGCCGGTTTTTGTCCGGCTGGTCCGCAAAGGCTGGAAAGCCAGCCAAACCTGCCGACGCCAGCATGAAGCGCGTGCAGTTCTCCTCGTCCTACGTACCCTACCTGTTTCTGGCGCCGCAGCTTGCGGTGATTTTCATCTTCTTCTACTGGCCATCGGTTCAGGCCATACATTCGTCCTTCTATATCGAAGACCCGTTCGGTTTCGGCGCTTCCTTCGTCGGACTTGCCAATTATTCGGATGCGATCTTCAGTCCCGAATATCTCAGCATCGCCAAATTCACGGTTGTCTTCACCGTGCTGGTCACCTTCTTTTCGCTTGCGCTCGGCCTGCTGCTCGCCGTCAAGGCGGATGCGGTCATTCGCGGCAGCTCGACATACAAGACGCTGCTGATTTCCGTCTATGCCATCGCGCCGCCGGTCGCCGGTCTCATCGGCATGATGTTTTTCGACCAGCATATCGGCCCCTTCGTCAAGATGGCCGCATTCCTCGGCTGGGACATGAAGGTCGGCCTAAACTATTTCGATACGGCCTTCGCGATGATCGTCGTCGCGGTCTGGAAGCAGATTCCTTACAATTTCATCTTCTTCCTTTCGGGTCTTCAGGGCGTGCCGGTCTCGGTGCGGGAAGCCGCCGCCATCGACTGCCGTTCGGGCTTTCGCCGGTTCTGGACGGTGATCATGCCGCTCCTGGCGCCCACGGCCTTCTTCCTGCTGATCATCAACATCACCTATGCGCTCTTCGACACGTTCGGCGTCATCGACGTGATGGTGAAGGACAAGGCCGCCAACAATCCGATCACGCTGGTCTACAAGGTGTTTCTGGATGGTTTCCGCGGCAATGACATCGGTGGCTCCTCGGCCCAATCCGTCATCCTGATGCTGGTCGTCTTCGTTCTCACCATCATCCAGTTCCGCTTCATCGAAAAGCGCATCCACTACAATTGAGGGAAAAGACCATGTACAAGACAAAACCCCTCGATCATCTGGTGCTGATCATCGGCGTGCTGTTCCTGATCTTGCCGGTCATCGTGGCCTTCATGACCTCCACCCATACCGCTGCGGAAATCCACCGCAGCGGTCTGACGATGGTTCCCGGTGACAATTTCATCGAGACTTATGAAAAGGTTCTGACTCAGAAGGGCGGCTTCACCGGGCAGATCACGGGTCTCAACATGGTGCTGAATTCGCTGATCCTCGGCATCGGTTTTGCCGTCGGCAAGATCGTCCTGTCGATGACGGCGGCCTATGCGATCGTCTATTTCCGCTTCCGGTTCGCAACGCTCGCCTTCTGGATCATTTTCACCACGCTGCTTCTGCCGCTCGAAGTGCGCATTATGCCCTCCTACGAGGTGATGAGCAAACTCGGCCTTTTGAACTCCTATACTGGCCTCATCGTGCCGCTTCTCGCTTCGGCGACGGGCACCTTCTATTTCCGGCAGTTCTTCAAATCCGTGCCGGAGGAGTTGCTGGAGGCTGCCCGCATTGACGGCGCAGGGCCGGTGAAATTCTTCATCGACGTTCTCATCCCGCTGTCCCGCACCATGATGGCGGCGATCTTCATCATCATGTTCGTTTATGGCTGGAACCAGTATCTCTGGCCCATGCTGATGACGACCGATGAGGGCTTCTTCACCCTGATGCGCGGCATCAAGTCGATCCTGCAGGTCTGGGTCGGTTCGCAAATTCCCGATTACAACGAAGCTTTCGCGCTCGCCGTGCTGGCCATGCTGCCGCCGGTGCTGATCGTCGTCATTTTCCAGCGCTGGTTCATCAAGGGCCTGACCGAAAGCGATAAATAAGGAGACCGAAATGGCCGCGATAGAAATCAGTCAGGTCTGCAAGGATTATCACGGCGGTGTGCGCGCCGTGCACCACGTCGATATCGACATCAGGGACGGTGAGTTCATCGTTCTGGTCGGCCCCTCCGGCTGCGGCAAATCCACGCTTCTGCGTATGGTCGCAGGGCTTGAGGATATTTCCGAAGGCACGGTGAGGATCGGTGACCGGGTGGTCAATCAGGCCGATCCGGCCGACCGGGATATCGCCATGGTGTTTCAGAACTACGCCCTATATCCGCATATGTCGGTGCGCCAGAACCTGGAATACGGGTTGAAGAACCGCAAGACGCCGAAGACGGAGATCGATGCGCGTGTGGCTGAAGCCGCGCGTATGCTGCAGCTCGAACCCTATCTGGATCGCAAGCCGCGCGCCCTTTCCGGCGGCCAGCGGCAGCGTGTCGCCATGGGTCGCGCCATCGTGCGTAAACCGGCGGCCTTCCTGTTCGACGAGCCTTTGTCCAATCTCGATGCCAAGCTGCGCGTTTCCATGCGCGGCGAAATCAAGCGTCTGCAAAAGCGCCTCGGCACCACCTCGATTTATGTCACCCACGATCAGCTGGAGGCCATGACGCTCGCCGACCGTCTTGTGGTGTTGAATGGCGGCCGTATCGAACAGATCGGCGCACCGCTCGATGTCTATCACACCCCTGCTTCGACCTTCGTTGCGAGTTTCATCGGCTCTCCCGCCATGAACCTGCTGAACGCCGAATTGCATGGCGATAGCCTCGCCATCGGTCCGTCGCTCTTTGCGCTCAACGGTTTCGCACCTGCCTCCGGCCCCGTAACGGTGGGCATGCGGGCGGAAGATTTCCGCCTTGCTGCGGCAGGTGAGCAGGGCTTCCCGCTTCGGGTCGATTACATCGAGGAACTGGGTTCGCAGCGCCTTATCCACGGCATGATCGGCGACCAGAGCCTGACAGTTGCTTTCCCGCCGGATGTCGAGGTTCCGTCTGCGCTCTCCGTCACGATCGCGCCGGAAAAACTGCATTTCTTCTCCAGCGAAACCGGCAAGCGCATCGCCGGCAAAGCCGAGCAGCTGGCGGCGCAGCCCGCGCAAATGGCGACGGCCTGAGCGCATCGCAGAAATCGGCGCGATGACTAAAATTGCGCCGATTGTCAAAACCGCTTCGTTACGATCCCGATGATAGAAGACCTCCAATATTTCACGGGGGTTTTCTAATATGTCCTTCAAAATGATGTTCGCTGCCGCAGCAACCATGGCGGTCCGGACCGTGCCGATATTGCCGGCCTATTTGCGCCGGTCAAAAGACGAAGCTGTCGTCAGCGCATCCTGCACCGATCTGCGGCTTCAGCCGGCCCCCATCAATCCGGAATGGATCATTTCCGGCAACCCCCAGGCGCGCGCGGCGGATCATTCCAGAAGCGGCGACCGTGCCTCCAGCACTGCCATGTGGGATTGCACGGCGGGTGAGTTCCGCTGGTTCTTCGGCTGGGATGAAACCGTCTATATTCTCGAAGGCGAAGTGCATGTGACCGCGGAAGACGGTTCCATCAGTATCCTGCGGGTCGGCGATGTCGCCTATTTCCCTGCGGGAACATGGGCCACCTGGCGGGTGGATGACTATGTCCGCAAAGTCGCTTTCATGCGCCGTCCGTTCCCCAAGGCGCTGGCTTTTGCCTATCGCGTCAAGAACAAGCTGTTTGCCGGCCGTTCCTATAAGCTGGCGGCCTGAACCCATAAAACATTCCAGTCGGCGGGGCTGCACGGCTCCGCCGACGGAATTGTGAAGGTTCAATAAAACTCACACAAACCACCGCTTGCAGCAGTTGCCTTTGAATGGTCGCTGCCCTACATCTTCAGGGTTTTCTGAAGCATTTCCGGGTTTCTACCGGTCCTGCAGGGAAGCTTGAAAAGGCGAGGCAATGGGCACCGCGGGCCGACGAAGCGTCCGCATGCTGCAAGAGGAACATGCGCATGGCGAAGATCAAGAACGTCGCGATCCAGATGGATCATGTCTCCGGCATCAATATCGCCGGTGACTCCACCTTCGCCATGAGCCTTGAGGCGCAGGCACGCGGATACCGGCTGTTCCATTATACGCCCGAGCGCCTTTCCATGCGCGATGGCAAGATTTACGCCACCGTCGAGCAGATGGAACTGCGCGACATTAAGGGTGACCATTTCTCGCTGTCCGAACCGGAGCGCGTCGATCTGTCGACCATGGATGTCATCCATCTGCGTCAGGATCCGCCATTCGACATGGCTTACATCACCTCGACCCATCTGCTGGAGCGCATTCATCCGAAAACGCTGGTGGTCAACGATCCCGCCTGGGTGCGCAACTCGCCGGAAAAGATTTTCGTCACCGAATTCGCCGATCTGATGCCGAAGACGCTGATCACCAAGGATGTGGCCGAAATCGCCCGCTTCCGCAATGAAATGGGCGATATCATCCTCAAGCCGCTTTACGGCAATGGTGGCGCCGGCGTCTTCCATTCCGCGCGCGACGACCGCAATTTCTCCTCGCTGCTGGAGATGTTCGGCCAGATGTTCCGCGAGCCTTACATCGCCCAGCAATATCTGCCTGATGTCCGCAAGGGCGACAAGCGCATCCTCCTGGTAGATGGCGAGCCGGTTGGCGCAATCAACCGCGTGCCGGCGGAAAACGACGCCCGCTCCAACATGCATGCTGGCGGCCGGCCGGAACCGACGGAACTGACGGCGCGCGAGAAGGAAATCTGCCGCCGGATCGGCCCTGCCTTGCGCGAGCGTGGTTTTCTCTTCGTCGGCATCGATGTGATTGGCGACTATATGACGGAAATCAACGTCACCTCGCCGACCGGCATTCGCGAAGTGCGGAAATTCGGCGGCGCCGATGTCGCAAGCCTGTTGTGGGATGCGATCGAGAAAAAGCGCGAAGCCCAGGATTTCTGAGGCGAGCTTTCGCCGGTCCAGCTTTGTTCCGCGAGTACAACTAGACACAACTAAAATACATCGTCAGCGAGAAATTGTTCGCTGGATGTTCTTGTTTTATTCTTTGCCCTGTGGCACGTTGCTTGCGGGTGGCCGTGATAGGGCATGAAGCTCTGACTAGCGCGGCCGGTTTGCGGGGGCAGGCCATGGTGGCAAGGGTCAATACGGTTGCATTTCAGGGCATAGAGGGTGTGCCCGTCGAGGTGCAGGTCATGGTCGCACCGGGAAAGGTGGGCATCCAGATTGTCGGCCTGCCCGACAAGGCGGTGGCCGAAAGTCGCGAGCGGGTGCAGGCCGCCCTGCATGCCTCGGGTCTGGCGCTGCCGGCAAAAAAAGTCACCGTCAATCTCGCGCCAGCCGATCTGCCCAAGGAAGGATCGCATTTCGATCTTCCCATCGCGCTTGGTCTCATGGCCGCTTTGGGCGCGATACCGGCAGAAATGCTGGCACGTTATGTGGTTCTCGGCGAACTCAATCTCGATGGCACCATCGGTATGGTTTCGGGCGCCCTGCCGGCGGCGATCGGCGCCAATGCGCTTGGCAAGGGGCTGATCTGCCCGGCTGAAAGCGGGCCGGAAGCGGCCTGGGCCGGCGCCGGTATCGATATTCTCGCCCCGCGCAGCCTGATTGCGCTGGCCAACCATTTTCGCGGCACCCAGCTTCTCTCGCGCCCGACGCCCGCCATTCGCGCCAACCCGGTCAATCTGCCGGATTTAGTGGATATCAAAGGACAGGAGAGCGCCCGGCGCGCGCTGGAGGTGGCAGCCGCCGGCGGCCACAACCTGCTCATGGTCGGTCCGCCCGGCTCCGGCAAATCCATGCTCGCAGCCCGCCTGCCTTCCATCCTGCCGCCGCTGGAGGCGGCGGAATTGCTGGAAGTTTCGATGGTGCATTCCATCGCCGGCCAATTGTCCGGCGGCAAGCTTTCGGACCGTAGGCCGTTCCGCACCCCGCACCATTCCGCCACCATGGCGGCGCTGATCGGCGGGGGGCTCCGCGCCAAGCCGGGTGAGGCCTCGCTCGCCCATCACGGCGTTCTTTTTCTGGATGAGTTCCCGGAATTTTCGCCGCAGGTGCTGGATGCACTGCGCCAGCCGCTGGAAACGGGCGAATGCATCATTGCGCGGGCCAATCATCGCGTCAGCTATCCGGCGGAAATCCAGCTCGTTGCGGCGATGAACCCCTGCCGCTGCGGCATGGCGGGAGAGCCGGGCTTCACCTGCGCACGAGGCCCGCGTTGTGTGACGGATTATCAGGCCCGCATTTCCGGCCCGCTGCTGGATCGTATCGATATCCGCATCGACGTTCCCGCCGTCTCCGCCGCCGATCTCATCCGCCCCGTCGCGTCAGAGCCGAGTGCCGCGGTGGCCGCCCGTGTCGCCCGGGCGCGCCTTGCGCAGCAGGAACGTTACGCGGCGGCGGGATTTGCCGCCATTCGCACCAATGCCCGCTGCACGACGACCCTGATAGAAAAATATGCCGAGCCGGATGCGTCCGGGCTGCAATTGCTGCGCGATGCGGCCGAGCGGCTGAAGTTCTCCGCGCGCGGTTATCATCGCATTCTCAAGGTTGCCCGCACCCTGGCCGATCTGGATGGCAAGCAGACGGTCGGCCGCATCCATGTGGCGGAAGCCGTGTCCTATCGTATCGCTGGCGAAAGGCTGACGGCGGCTGCCTAGAGCATTTCCAGTAAAAGCACGAAGCGGTTTTTTGTCAGGAAAGTGTGTAAAAACAAGGAAGTAGAGCACGTCTAACGATTCCGTTTAACCGGATGTGCTCCAGAAGGTCGCCTTTTGTGCCTTCCCTGAAAAAACATTGTGCCGCCAGCGGAGTCGGCGGCACATAAGAATATTCGCTAATCTGGCGCGCGATCGTACCGCGTTTGAAAGCTTAGCTTAAAGCCCAAGGCCTTCGAAAAGCGCCGTCGAAAGGTAACGTTCCGCAAAGGAAGGAATGATGACGACGATGTTCTTGCCGGCATTTTCTTCCCGCGCGCCGACCTTGATTGCCGCCGCCAGCGCCGCACCCGAGGAGATGCCGACCGGCACGCCTTCCAGCCTTGCCGCCAGACGTGCGGTTTCGAAAGCCTCGTCATTTGTCACGGTGACGATCTCGTCATAAATGCCGGTGTCGAGGATGGCGGGTGCAAAACCGGCGCCGATGCCCTGAATCTTGTGCGGACCGGGGTTGCCGCCGGAAAGAACCGGGCTGTCGGCAGGTTCGACGGCAATGACCTTCACCTCGGGCTTGCGCGACTTCAGCACCTGACCCGTGCCGGTGATGGTGCCGCCGGTGCCGATGCCCGAGACGAGAATATCGACCGTGCCTTCGGTGTCGTTCCAGATTTCTTCAGCTGTCGTCTTGCGGTGAATATCGGGATTGGCGGGGTTTTCGAACTGCTGCGGAATGATGGCGTCAGGCAGGGTCTCGGCCAGTTCCTGCGCCTTGGCGATGGCGCCCTTCATGCCCTTGGGGCCTTCGGTCAACACCAGTTCGGCGCCGAGCAGGGCCAGCATTTTCCGGCGTTCAACCGACATGGTTTCAGGCATGATCAGGATCAGCTTGTAGCCCTTCGCAGCGGCGGCGAAGGCAAGCGCGATGCCCGTGTTACCGGAGGTCGGCTCCACCAGCGTGGTCTTGCCGGGGGTGATTTTGCCCTGCGCTTCCAGAGCTTCGATCATGGCGACGCCGATGCGGTCCTTCACGGAAGCGATGGGATTGAAAAATTCGAGTTTGGCGAGAAGGTTGGCCTTCACGCCCTTCTCCTTCGCCAGCTTGTCGAGCCGCACGATCGGTGTGTCGCCGATTGTTTCCGTAATTGAGGAATAGACGCGTCCGCGTCCGGGCTTTCTGGCTTCGGGCATGATGCTCTCCTGTGTAAAGACCGCAAGATTTGAGCGGCAGAATAGGAGCAATAGCTTTCGCAAGCTAGCGAACGTTCGTCCTAATATCCCTAAATTGCAGGAATAATTTCACGATAAATCGCATAAATGCACGAATTTGTTTTACGCGCTGCGGATCGCGATCATGGTCGCGGTTCCGGCCAGAATACCCGCCGCCGTACGGTTGAGGATCGTCAAGGCGCTCGGCCTTTTCAGGAGGTTACGCGCCTTGGCCGCAAGCAGGATGTAAGGCAGGAGAACCGCCATCAGCACGACGAAGGTGATGGCGAGAAGGGTCGCATATTCCGAAGGGCCGATCATGCGGATATCGATCAGTGTCGGCACCAGCGCCACATAAAACAGCATGGTTTTCGGGTTGCCGAGCGTGATCAGCAGTCCGGACAGGAAGGACATGGGCATGCTGGCGCTTTTCTTGGCCTTCAGCTCCTGCGGCAGCAGACCGGCGGTCCAAAGCTTCCAGGCAATATAAAGGAGATAGGCCGCGCCCGCGAATTTCAGCACCATGAAGGCTTCCTGAAAGGTCTGCGCGACGAAGGCCAGGCCCAGGATCACAGCGGTCAGGTAAATCATGTCGCCCAGCACCAGCCCGAGACCCATGAAGAAGGTTTCGCGAAAGCCCGAACCCAGCGCCCGCGCCACGATCGCCGTCATGCCGGGGCCGGGAATGGCGGCGGCGATGAAGAGGGCGGTGGCATAGGCGAAAAGTGTCGTCAGCGTCATGATCGTGTTTCCTGAAAAATCCGCTAAATCCATAACGAAATTGCCGGGTAAAGACAATCAGTCCGCACGTCTGTCCCAGCGGTGTCGCTAAACGCCGGTGGAGCCGAAACCGCCGGCGCCCCGCGCCGTCTGCGAGGTCTCCGTCACCTCGCTCACAACAACCTGGGTTACCGGAGCGATCACCATCTGAGCAATGCGCATGCCGCGCTCGATGACGAAAACGTCCTGGCCCAGATTGGCGAGGATGACTTTCACTTCGCCGCGATAATCGCTGTCCACCGTGCCGGGGGAGTTGAGGCAGGTGATGCCGTTCTTGATGGCGAGGCCGGAGCGGGGGCGGATTTGCGCCTCATAACCCTGCGGAACCTCGAAGATGAAACCGGTCGGGACCAGCGCGCGTTCGCCCGGTTGCAGGGTCAGCGGTTCACCGGAAGGTACGGCAGCGCGCAGGTCCATGCCGGCGGCGCCACGGGTTTCGTAGGACGGCAATTCGAGGTCAGCGCCATTGGCGAGGCGGACGAGCCGGAGAGGGGGGCGATTGTCGTTTTGAAGGGTCATGCGGCATTAGTTTGCCGAGATCGCGGCAAGGTCAATTGCAAATGCGGGCCTGAAACGCTAGATAGCCCGCAATTCCACAGGATTTGTCAGATGGCCGAAACACTTGCCGAGGCGGTCTCCCGCCGCCGCACCTTTGCTATTATCGCGCACCCGGATGCGGGTAAGACCACGCTTACCGAAAAACTGCTGCTGTTCGGCGGAGCGATCCAGCTTGCCGGTGAGGTGAAGGCGAAGAAGGATCGCATCCAGACCCGTTCGGACTGGATGAAGATCGAGCGCGAGCGCGGCATTTCGGTCGTTACCTCGGTCATGACCTTCGAATATAACGACCGTGTCTTCAACATTCTCGATACGCCCGGCCACGAAGACTTTGCCGACGACACCTACCGCACGCTGACGGCGGTGGATGCGGCGATCATGGTCATCGACGCCGCCAAGGGTATCGAGCCGCGCACGCTAAAACTCTTCGAAGTCTGCCGCATGCGCGATATTCCGATCATCACCTTCATCAACAAGATGGACCGCGAAAGCCGCGACCCCTTCGAGATTCTGGATGAGGTTGAAGAGAAGCTCGCGCTCGATACTGCGCCCATCACCTGGCCGGTCGGTCGGGCAAAGACCTTCTGCGGCGCCTATAATCTTGCCGAAAGCACCTTCCGTGGCGTCGATACGCAGGTGGAAGCCATGCCGGTTAACGGTCCGCAGGCGGTTGCCGATCGCCTGCCGGAAAATGAGCGCCATCTTTTCGTCGAAGAAACGGAGCTTGCGCTGGAAGCCTGCCGTCCTTTCGATCGTCAGGCATTTCTCGAAGGTCATATGACGCCGGTATTCTTCGGTTCGGCGCTGCGCAATTTCGGTGTGCGCGACCTCATCAATGCGCTTGGCGATTTCGCGCCGCCGCCGCGCGATCAGGTGGCGGATACCCGCACCGTACATGCGGCTGAAGAAAAAATGACGGCCTTCGTCTTCAAGATTCAGGCCAATATGGACCCGAACCATCGTGACCGCATCGCTTTTGCCCGCATCTGCTCCGGCAAGCTGGAGCGCGGCATGAAGGCGCGGCTTGCTCGCACCGGCAAACAGATGGGCCTCACTGCGCCGCAGTTCTTCTTCGCCTCGCAGCGCCAGCTGGCCGATACGGCCTTTGCGGGCGACGTGGTCGGCATCCCGAACCATGGCACGCTGCGCATCGGCGATACGCTGACCGAGGGTGAAAACCTCGTCTTCCAGGGCGTGCCGAACTTCTCGCCGGAAATTCTCCGTCGCGTGCGGCTGGAGGACGCCATGAAGGCCAAGAAGCTGAAGGAAGCCCTGCAACAGATGGCGGAAGAGGGCGTCGTGCAGCTCTTTTCGCCGGAAGACGGTTCGCCGGCCATCGTCGGTGTCGTCGGCGCGCTGCAGCTCGACGTGTTGAAGGAGCGTCTGATGGGCGAATATGGTCTGCCGGTCTCGTTCGAAATGTCGCGCTTTTCCGTCTGCCGCTGGATTTCCTCCGATCAGCCGGCGGAAATGGACAAGTTCCTCAACGTCAAGCGCGGCGATATCGCCCGCGATCTGGATGGCGATCCGGTGTTTCTGGCGCAGGACGCCTTCTCGCTCCGCTATGAGTCCGAGCGTTTTCCGGCGATCAAGATGGTCGCGATCAAGGAATATCACGTCGCCAAGGCGGCGTGATATCAGCCGGATTGCACTTTGTATGCCAAGGGCCGAGCATTTTCAGGAAAAGTGCGCAGCGGTTTTCCGTCCGGAAATGCGGAAAAAACAAAGAGCTAGAGCATTGAAGGTGATTACGTTTTCACTGGAAATGCTCTAGTTTCCCCTGAAACGGGAAACTGGTCCGGCATCATGACGCTTTCAGGCAAACATATTCTCCTCATCATCTCCGGTGGCATAGCGGCCTATAAGAGCCTCGATCTCATCCGCCGCCTGAAGGAGCGCGGCGCGAAGGTGACGCTGGTGATGACGAAGGGCGCCCAGGAATTCGTCACGCCGCTTGCCGTCGGTGCACTTTCCGCCACCCATGTCTTCACCGAGCTCTTTTCCCGGCAGGATGAACAGGATGTCGGCCATATCAGGCTGGCGCGTGACTGCGACCTCGTGCTTGTGGCGCCCGCCACCGCCGATCTGATGGCGAAGATGGCGAATGGTCTGGCAGACGATCTTGCCTCCACCATTCTTCTCGCGACGGATCGAAAGGTGCTGGTGGCACCGGCGATGAACCCGAAAATGTGGGCGGCAAAGCCCACGCTGCGGAATGTCGAAACGCTGAAAAAAGACGGCGTGTTTTTCATCGGACCCATGGCCGGTGAGATGGCAGAGAAGGGCGAGGCTGGTTTTGGCCGTATGGCCGAGCCATTGCAGATCGTCGAAGCCGTCGCGGCACTGCTGGATGAGGGGCCAAAGCCCCTGAAGGGCAGAACGGCAATCGTGACCTCCGGCCCCACGCATGAACCGATTGACCCGGTGCGCTACATCGCCAACCGTTCCTCGGGCAAGCAGGGCCATGCCATTGCGGCGGCTCTGGCGGAACTGGGGGCAGAGGTCATGCTGGTTTCCGGCCCGGTCACCATCGCCGATCCTGCCGGGGTCACGACTATCCATGTCGAGCGCGCCGAGGAGATGCGCGATGCGGTGATATCGAGACTGCCGGCGGATATCGCCGTCATGGTCGCCGCCGTCGCCGACTGGCGGGTGACGGGCTCGTCGGAACAGAAGATCAAGAAGCAGCCGGGCGATGCGCCGCCGGCGCTGCAACTGACGGAAAATCCCGATATTCTCAAAACCGTCGGCCACCATGAAAAGCGCCCGAAGATTGTGGTGGGCTTTGCTGCCGAAACGCAGGATGTCGAGAAGAACGGCCGGGCGAAGCTGGAGCGCAAAGGGGCGGACTATATCGTCGCGAATGATGTTTCGGCGGAAACCGGCATCATGGGCGGGGATCGCAACAGCGTGAAGATCATTTCCGCAGATGGCATCGACGTTTGGCCGGATCTCGACAAGGCCGACGTTGCAAAACGTCTGGCGGCCCTGATCGCGGAGAAACTCGCATGAGCCTGTTCGATCGCAAGACTTTCGACAAGGTGCTCGGCAAATGGCCGGGCGTGCGTTTTGTCGACCAATGGGATTCGCACGTTGCCAAGGTGGGCGACAAGGTCTTTGCCGTGCTTGGCGAGCGGGAGGACTGGCGGCTGGTCGTGAAATGCTCGGAAGAGAGCTTCGAAATATTGACCTCGCTGGAAGGCATAGGGCAGGCGCCCTATTTCGCCAAACGCAAATGGATATCGATTGGCGATCATTCCCCGCTCGAACAGGAAGAACTGGAGCATTATGTGCGCCGCTCCTATGAGCTTGTCGCAGCCGGTCTGACCAAAAAACTGCGGGGCGAACTCGGTATCGTGATCGATACTGCGCGTGCCCTGTAGTTTTTCGGTTCAGTCGAGTTTGGTGTCCTTGCCGATGATCTGGCGGACGCCTTCCTTGGTGAAGGGCTGCAGGAGCTGCGGCAGGAATCCTTTCGCAATCTTGCCCTTGATACCGATATCGGTGGAAGAAGGCCTGTCGGGATTATGGTAGGAGCCGAAGATCAGATCGAAGAAGACGAGATTCTCGCCGTAATTGGTGTTTCCTTCCGGAAGCTGTTTTGAATGGTGCCAGCGGTGCAGGCGCGGGGTGCTGAACACGTAATCGAGCGGCCCCGTTTTCATATCGACGTTGCAATGGGTCAAAATACCGATGAATGCGGTAACGGCACCGAGCCACCAGAAAACCTGTAGCGGCGCACCCATGAAATAAAGCGGAATCTGGCTGAGCGCGATCTTGAACAGGGAATCGGCCACATGGAACCGTCCCGTATTGACGACCCAGAGCCGCACGACGCTGTGATGCAGCGCATGGAAACGCCAGAAGAATACGGTTTCATGCGCAATACGGTGGGACCAGTAGAGGCCGAATTCGGCAATCGTCACCGCAAGCGCGACCTGAAGGATCATCGGCAGATGAGACGGCCACAGGTCGAACCGCATTGCGGCGAGCGGCTGCAGCACATTGGCGGTCACCATCGGGAAGATTGCCGCTGCGGCGGCTGCGAGCTGGACCAGCCCTTTCGTCAAAAGCGTATGGCCGATGCTGTTCACGGTCTCGCCATCACCCTCAAGCCATTGGATTTCGTAGGGAATATAGCGTTCGAGAAGAAACAGGCTCAAAACCGCGCCCGCATAAACGGTCAAAAAGGCCGCGATCGGATGGCTGCTCGTGAAAGCGAAATAGGACCCCATCAGGCCACCGACGAACACCAGCGGCCACGAAGAATAGGAAAGGGCCTCTTTCAGTCCTTGCGCTTTTGCCATCAAAATCAAATCCCGTCCGGCATCATCCGTCCATACCGCCGGCGCAATTCCGCGCAGGCATCAAAGCAGCCCTTACCCCGCATCGATCACCTGTCTCGATTGGAGATCAGGCCCTTATCGCTCCAATGCATTACACAAACATGGCACTCACCGGTGCCGAGATGCTCAGCTTATCCTGATTGCGATGTAAAGAAGCGTCAGCGCTATGACCCAGAGTGCCGCCCGTCCCCATTTGGTGTGGCGCGCTTCCGCCTTGCCGATGGCTTCCGCCGTCTGCGCGTCGAAACGCAGACCATTCTCGCTCATATACATCAGTTCGGAATGCAGCTTTTCCGTCTTGGCAGCGATCTCCGGCGCTGCCTCGGCAAGCTTGAGGGCCGCCTTCACGCCGTCCTTCAGATCGGTGACGATGCGTTTCGGGCCGAGATTGTCCCTGATCCAGCCGCCGACGACCGGGTCTGCCGCCTTCCACATGTTGAAGCGCGGATTGAGCATGCGCGACACGCCTTCCACCACCACCATGGTCTTTTGCAGCATCACCAGTTCCGGCCGCGTTTCCATGTCGAAAAGCTCGGTCACTTCGAATAGCAGCGTCAAAAGCTTGCCCATGGAGATCGTTTCGGCCGGCTGGCCGTGGATTGGCTCGCCAATGGCGCGGATCGCCTGGGCGAAGCTTGCTATATCGTGATGGCCCGGCACGTATCCGGCCTCGAAATGCACTTCCGCCACCCGCATGTAATCGCGGGTAATGAAGCCGTAGAGAATTTCGGCAAGGAAGCGGCGTTCCTTTTTGCCGAGACGTCCGGCAATGCCCATGTCGACGGCGACGATCTCGCCCTCAGCATCGACGAAGAGATTGCCGGGATGCATGTCTGCATGGAAAAAACCATCGCGCAGCGTGTGCCGCAGGAAGGACTGGATCAGCGTGTCGGCGAGTTTGTTCAGGTCGTGGCCGGCGGCCTTCAACCCTTCGATATCCGACATCTTGACGCCGTCGATCCACTCCATGGTGACGACATCGCGCCCGGTGCGTTCCCAGTCGACCTCGGGAACTCGGAATCCGGGATCGTCCTTGGTGTTTTCCGCAAGTTCGGAAAGGGCGGCGGCCTCGAGCCGCAGATCCATCTCGATCTTGGTGGTCTGCTCCAGCGTGCGTGTCACCTCGACCGGGCGCAGGCGACGGGCGGAGCGGACGAAACGCTGCTGCAGATCGGCGATCAGATACATCGCTTCGAGATCGTTCTGGAAACGCTGGCGCACGCCGGGGCGGATGACCTTGACGGCCACCTTGCGCGGCCCCTTCGGCGTATCCACCATTGCCGGATGAACCTGGGCAATGGAGGCGGCGGCGATAGGATCGCCGAATTCCCTGTAGAGATCGGACACCGAACGGCCGAGCGAGCCTTCGATATTCGCTTTCGCCGCAGCCGCCGGGAAAAAGGCCATGCGGTCCTGAAGGCTCGCGAGATCGTCGGCGAAGTCGGCGCCCACCACATCCGGCCGGGTGGCGAGAAACTGACCCATCTTCACATAGGAAGGACCAAGCCGCTCGACAGCCACCGCCAGACGGTCGCTGCGCTGCGCCCTTTTCGCCTTGCTGCGGGCGAACGGCTTCAGCAACGCTTTCAACAATTGGGCGGAAGCAGGCAGGTCATCGGAAGGCAGGGCCAGCACGACGCCTTCGCGCACGAGAACCCAGCCAACCCTTGCGAGGCGGAAATATGCGCCCAAAGTACTCATGCTTATGCTTGTCTCCTGCGTCTGCCGGCCATGGTCTTAAAGCTTCCAGCCGGAATGCAGGGCGGCGATGCCGCCGGTGTAATTGGTATAGGAGACACGGGAGAAGCCGGCGGTGCGGATCATCGTCGCGAAATCCTCCTGATTGGGGAATTTGCGGATCGATTCGACCAGATATTGATAGGGCTCGGCGTCACCCGTGATCATCTTGCCGAATTGCGGGATGGCGTTGAACGACCAGGCGTCGTAGACGCGGTCAAGCAACGGCATTTCGACCTCGGAAAATTCCAGCACCAGCAGCCGCCCGCCGCGTTTCAGCACGCGATGGGCCTCCTTCAGCGCGACGTCGATGCGCGGTACGTTGCGAATGCCGAACGCGATCGTATAGGCGTCGAAACTGTTTGCCTCGAAAGGCAGTTCCTCGGCATTGGCTTCCACGAAGGTCAGATTGTCGGAAAGCTTCTTTTTTACCGCACGCTCTTCGCCGACGGCCAGCATCGAGCCGTTGATGTCGAGAACGGTGGCATGCGCCAGACGGTTGGAGGCTTCGATGATACGGAAGGCGATATCGCCGGTGCCGCCCGCAACGTCCAGAACCTTGTAGGACGCATCCTTGCGCGGCGAAAGCGAAGACACCATGGCGTCTTTCCACAGCCGGTGCAGGCCGGCCGACATCACATCGTTCATGATGTCGTAGCGTTTGGCCACCTTGTGGAAGACTTCGTTGACCAGCCCCTGCTTTTTGCCTTCGTCCACCTTGTGGAAGCCATAGGACGTTTCCATGCCGCCTTGGGCAGTGGTACGGGCGTCGGTCATCGTCTGTCTCCATATTTATTGCGTGGCGGACCATAGCGGAAACGCCATGGCAACGCTATCTGTTGCCGCATCGCCTGGGCGCGACATTTCGCGTGCACTGTATAGACCACATGGTCCTAACGATAAACTGTCGGATAAGCCAGATGCCAGAATTGCCAGAAGTCGAAACCGTCAGACGCGGCCTTGCGCCCGCCATGGAAGGCGCAAGGGTCCGCAGGCTCCATCTCGGCCGCCCCGATTTGCGCTTTCCATTCCCGCAGGATTTCGCAGTGCTTATCGAAGGCAAGACGATCCTGTCGCTCGGGCGCAGGGCGAAATATCTTCTGATCGAACTGGAGGATGGGCTGACCATCGTTTCCCACCTCGGCATGTCCGGCTCGTTCCGCATCGAGGCGGAGGCAGATGAGATTGGCAATGCGCCAGGTACGTTTCACCATGCCCGTTCCAAAGACGGCAAGCATGACCATGTCGTCTTTCATCTGGAAAAAGGGGAAGAGCGCGTCTGCGTCATCTATAATGATCCGCGCCGCTTCGGCTTCATGCATCTGGTAGAGCGCAACAGGCTCGACCTTTACCCCGCTTTTGCCGAGCTAGGCCCGGAGCCGACAGGCAATGCACTGAGCGCGGATTATCTGGCGAGCCGGTTTGAGGGTAAAAGCCAGCCCCTGAAAAGCACGCTGCTGGACCAGAAGGTTATTGCCGGCCTCGGCAATATCTATGTCTGCGAGGCGCTGTGGCGCGCGCATCTTTCGCCTTTGCGGGCGGCGGGAACGCTGGTGACGAAAGGTGGCAAGCCCAAAGCGCAGCTCGTCGATCTGACGGAGAAAATCCGCGACGTGATCGCCGACGCCATCGCCGCCGGCGGCTCCTCATTGCGAGACCATATACAGACGGACGGAACGCTCGGTTATTTCCAGCATTCCTTTTCGGTCTACGATCGGGAAGGCCAGCCTTGCCGGACACCCGGCTGCGGGGGTACGGTTGAAAGGGTGGTGCAGGCCGGTCGTTCGACTTTTTATTGCGCCGCCTGCCAGAAGTAACGGAGCCGGAGTGCCGGAAGGGGAGATTGCCGTGGACTATGAAACGATACTGGTCGAGAAACGCGATGAGGTGGGTGTTATCACCCTCAACCGCCCCAAGGCGCTCAACGCTCTCAATTCGGTGCTTCTGAAAGAGCTGCGGCACATTCTGTCTTCGTTTTCCGCCGATGATTCCATCGGTGCGATCATTATTACCGGTTCGGAAAAGGCATTTGCGGCAGGCGCCGATATCAAGGAAATGCAGGGGCTGGATTTCGTCGATGCCTATGTCGGCGATTTTCTCGGCGGCTGGGAGGAGGTTGCGGCCACCCGCAAGCCGGTCATCGCCGCCGTATCCGGCTTTGCGCTGGGCGGCGGCTGCGAGCTGGCGATGATGTGCGATTTCATCATCGCTTCGGACACGGCAAAATTCGGCCAGCCGGAAATCACCCTCGGCGTCATCCCTGGCATGGGCGGCTCGCAGCGTTTGACGAGGGCGGTGGGCAAGGCGAAGGCCATGGACCTGGTTCTGACCGGGCGCATGATGGATGCGGCGGAAGCCGAGCGCGCCGGTCTCGTGTCGCGTGTCGTGCCGGCCGCAAATCTCATGGACGAGGCGGTGGAGGCGGCAACCCGCATCGCTTCCCTGTCGCGTGCTTCCGTTCTCATGGCCAAGGAAAGCGTCAATCGCTCCTTCGAGGTGCCGCTTGCGGAAGGACTGAGATATGAAAGACGATCCTTCCAGTCGCTCTTTGCGACAGTGGATCAGAAGGAGGGCATGGCCGCCTTCGTGGAAAAGCGCAAACCCGCTTTCCGGAATCGCTAAGGATTCGGAATATCGGCGCTTTTAAGCGTTTTGCGCGTTGACGGGCGTAAGCTTTAGCGGTATATGCCCGCCCACGGTTAAGGAAAGCCATCCGGCTTGTCCGAAATTACTCCCGCATTCTTGGGTTACGTGAGGTCTTCGAACGACCCGATCCTATGGTTGCGGAATTTGGTTTGAATTCGAAGAGAGGCATACATGGCCAATACAACTTCGGCGAAAAAGGCGACCCGCAAGATCGCTCGCCGTACCGCAGTCAACAAGGCTCGCCGTTCGCGCGTTCGCGGCTTCATCCGCAAGGTCGAGGAAGCCATCGCTTCCGGTGATCTCGCAGTCGCTACCGAAGCTCTGAAGGCAGCTCAGCCCGAGATCCAGCGCGCCGCCACCCGGGGCGTTCTGCACGGCAACACCGCATCCCGCAAGGTGTCGCGTCTCGCACAGCGCGTTAAGGCTCTTTCCGCCTAATCCGGCTAATCACAAATAATTATTCAAAAAGCCTGGTCTTTTGACCGGGCTTTTTGTGATTCTAACTGCCCGTTAACCATTGCTGCCGTAACGTGACAAACGCATGTCAGATGGACGACAGGAAATTTGCAATAAAAACAACAGCTTGCTGGAGGTCTCTGGAAAACTCCGGGGCTTTCTCTACGGAAGTCGCGGCTAGTTTTGAGTCAAGAAGATTTTTATTTTTTTGCCAAAATCAGCTCTCAAAAATTGCCAAAATTGAATCTCATTGATTCATAAGCGATTCTGCTTCGCACCTCGTCGGTGATGCAAAACGGCCTTTGCGAGTCAATGGCCGATCTGAGTTTTTGCAGAAAAAACGCCATTGATCTCTCCCCACGATCCTGCCTAAATGCATTTCAACAAGGGGTGCGGATCTCAGTCCACAGATTATCTCGATGATCGTATCGACGATATTCACCTTCTTGCTGGCGGGTCTTTCGGGGTCCGTTTTTTCAGGTCATGGAGCTTTTTGTGCCGTTTCGGTCTCCGGAACGGGCGGGAGTTTTTTGTCCTCAAGAATGCGCCTTAAGGTTGTAACGAAAGGAGCGTTTTAGCGTGTCGCAGGCCTCTCCATGAGGGGGAGGGAAATGGGATAACCGGCTCGCAAACGAGTAGTCGCCTTTGACGTTCTTTCGAGGGGAACGCTGGAGGCAAAAATATACGAGGGGGATCTCTGGCGATCGATCTTTGATCGTCAGGCTATGATTGGCAATTTGAAAGGCGGCAATATGCAATTGAATTTGGCGATGGGTGCGGTGGCTGATGGGGACCGCGCACCAAAGACGCGTGATGCAGCTTGCTCAGATGCGGCAGGGGACAAATCGGCAATGACGCACGATGCGCTGTTTGAACGTTTTAGCGCGCGGCTCAAGGCACAGGTTGGTCCGGAGGTCTATGCAAGCTGGTTTGCACGGCTCAAACTCCATTCCGTTTCGAAAAGCGTCGTCCGTTTTACCGTTCCGACGACCTTTCTGAAGTCCTGGATCAACAACCGTTACATGGATCTGATCACGAACCTCGTCCAGAGCGAGGATCCGGATGTGCTGAAGGTGGAGATTCTGGTCCGCTCGGCCAGCCGCCCGGTCCGTCCGGCTCAGACCGAGGAAAGGGCGCAGCCCGTTCCGGAAGTCGGCGCGGTTCAGCGTAACAAGTCCTTCATTCCGTCGCAGCCCGCGACGCCTGCCGCACAGCCTGCGGCTTCGCAGGCGACCCTGCGTCAGGGCGGTTCCGGGCCGTTGTTCGGTTCGCCGCTCGACACACGTTTCACCTTCGATACCTTTGTCGAAGGCTCGTCCAACCGCGTCGCGCTTGCGGCGGCAAAGACGATCGCCGAAGCCGGTGCCGGCGCCGTGCGCTTCAACCCGCTCTTCATCCATGCGGGTGTCGGCCTCGGCAAGACGCATCTTCTGCAGGCAATCGCCAATGCCGCCATCGACAGCCCGCGCAATCCGCGCGTCGTCTATCTGACGGCCGAATATTTCATGTGGCGTTTCGCAACCGCGATCCGCGACAATGACGCGCTGACGCTGAAGGACACGCTGCGCAATATCGACCTGCTCGTCATCGATGACATGCAGTTCCTGCAGGGCAAGATGATCCAGCACGAATTCTGCCATCTGCTGAACATGCTGCTCGACAGCGCCAAGCAGGTCGTGGTTGCGGCTGACCGTGCGCCGTGGGAGCTGGAATCGCTCGATCCGCGTGTCCGTTCCCGTCTTCAGGGCGGCATGGCCATCGAGATCGAAGGTCCCGACTACGACATGCGCTATGAAATGCTCAACCGCCGCCTCGGCTCGGCACGTCAGGACGATCCGTCCTTCGAGATTTCGGATGAAATCCTGACCCATGTGGCCAAGAGCGTGACGGCAAGCGGACGCGAACTGGAAGGCGCCTTCAACCAGCTGATGTTCCGTCGCTCCTTCGAGCCGAACCTCTCGGTTGATCGTGTCGATGAGCTGCTGTCGCATCTCGTCGGGACGGGTGAGGCCAAGCGTGTACGCATCGAGGATATTCAACGCATCGTCGCCAAGCACTATAATGTGTCGCGACAGGAGCTGGTGTCCAACCGCCGCACCCGCGTCATCGTCAAGCCGCGCCAGATCGCCATGTATCTGGCCAAGATGCTGACGCCGCGGTCTTTCCCCGAGATCGGTCGCCGTTTCGGCGGTCGCGATCACACCACGGTTCTGCATGCCGTGCGCAAGATCGAGGAACTGATTTCCGGCGACACCAAGCTCGGCCATGAGGTTGAGCTGTTGAAACGCCTGATCAACGAAAACAACGCATGAAAAAAGCGGCCTTCGGGCCGCTTTTTTATTGTCGCCATGTTCATTGGGCTAAAGCTGGGTGGAGGCTGGCGTCAGCAGGCGAGATCGGCCACCACCGCGTCCAGAATAAGCATGCCGGACGGCGTGCAGCGCAGGCGGGAATTGCCGAGCCTCTCCACGAAACCGTGCTGGAGGAGGAATTCCTCCTTCTCCGGGTCGAGATCGCGGCCGGAAAGATCGCTCCAGCGGGCGAGATCGATGCCTTCGCGCAGGCGAAGTCCCATCAGCAGCAATTCATCGGCCTGCTCATCAACGCCAAGCAGTTCCTGATCGACCATGCCGTGGCCTTCCCGCTCAACGGTTTCGAGCCAGTTTTCCGGGTGGCGCTCGGTGGCGGTTGCGAGCTTGGAAGCGCCTCTCGTCAGGCGTCCATGCGCGCCGGGGCCGATGCCGGCATAATCGCCATAACGCCAGTAGGTCAGGTTGTGACGGCTTTCAGCGCCGGGCCGGGCATGGTTGGAAACCTCATAGGCCGGCATGCCGTAACGCTCGGTGATTTCCTGCGTCGCCTCATAAAGCACGGCCGAATGTTCGCCATCCGGCACGATGAGCTTGCCGGCCTTGTGCAGCCCGTAAAAGGGTGTGCCTTCCTCGATGGTCAGCTGATAGAGCGAAAGATGGTCGACCGCGTAGGAGACAGCCTCTTTCAGCTCGGCGTCCCATTCGGCCACCGTCTGGTTCGGGCGGGCATAGATGAGATCGAAGGACATGCGCGGAAAAATCTCCCGCGCCAGCCGGATGGCTTTCAAGGCATCGGCAACATCATGCAGGCGGCCAAGGAACTTCAGGTCGCGGTCGTTCAGCGCCTGCACGCCGAGCGAGACACGGTTGACGCCCGCCGCGCGGTAACCGCGAAAACGCTCCGCCTCGACGCTGGAAGGATTGGCTTCCATGGTGATCTCGATACCATCCGGCACATGCCAGAAGCGCGAGACGCCATCGAGAAGTGCCGCGACCGTCTGCGGGTCCATTAGCGATGGCGTGCCGCCGCCCATGAAGATGCTGGTTACGACACGCGGGCCGCTCAGCGTCCGCATATGTTCCATTTCACGGAGAAAGGCCGCCGTAAACCGTTCCTGATCCACCGGCCGGTGGCGGACATGGCTGTTGAAATCGCAATAGGGACATTTGGCCGCACAGAAGGGCCAATGCAGATAAATCCCGAAACCGGGATCGCCCGTATCCGGCAGAAGCGACGCGCCGGGGGCAGAAAGTTGATGCTCCCCGACCATCGGGTTCATGCCTCCAGGCAGGTTTCTACGAATTTTTTAAACGCCCGGGCACGGTGCGAAAGCGCGAAGGCGTCGCCATGTTTCCAGCCGTGTTTTTCATCCGCGCTCATCTCGCCGAATGTGGTGTCGTATCCTTCCGGTTTGAAGACCGGATCGTAACCGAAACCGCTCGTTCCGCGTGGCGGCCACACCACCGTGCCTTCCACCTCGCCGCGGAAATATTCGAGATGCCCATCCGGCCAGGCTAGGCACAGCACGCTGACGAAGCGGCCGGTGCGGTCTTCCGGCTTCGATGCGCCACGCTCGGCCAGCGCATCCTCGACCTTTTGCATCGCCATGGCGAAGTCGCGCGTGCCGTCGGCCGTTTCCGCCCAATTGGCGGTATAGACACCTGGCGCACCATCCAGCGCATCGATGACCAGCCCGGAATCGTCGGACAAAGCCGGAAGGCCGGATGCCTTAGCGGAGGCAAGCGCCTTGATTGCGGCATTTTCCTCGAAGGTCGTACCCGTCTCATCCGGCTCTTCGAAATTCAGCTCCGCCGCCGACTTGGCGGAGAAGCCGAAAGGCCCGATCAGATCGGCGATTTCGGCGATCTTGCCCTTGTTGTGGCTGGCGACGACGATCGTTCTGGTATCGAGCTTGCGCATGGTGCTTTCCTGTCGGCTCAGGCGATCGCCTGTTTTTGAAGGGCGACCAGTTCGCTGCAACCGGCCTTGGCAAGACCGAGCAGCGTCAGGAATTCTTCCTCCGAGAAGGGCGCGCCTTCCGCTGTGCCCTGAACCTCGACGATGCCGCCGGAGCCGGTGATGACGAAATTTGCATCGGTCTCGGCGGAGGAATCCTCGAGATAATCGAGATCGATCACCGGCTGGTTGGCGAAGATGCCGCAGGAGATCGCGGCGATATGGTCCTTCAGAACCTTCTCAACCTTGATCATGTTACGGGTTTCCATCCATTTCAGGCAATCGTGCAGCGCAATCCATGCGCCCGTGATGGAGGCGGTGCGAGTGCCGCCATCGGCCTGGATCACGTCGCAGTCGATGCTGATCTGGCGCTCGCCGAGCGCCTGCAGATCGACGACGGCGCGCAGCGAACGGCCGATGAGGCGCTGGATTTCCTGCGTGCGACCGCCCTGCTTGCCGGAAGCGGCTTCGCGCTTCATGCGCTCATGGGTGGAGCGCGGCAGCATGCCATATTCGGCGGTGACCCAGCCCTTGCCGCTGTTGCGCAGCCACGGCGGCGTCTTTTCTTCAAGGCTTGCGGTGACGAGCACATGCGTGTCGCCGAATTTCACGAGACAGGAACCTTCGGCATGTTTCGAGAAATTGCGCTCGAAGGAAACCTTGCGCATCTGGTCGGTTTTTCTGCCTGAAGGCCGCATATGATCCACTCTCCATGTTGGTCCCTGCCTTCTAAGGCGAGGTCCGGGCTTTTGCAAAGCCAATTTCCATTTTGCCGCGGCGTTGCAACGCATTATATTGATGTGAGCTGGTTTGAACGACAAAGAACGGACGAAATGGGTTTTTCCGCACCGCTATCAAAAGATCAGGCATCGCTGCTGGATGAACGGTCTCGGGAAATTTTCCGGCGCATCGTCGAAGGCTATCTCGATACGGGCGAGCCGCTCGGATCGCGCAGCCTGTCGCGGCTGTTGCCGATGTCGCTTTCACCCGCCTCCGTTCGTAATGTCATGAGCGATCTCGAAGAGCTTGGCCTCATCTATTCGCCGCATATCAGCGCCGGTCGCCTGCCGACCCAGACGGGGCTGCGTTTCTTTGTTGACGCTTTTATGCAGGTGGGTGATCTGCCCGCCGAGGAAAGGGCGACTATCGACCGTCAGATCGGGCCGGTCGCCGGCCACGAACAGTCGCTGGAAGGCCTGTTGACGGAGGCGAGCCGCATGCTGTCCGGCATGTCGCGCGGCGCGGGCCTCGTATTGACGGCGAAGAACGACGTCATCCTCAAGCATGTCGAATTCATAAGGCTGGAGCCCACCAAGGCGCTCGCCGTGCTGGTGGGCGACCACAATCAGGTCGAAAACCGCATCATCGAATTGCCGGCCGGTATCTCCTCGTCGCAATTGACCGAAGCGGCGAATTTCATCAATGCCCATCTCTCCGGTCAGACGCTGCATGAGTTGCGCGGTCAGTTTCAGACGCAGCGGGCGGAGCTGCAATCGGAACTCGGCATATTGGCGCAGGACCTCGTGGAGCGTGGTCTGGCGGTATGGGCGGGAGATAACGAGGAAGGCAAGCTTGGCCGTCTCATCGTTCGCGGTCGCTCCAACCTGCTCGAAGGTCTCGCCGGTGAGGAAGATATCGATCGGGTGCGCCTGCTGTTCGACGACCTGGAGCGCAAGGAAAATCTCATCGAAATCCTCAATCTCGCCGAAAGCGGCTCGGGGGTCAGGATTTTCATCGGCTCGGAAAACAAGCTGTTTTCGCTGTCCGGTTCGTCGCTGATCGTCGCGCCCTATCGTGACGAGGATAATCGTGTCGTGGGTGCGGTCGGTGTCATTGGCCCGACCCGTCTGAATTACGCCCGTATCGTGCCGATGGTGGACTATACGGCGCAGATCATGGCCCGCCTTTCCCGCAAGCAGAGATAGGACAGACCGGCAAGGTCAGGGAATGCGGCAAGCTTTTCGCCGCAAGCCTTGATTTTTGCCCGTCAAAGCTCGATATCGGGCGCAACCAACATATTCAAATCTGGAGAACGTCATGACCGACGATACAAAAAAGCCCGGACCTGACGCGGACGTCGCCGAAGAGTTTGTCGAACCCGTGCTCGCCGGGGAAGAGCCGATTGACGCTGCCGAACCTGATCCGGTCGAGCTGCTCAAGGCTGAAAATGCCGACCTGCGTGACAAGTTCCTGCGCCTTGCGGCCGAAATGGACAATCTTCGCCGTCGCACGGAACGCGATGTCAAGGATGCGAAAGCCTATTCGCTCGCTGGTTTCGCGCGCGATATGCTCGCCGTTTCCGATAATCTTCGCCGCGCGCTTGAAGCCATTCCCGATGAACTCAAGACCAATGGCGAAGCCGGTCTCAATGGTTTGATCGAAGGCGTCGAGATGACGGAACGTTCGATGCTGTCGACGCTGGAACGCCACGGCGTGAAGAAGATCGATGCCGAAGGCCAGAAGTTCGACCCGAATTTCCATCAGGCCATGTTCGAAATTCCGAATCCGGCGGTTCCGAACAATACCGTGCTTCAGGTGGTTCAGGCCGGTTTCACCATCGGCGACCGCGTCCTGCGCCCGGCAATGGTCGGCGTCGCCAAGGGCGGCCCGAAGGCGGAAGTTGCCGCATCGGCTGAGCCGGGCACCTCGTCTCTTAATGAAAAAGACGCGTAAGGCATCTATCCTTACGTCATAAAAAACGCGCCTTCAGGGCGCGTTTTTTATTGCCGTTAAACTGAGGGAGTTAGCCCGCGATCAGGCCGCCGTCGCCTGCTCCTGATTGAGGAAAGCGTAGATTGCGGTGTCGGAATCGGTGGCGCGCAGCTTGGCGACCAGTTCAGGGTCGCGCAGGGCGCGTGCAATTCTGGACAACGCCTTCAGGTGATCCGCGCCGGCGCCCTCGGGCGCGAGCAGCAGGAAAACCAGATCGACCGGCTGGTCGTCCAGCGCTTCGAAATCGACCGGTGTTTCAAGACGCGCGAAGACGCCGGTGATCTGATGGATGCTGTTGAGCTTGCCATGCGGAATGGCGATGCCGTGGCCCACACCGGTGGAGCCGAGTTTCTCACGCTGGAGGATGACGTCGAAAACTTCCCGTTCCGAGACTCCGGTAATTCTGGCTGCCTTTGCGGCCAGCTCCTGAAGCAACTGCTTTTTGGAATTCACCTTGAGGGCGGGAATAATCGCATCTTGTTGCAGCAAATCTGCCAACGCCATTCTCTTTTTCCTTATGCCATCGAGACGATGCAGGAGGCAGATGCACTTTCGCGCTCTGCCTCCCACGTCTTGTCAGACTGTTCAGCTCTTGATCGTTTCCGCGTCGATCCAGCCAATATTGCCGTCATGACGCCGGTAAACGATGTTGAGATATTCCTTGCCCGGGCTGCGGAACAGCAGAACCGGTTCGTCCGTCATGTCGAGCGCCATCACGGCGCTGGCGACGGACATTGTCTTAATCTGTTTCGAACTCTCCGCTACGATGGTGGGTGCGTAATCTTCAGGAACCTCGTGGTCCTCATCGGGAATAGCATCCATCACCGTATAGGCGATTTCCTGCGACACGCCATTCGCACCATTGTGGTGGTCCTTAAGCTTGCGCTTGTAGCGGCGCAGGCGCTTCTCGATCCGCTCTGCGGCGGCATCGAAGCTGGCCTGCGGATCATTTGCCTGACCCGCCGCATGCAATACAATGCCGGTATCGAGATGCAGCTTGCAGTCCGCGGCAAAACGCGATCCGGACTTCTCCACGGTCACCTGGCCTGAATACCCCCCATCGAAGTATTTGGTAACCGCCAGACCTATATTGTCCTCGATCCGCTGACGGAAAGATTCACCGATCTCCATATGTTTACCAGATACACGCACACTCATGGAAATTTTCCTTTTTGTAGTGATTTGCGAGTACCAGCTTACGTCAAGCCGCGCGCGCATCCAAGCGTTTCGAAGACCTTAAAAAGCCCTCATTCGAATTTTACGCCCATGGACGGTGGAGATGAATCCGTTACAAATGACCTTGCTTATGTGTGCGGCGGGCTTCTAGCCCTTGCCGTGGCAAGAGTCAATGGTGCGGCAAAAAACCGCCATAAACGTGATCGCGGTCGCCGCTTAGAAGGCGGACAGCTTGGCCAGCGCCTTCTTTTCCCGACGTCGCTGCACGGACGAGGGGATGTTCATCGCCTCGCGATATTTGGCGACGGTGCGGCGGGCGATATCGATGCCGCTCTTTTTCAGATTGTCGACGATATCATCGTCTGAAAGAACCGCCTCGGCGGCCTCCTGCGCGATCATGGCCTTGATGCGGTGGCGCACCGCTTCTGCCGAATGGCTGTCTCCGCCTTCCACGGCGCTGATCGACACGCTGAAGAAATATTTCAGCTCGAACAGACCGCGCGGCGTCAGCATGTATTTTTTCGATGTCACCCGGCTGACGGTGGATTCGTGCATCTTGATGGCGTCGGCCACCGTCTTGAGGTTGAGCGGGCGCAGGTGGTCCACGCCATTGACGAGAAAGGCGTCCTGCTGGCGCACGATTTCCGTCGCGACCTTCATGATCGTCCGGGCGCGCTGATCGAGGCTACGGGTCAGCCAATGCGCCGTCTGCATGCATTCGGCCAGGAAATCCTGATCCTCGCCTGCGCGTGCCTTGTGTTTCGACACCTCGGCGAAATAACTCTGGTTGATAAGCACGCGCGGCAGCGTCTCGGGATTGATTTCCACCAGCCAGCCGCCGGTGGAGGAGGGACGAACGATAATGTCGGGAACGATGGTCTCCGAAACCATCGAATCGTAACCCGCGCCGGGGCGGGGATTGAGCGTGCGGATTTCCGCCAGCATGTCGAGGAGGTCTTCCTCATCGACGCCGCAGATTTTTTTAAGGGAGGCGAAGTCGCGTTTCGCCAGAAGTTCCAGATTGTCGACGAAAGCCCGCATGGCCGGGTCGAGCCGATCCTTCTGGGCAAGCTGGATTGCGAGACATTCGCTTAAGGAGCGGGAAAATACACCCGGTGGGTCGAAGCCCTGAAGCGTCTTCAGAACGTGCTCGACCGCCGACGGGGCCGCTCCCAGCCGTTCGGCGACGTCGTCGACGGCATCCGCCGCAATATAGCCGGTCTCGTCAAGCTGGCCGATCAGCGCATCGGCGATCATCCGGTCCTCGGCGGCGGATATGGCGAGCGGCAGTTGCTGATTGAGATGGTCGCTGAGGCTCTGTCTGGCCGCGACGAAATCGTCGAGATCGTAACTTTCCCCCGACTCCTGGCCGGGCATGGATTTCCATTGGCCGACCAGTTCGGGCGCATCGGCCTTTCTGGGCTCGGCATCGTCGGGAAAGACGTTTTCGAAGCTGGTGTCCAGTTGCTCGCCGAGATTTGCGGCGCGGTCGCCATACCAGTCGTCGCTGTCGGGCGTCACCGTGGCAGATCTCTCCGAGCCTTCGCCGTCCGCGTCACCGAAACTCTCGGTCTCTGCCGGGGCATCGCTGCTCAAATCGCCATCGTTTGCCGCAATTTCCAGCAGTGGATTGCGCTCCACCTCCTGCGCGATGAACTGCGTCAGCTCGAAATGCGTCATCTGAAGCAGCTGGATGGACTGCATCAGTTGCGGTGTCATCACGAGAGACTGGTTTTGACGCAGCAAAAGGCTGGCAGACAATGCCATGGCGGACGCGAAACTCCCCTTACAGCTTCTCCGTCGCCTGATTTTCCAGAAATTTTACTGAGACGACGGAACTTGGCCCAAAAATTGCTTTTTTATCTTGTTTGGTCAAGCGTTAGGGCGGGGCGCGATGAAGAATCTTTCGCGTGCCGATCATGATGATTTTAGGTCGAAACGACCTAAAATCTTAAATCATGATCTAGATCATATAATTAGAGCGGGATTTCAAGCGAAAACCGCACACACTTTTCGCTATCCCGCTCTAGGTTCAAAGGCTGAAATTATTGCCGAGATAGAGACGGCGTACATCCGGATTGTTGACGATATCGTCCGGACGTCCATGCGTCAGCACCTCGCCGGCATGGATGATGTATGCGCGGTCAATGAGACCGAGCGTTTCACGGACATTGTGGTCGGTCACGAGAACGCCGATGCCGCGCGCTGTCAGGTGTCTCACCAGATTCTGGATATCGCTGACCGAAATCGGATCGACGCCCGCGAAAGGTTCGTCGAGCAGCATGAAGGTCGGATCGGTCGCGAGTGCGCGCGCGATTTCCAGACGCCGCCGCTCGCCACCCGAAAGCGCCACGGCAGGCGACTTTCGCAGTTGCGCGATATGAAACTCTTCCAGCAGCTCATCGAGCTTGCGGTTGCGCTTGGCAGCGTCCGGCTCATGCACTTCCAGCACGGCGCGGATGTTTTCCTCAACCGTCAATCCCCGGAAGATCGATGCTTCTTGCGGCAGATAACCGACGCCGAGACGGGCGCGTCTATACATCGGCATGGTGGTGACATCATTGCCGTTGATGGCGATCTTGCCGGTATCCACGGGCACCAGGCCCGTGATCATGTAAAAACAGGTGGTTTTGCCCGCACCGTTCGGGCCGAGCAGTCCCACGGCCTCGCCTCGGCGCACGACCAGCGAAACCCCGTTGACGACACGGCGCGTATTATAGGTCTTCGTCAGGCCATGCGCGATCAGCGTGCCCTGATAGGGGGTCTTGTCCGCCGGCGAGGCCGCGTCCGCGGATCGGCTGCGCCCGCCGCCGAATATCTTTGAGATCGAGGGTATCTTCACGAGGAAAGACTACTGTTTTTTCTGCGATTTCGGATCGAGCATGATCCGGACAGGGCCGCCGCAGCTTTCCAGCTTGGCCTGTCCCGTATTCATCAGAACGGTGAGCTTGCAGCCGGTGAAGACATTCGTGCCCTCCGAAAGCACGACCTGCTTGCCGGTCAGAATGAAGGTCTGCGCCGCCATGTCGAATTCGCCGTGATCGGCCGTCGCCTTCTGGGTCTCGGACGTCAGATAGACATTATTGTCGACGAAGATTTTTTCGATATTGGCATCGCCGCTGGTGAGCGAAGAACCCTCGCCCTTGTAGTTCACCGTCATCTTGCCGGCCTGAAGGGTGGTCGTTCCCTGCACCACTTTCACATTGCCGGTGAAATAGGCCTTGCGCTCCTGATCGCGAATCTCGAGCTGGTCGCTTTCAATCGCGATCGGCTGGTCGCCGGAGAGCTTGACGCCCTGCATGTTGCTGGTGGTGTTCTGGGCGAAAGCCACAGTTGCAAGACACGAAAAAACAAGACCTGCGGCTGCAAGGCCGGCGGATTTGCCAAGGGAAACGGGACGGGAAATTTGCATCATCTGGACCGGGCTCTCACTTGCCTTCATTCTTGATATTGGATGCAGCGATACGTGCCCGTACCTGCCCCGAAAATGTAATTGTCTTGCCATTATCGGCGATGTCAATCGATTGCGCAACAATCGAGCCGTCGTTTGTTTTGATCGAAACCGGCTCCTGGCTGCTCATTTTCCCGGCCTTCAGATCGACATCCGCAGACTGGAACTTCGCTTGTATGCCATTGCTGAGATTGATGTCAAAAGGGGCGGTCATCTTCAGCTTGTTGGTCGCCCGGTCGAAAATGCCTTCCTGGGCGATCACCTGCGCGACACTGTCGTTTACCGGCACTGCCGCCAGAACCTTCTCAAGCGTCATGAGATTGGGGTTGGCGATGTCCTGCAACGCACGGTCGGCGTTCATGGAATAATCGATCCCCTTCTCGTTGCGGCCGGCAACAGCGGGTTTTTCCATCACGATCTTGCCGTCTTCAATTCGTGCGCTCTCAAGAGAGACCTCGTCGGGCGCCCAGGTTCGGATAACCGAAACAGCGATGAAGGCGAGCGAAATGATTGCCGCGCCGAGCGGCAGAATGATTTTCAGCCGCTTTACGCGCGCAGAATGCCGCAGCGCGGTGTCATAGGCGCCGTTCTGGTCATTGGGCAGCGAAAATGCTGGCGCGGGTTCGCGGAGTCTTTCGAGCATAAGAGTGGGTCCGGAATGCTTCTAGGGCGCCATTCTGGCGCACAATCGAAGCTTGTGTCTCTATCTAAATGTCTTTGGCATGAGTGCTTTGTCCTGCCAATATGGTTTTTGTCTGGAGAGGTGCAAGGGAAATGCGAATTTTATCGTAATTCTGGTTTCCTTATTGTTTCCTTGCGGCTTCGCGTTAGAAGAACCATATGGCCTGAAGCGCAAAAGCGGATGACAGAGGTTTTTATGGACAATATGGCGATAGCGGATCGCAGGCGGTTGCGCCGCAAGCTGACTTTCTGGCGGATTGCCGCCGTTCTCCTGCTTGTCGCCGGCGCTTTCGGTCTTTACCGGTTTTTATGGGATGGACCGCAGCAAAGTGCGAAGCCCCATATTGCCCGCGTCGAGGTCTCCGGCCTGATCACCGACAATACCGAACTTCTCGAGCGGCTCGACAAGATCGCCAAGAGCGAGAATGTCAAAGGGCTGATCGTGTCGATTTCCTCGCCAGGCGGCACCACCTATGGCGGTGAGCGCATCTTCAAGGCCATTCGAGGCGTTGCGGAAAAGAAGCCGGTTGTCTCGGATGTGCGCACGCTCGCCGCTTCCGCAGGTTATATGATCGCATCGGCAGGCGATGTCATCGTCGCTGGCGAGACCTCGATAACCGGCTCGATCGGCGTGATCTTCCAGTACCCCCAGCTTGGCCAGTTGATGGAAAAGCTCGGTGTTTCGCTGCAGGAAATCAAGTCGTCGCCGATGAAGGCGGAGCCTTCGCCGTTCCACGAGGCGCCGGAGGAGGCGAAGACGATGATCCGCGCCATGGTGATGGACAGCTATGGCTGGTTCGTCGACCTTGTGGCTGATCGCCGCAAGCTGCCGCGCGAAGACGTGCTGAAACTGGCGGATGGATCGATTTTCACCGGCAGGCAGGCGCTCGCCAACAAGCTGGTCGATACGCTGGGCGGCGAAAAGGAAATTCGCAGCTATTTCGAAACACGCGGTGTTGCCAAGGATTTGCCGATCGTCGAATGGCGCGCGCCGTCATCCCGCTCGCCTTTTGCGCTTTTCAGTGTTGCGCAAATAGCGAAGTTTCTGGGATATGGCGATTTAATTCCCTTCGCAGGCCCCGGCCAGCTCGGTACGGACAAGTTGTTTCTTGACGGTCTTGTTTCCGTTTGGCAGGTTGAGCCGCGTTAAAAATCCAATTCTTTCAGGGGGCAACCGTGATCAAGTCTGAACTGGTGCAGATCGTTGCTGCGCGTAACCCGCACCTTTATCACCGTGACGTGGAAAACATCGTCAATGCGGTGCTGGATGAAATCACCGACGCCCTTGCGGCAGGAAATCGTGTCGAGCTTCGTGGTTTCGGCGCATTTTCGGTGAAAAACCGTCCGTCGCGTTCCGGTCGGAACCCGCGCACGGGTGAGTCGGTTTTCGTTGAGGAAAAATGGGTGCCTTTCTTCAAGACGGGCAAGGAACTGCGTGAGCGCCTGAACCCCGGTATGGGTGACGAAGAGGACGATTGATCGTCCTTACTGCCCGCGCCGGAAACGGAGCTAGCGGAGCCCCGCAGCGATGGAGTATTCTCGGATGTCGAAAAAAATCATCAACCTCATCATCCTGCTTCCGCTGGCGATTATTCTCGTCATCCTGTGCGTGGCCAATCGTCAATCCGTGACGCTGGCGCTCAATCCGTTCCGACCGGAAGATGGCGTTCTCTCTTTCACCGCGCCGTTTTTCGTATTCCTGTTTCTGGCGGTCATTTTCGGTGTGCTGCTGGGATCGGCGGCCACATGGTTCGCCCAGGGCAAACATCGCAAACGCGCCCGCATCGAGGCGAAGGAAGCCGTTCGCTGGCATGACGAGGCCAACCGGCAGAAAGCCGCTGCGACCGGCCATGCTACCAATGTCGGTCAACTCCCGGCAAAGTGATGTAGCCGACATTCGTTCCGGCTCTAGGCGAGCGGCGCGTGGAATGCTATTTGCTGCGCCATAAGACGCGGGCAGAAGCGGAAAGATTTCCATTGAAGAAAAAAGACAGCCGGCCGGGCAATCGTGCACGTGCCGGGAGCGAGAAAAAACAGGTTCATGCCGCAAAGCCGGCACGGCGGGCGGAAGTGGCACCGAAAAAGCGCGAGCCGGACGCAGTCCGCAGCGTGCCAAAACCCGCGCCGAGGGAAAAGGTTACTCCGGCGACAGCCGTTGAGCAGGTGCCTGCGCGACCGCTCAAGCCCCGCACCGGCGACCGTCCCGCTGAACAGGTTCCGGTTATTCTGGAATCGAGCGGTGCTGGCGATTTTCACCTGATCGACAGCGGTAACGGCCTGAAGCTCGAACAATACGGCGAATATCGCGTCGTCCGTCCCGAGGCGCAGGCGCTGTGGCAACCGTCGGTTCCCGACCGTGTATGGCAGAATGCCGACGCCATTTTCACCGGCGATACAGATGAGGACGGCATGGGCCGCTGGCGTTTTCCAAAGGCGGCGCTTGGCGAAACTTGGCCACTATCCCTGCTCGGGGTCGACTTTCTTGGCCGTTTCACCGCTTTCCGTCACGTTGGTGTCTTTCCGGAACAGATCGTCCATTGGGAATGGCTGAAAAACGCCGTCGAGACCGCCGACCGGCCGCTGAAAGTGCTGAACCTCTTCGGTTACACCGGCGTCGCGTCGCTGGTCGCGGCGGCCGCAGGCGCTGAAGTCACCCATGTCGATGCATCCAAGAAGGCAATTGGCTGGGCCAAGGAAAATCAGGCGCTCGCCGGGCTTGAACAGGCGCCGATCCGCTGGATCTGCGAAGACGCGATGAAGTTCATCCAGCGTGAGGAGCGTCGCGGCAATAGCTACGACATCATCCTCACCGACCCGCCGAAATTCGGCCGCGGCACCCATGGCGAGGTCTGGCAATTATTCGACCATCTGCCGCTGATGCTGGATATCTGCCGGGAAATCCTGTCGCCCAAGGCGCTCGGCCTTGTGCTGACGGCCTATTCCATCAGGGCCAGCTTCTATTCGATGCATGAGCTGATGCGTGAAACCATGCGCGGCGCCGGTGGCGTTGTCGCGTCCGGCGAACTCGTCATTCGCGAGGCCGGTCTTGATGGCAAGACGCCGGGTCGTGTGCTTTCCACATCGCTATTCAGCCGCTGGGAGCCGAAATGATGAAAGATATGCGCGAAAACACCACGCGCCGGGTTGGCCAGGTCAAGGAAGTGACCAGCCTTGCCAATCCCATCATCAAGGATATCAAGGCGCTCACCCAGAAAAAGGGCAGGGAAGAGACCGGCACCTTCATGGCGGAAGGCCTGAAGCTGGTCATCGACGCGCTCGAACTGGGCTGGACGATCAAGACGCTGGTTTATGCCAAGGCCGCCAAGGGCAAGCCGCTGGTGGAGCAGGCGGCGGTGAAGACGGTCGCATCGGGCGGACTGGTGCTCGAAGTCAGCGAAAAAGTTATCGCCTCGATCACCCGCCGCGACAATCCGCAGATGGTCGTCGGCATTTTCGAACAGAAATGGAAGCCGCTGAAGGATATCCGCCCGGAAAAGGGTGAGACCTATATCGCGCTCGACCGGGTTCGCGATCCCGGCAATCTCGGCACCATCATCCGCACAGCGGATGCGGCGGGTGCTTCGGGCGTCATTCTCGTCGGGGATTGCACCGATCCGTTTTCGCTGGAAACGGTGCGCGCCACCATGGGGTCGGTTTTCGCCACGCCCGTCGCCCGCGCTTCGGTCGAGGAATTCCTGTCCTGGAAAAAATCGGCACAGGTCAGCGTCGTCGCCACCCATCTGGCCGGCTCAGTGGATTATCGAAAGATCGACTATGCCGGAAAGCCGGTCGTGCTCCTGATGGGCAATGAACAATCCGGCCTGCCGCCGAAACTCGCCGGCAAGGCCGACCAGCTCGCGCGCATTCCCCAGCAGGGCCGCGCCGACAGCCTCAATCTCGCCATCGCAACTGCCGTCATGCTGTTTGAAGCACGGCGACATCTCCTCGAACTCGCACCGGTGACGTAATGGCCAAAGCGGCTTTGTTCTCGAAATTCGGCCCGGCATTCGCTCTGATCGTCGCCGCACTGGTGCTGGACCAGATCGTCAAGCAGCTGGTCGAAGCCTATCTGCCGCTGCAGGAGATGGTTCCCGTTGCCCCGTTCCTGGCGCTTTACCGCACCTACAATCTCGGTGTGGCCTTTTCGATGCTGGAGGACATGCACGGCTGGTTTATCGTCAGCATGCGGCTCGTCATCGTGGTCTTCGTCTTATGGCTGTGGCGCAAGACGGCGGCGGACCGCACCTTTGCCCATCTCGGCTTTGCCTTCATCATTGCGGGTGCAGCCGGCAATCTGCTCGACCGTTTTTTTTATGGACATGTCATCGACTATATCCTGTTTCATACGCAGACATGGTCTTTCGCGGTCTTCAATCTGGCTGACAGTTTCATAACCATCGGCGCAGCCTGCGTCATTCTCGACGAGTTTTTGCACGCCCGGACGGCTAAAAAGTAAAATTTTAGGGTTTCAGCCAAACATATCAAAACCGCTGCCGTGGTAGCGGTTGCCTATGAGCGAACTGGTAAGACTTCGGCAAAAAGTTTCAGATGAGCTGGGCCTGGCCGCGACGGCGGCGCAGCCGGGGGATCGTGTCGAGGCAACAACGCGCCATGCGGATGAAGAACATGCGACCGGTACCAGGTCGATTGCGCTCTATGTCGCCGCCTCGTTATCGGTCGGGGCTTTTTCCGCAGCCCTGATCGCGCTTGCGGTGCCCTATGCGGTTACCGTTGCGCTGGCGACCTTCTTTGGCGCCGTGCTCGTCGGTGTCCTGCTCTATGCGCTCTTTGATGAATCTTTCCATCAGCCCACCGTGCGGGCTGCGGATTCCGATCTTCGGCTGCGGCAAACGCAAAACCGCTCACTTATTGCCGAGATGCAGGAATTCATGGGCGATATCGTCGTGATCCGTGACATGAACCGGCGCATTGTCGAAGCGAACCGGGTCTTTCGCGAAATGACCGGCTGTGCGGCGCCCGAGGGGCTGAGCTGCGAGGAAATCGGCATCGCTTTCCGTCCGGGCGACAAGGTCCATGCTTATGATGTGGAGATCGCGACCCCGTTCGGTCAGCGCATCTTTTCCTGGCATGATGTCGTGACCCGCGATCTGGCAAGCAGCCGTCTTCTCATCAGCAGCATCGCCAGAGACGTGACCGAAGAGCGGCTTGCGCTCGGCGAGCGCGAAGACGCCCGGCTGCGCGCCGAAAAGGCCGATGCCGAAAAGGCGCGGCTGCTTGCCACCGTAAGCCATGAAATCCGCCTGCCGCTTTCCGGTATGCTGGGCATGAACCATCTTCTGTCGCAGACGAGGCTCAACGAGGAGCAGCGAAATTATCTCGATGGCATGCGGCAATCCGGCCAGTCGCTGGTGCAGCTTGTCGAGGATCTGCTGGATTATTCGACCATGGAGGCCGGCCGCTTCAGGCTCAATCCGCGCGCGGAAAACCTGCGCCGGCTGATTGAGAGCATCGTCGAGATGCTGGCCCATCGCGCCCATGAAAAAGGCATAGAAATAACCTCCTTCGTTGCGCCGAATGTGCCCGATCATCTCGATTTCGACCCGGCGAGGCTACGTCAGGTCCTCTTCAATCTCCTCGGCAATGCCGTCAAATTCACGCAGGAAGGCGGCGTCGTCATCCGGGCGCGCATGGCCGAAGACGAATTGCACATTGCCGTCGAGGATACCGGCCCGGGCATGAGCCGGGCGGAACAGGCCCGCATTTTCGGGGAATTCGAGCAGGCGGGCCCGTTGTCGCAGCGAAGCGCCGGCACCGGCCTTGGACTTGCGATTTCTGCCCGTATCGTGCGGGAATTCGGCGGCCGCCTCACGGTTTCCAGCCGCAAGGGCAAGGGCAGCACTTTCAAACTGGCGTTTCGCCCCGCGGGCGCGCCTGCCGAAATGGCGGATCCGGCAAGGCGTCATTGCCTGCGGCATACAAATGTCCTGCTCATCGCCCCGAAGGGCGTGGCGGCGGCGGTGACGATGGAGGCGATCGAGGCTTTCGGTGGTCAATGCACTCTCATCCATCAGCCTGAGGATCTGGAAAAACTGAGGAAGGGTTCTGCCGCACGGGCGGCTGACCTTACCGATATCATCGTCGACCGGCGCATTTCGCCGCTGTTCAGGGAAGCCCTGAAGGATTGGCCGCAACAGAATGTCCGCCGCACGCTGCTGGTCAGCCCCGAAGAGCGGCCGTCGACCATGCATGTGGCCTTCGACGCCTGGTTGATCCGGCCGCTGCGGGAAAAATCCCTGATCGACGTCCTGTGCGGCCGTCTGCGCGGCATTGAGAGGCGCGACGCCATCAACGACAACCACCCGGATGTGGGATTTTCCTCACGGGTGGCGGAAGGGGCGAGCGGTATCGAGATACTCGTGGCCGAAGACGATGCCGTCAATCAGCGCATCATCCGCGCCGTCCTGGAAAAAAGCGGCTATATCGTCCGCGCTGTCGAGGATTTTGAGGCGTTGCGGCAATCTGTGGAGCCGGGCGCATCCCGCTTGCCTGACCTCATCGTCTCCGATCTCAACATGCCGGGCGGCGAGGGGCTCGATGTGCTTCCCGACCTTCTCCATATGCTGAAGGGCGAAAGAAATATTCCCGTCATCGTGCTCAGCGCGGATGCGAGTGACGCGACCGCCGAAATCCTGCTTGGGGCCGGTGTCGGTGCGGTTTTAAGCAAGCCTGCCGACCCGCGACGGCTGGTTGAGGAAATTCGCCGTCTGCTGGAGGCGAAACGCCTGTCGCTATCATAACTTGACAGACTCGCGCTGGCGGCATTTTGTCACTATTCTGTCGTCAATTAGTGATTTATGACAGGAAAATTCTTTGGTGGCGGAGCGATTCCCCATGGTTGCCGAAATCCTCAATCACGACATTTGTGAAAACAATGTTGTCATTAATCCTCGTCCCGAGGCAGCTCAGGACAATGAGGGTCTTTTCGGCCGTATCGGCACGCTGGAAACACGGCTCGCCAGAAATGAACGCGAGATCGATGCCGCGCAATCCGTGCGTTACCGGGTTTTCGTCGAGGAAATGAAGGCGCGGCTTCCCGCGGAAGCCATGCGCCGCAAGCGCGACATCGATGCCTGGGACAGCGTTTGCGACCATCTGCTCGTGCTCGACAAGGCGATCGAAGGCGACAGCGAAGACCAGATCGTCGGCACCTATCGCCTGCTGCGGCAGGAAATCGCGCTTGCCAATAACGGTTTTTATTCCGCCAGCGAATTCGACATCGCCGGTCTCGTTGCGCGCCATCCCGGCAAGCGCTTCATGGAGCTTGGCCGTTCCTGCGTGCTGCCCGAATATCGCACCAAGCGCACCGTCGAGCTTCTGTGGCAGGGCAACTGGGCCTATGCCGTGAAACACCGCATGGACGCGATGATCGGCTGTGCCTCCTTCCCCGGCGTGCAGCCGGAAGCCCACGCGCTTGCCCTGTCTTTCCTGCATCATAATTGCGTGGCCAAGGGCGAGTGGGAAGCTTCCGCCCTTCCCGAGCTTTACCATGAGATGGACCTCGTCCCGGCAGAGGCGCTGAACGCCCGCAAGGCGCTGAACGCCATGCCGCCGCTGATCAAGGGCTATATGCGCCTTGGCGCCATGTTCGGCTCCGGCGCGGTCGTGGACCATGCCTTCAACACCACCGACGTCCTCGTGGTCCTGCCGGTTTCGTCCATCGCCGGTCGTTACATCAGCTATTACGGCGGCGAGGCCGAGCGCATCAACGGCTGACCGGGTTTTGGCGCAGCCGGGCGGGATGTTCCTGTGGGCAGCGTCCCCGCGTGTGTTGTCTTAAGGTGGAGATTGCCGCTAGTGTCGGCCCTTCTTTTCCGCAACACGATATGACATCGGCAGGCCATTGACGGACGTTCTGACAACCGCTTCCCTGATCTCGGAAGAGAGCCGCGCGACGGCCACTCCGATGATGGAGCAATATATCGAGATCAAGGCGAACAATCCGGGTTCGCTGCTGTTCTACCGCATGGGCGATTTTTACGAATTGTTCTTCGACGATGCGGTTGAGGCTTCCCGCGCTCTCGGCATCACACTGACGAAACGCGGCCAGCATATGGGTCATGATATCCCCATGTGCGGCGTCCCCGTCCATGCGGCGGATGATTATCTCCAGAAACTCATCCTGCGCGGTTATCGCGTCGCCGTCTGCGAGCAGGTGGAAGATCCGGCGGAAGCCAAGAAGCGCGGTTCTAAATCCGTGGTCAAGCGTGATGTGGTGCGGCTTGTCACGCCCGGTACGCTGACCGAAGAAAAACTGCTGTCGCCGACGGAATCCAACTATCTGATGGCGCTTGCCCGCATTCGCGGCAGTGCCGAGGCGCAATTTGCGCTCGCCTGGATCGATATTTCCACCGGCGTCTTCCGTCTGGCGGAAACCACGCTGACGCGGCTGCTCGCCGATATCTGGCGCATCGATCCGCGTGAGCTGATCGTCGCCGATAGCCTGTTTCATGACGAGGAACTGCGGCCGGTCTTCGATGTGCTTGGCCGCGTGGCGGTGCCGCAACCGGCTATCCTTTTCGACAGCGCCACGGCGGAAGGGCGCATCGCCCGTTATTTTAGCGTCTCGACGCTGGACGGTTTCGGCGCGTTTTCGCGGGTGGAAATGGCGGCCGCCGCCGCTGCCGTCGCCTATGTCGAAAAGACCCAGATCGCCGAGCGCCCGCCGCTCGGCGCGCCGGAGCGCGAAAGCGCCGCCTCCACGCTTTTCATCGATCCCGCCACCCGCGCCAATCTGGAGCTGGTGAAGACGCTGTCCGGCGAGAGAGATGGATCGCTGCTGCATGCCCTGAACCGCACGGTAACAGGCGGTGGCGCGCGGCTTCTGGCCGAGCGGCTGATGTCGCCCTTGACCGACCCGGAAAGGATCAACACACGCCTCGATGCCGTCGCCTATCTGATCGATGACGTTTCGCTCTGCGACGGCCTGCGTGATGCGCTGAAACAGGTTGCGGATATGCCGCGTGCGCTCTCCCGCCTCGCGCTGGAGCGCGGCGGCCCGCGCGATCTTGGTGCGATCAGGCACGGGCTGGCGTCTGCCGAAAAGATTGCCGCGATTCTGGATCAGGGATTGTTGCCGGACGAGCTGGCGGCGGCGCTCGCGGATTTGAAAGCCCTGCCGAGCGGTCTCGAAGCCATGCTCGGCTCGATGCTTGCCGACGATCTGCCGCTTCTGAAACGTGATGGCGGTTTCCTGCGTGAAGGCGCCAATCCCGAACTCGACGAGGTGCGGGCGCTTCGCGACCAGTCGCGCCGGGTGATTGCCGGGTTGCAGCTCAAATATGCCGATGAGACCGGCATCAAGTCGCTCAAGATCAAGCACAACAATGTGCTGGGTTATTTCATTGAGGTGACGGCAGGCAATGCCGATGTGATGACGGCGACGGACGAGGCCAAGGCGCGTTTCATCCACCGCCAGACCATGGCAGGCGCCATGCGCTTCACCACCACCGAGCTTGCCGATCTCGAAAGCCGCATCGCCAATGCCGCTGCGCAGGCTTTGACCATGGAACTGGAAGACTTCGAGCGCATGGTCAAGGCCGTTGTGCAACAGGCGGAAGCGGTCAAGGCCGGCGCGTTGGCGCTGGCGGTGATCGATGTCGCCTCGAGCCTTGCCTATCTCGCCACCGAACAGGTCTATTGCCGACCGATCGTTGATGCTTCCATGACCTTTGCGATCAAGGGTGGGCGGCATCCGGTGGTGGAGCAGGCGCTGCGGCGGCAGTCGGCCGGACCCTTCATCGCCAATAATTGCGATCTGTCGGCCGTCAATGGCGGCAAGAACGGCGCGATCTGGTTGCTGACCGGCCCGAATATGGGCGGTAAATCAACCTTCCTGCGCCAGAATGCGCTGATCGCCATCCTCGCGCAGATCGGTTCCTTCGTTCCGGCGGAAGCCGCCCATATCGGCGTCGTTGACCGGCTGTTTTCCCGCGTTGGCGCTTCCGACGATCTGGCGCGCGGCCGCTCGACCTTCATGGTTGAAATGGTGGAAACCGCTGCCATCCTCAATCAGGCGACGGATCGTTCGCTGGTCATTCTGGACGAGATCGGCCGTGGCACGGCGACCTTTGACGGGCTTTCCATCGCCTGGGCGGCGGTGGAGCATCTGCACGAGGTCAATCGCTGCCGTGGTCTCTTCGCCACCCATTTCCACGAATTGACCGTGCTGTCGGAGAAACTCGGCCGCCTTTCCAATGCCACGATGCGGGTGAAGGAGTGGGAAGGTGACGTCATCTTCCTGCACGAGGTCGGACCGGGTGCTGCGGATCGTTCCTATGGCATTCAGGTGGCCCGGCTTGCGGGCTTGCCCGCATCGGTGGTGGAGCGCGCCCGCGAGGTACTGACGAAGCTTGAAGATGCCGACCGCAAGAACCCGGCGAGCCAGCTCATCGACGATCTGCCGCTGTTCCAGATCGCGGTTCGCCGCGAGGAAACCCGCAAGGTCGGACCATCGAAGCTGGAGGAAGCTCTGAAAGGCTTCAACCCCGACGAAATGACGCCGCGTGAGGCATTGGACGCGCTCTATGCGTTGAAGAAAGAACTTGGCAAGGCTTGAAGGGATAGATTGCCTGTCCATCGCCTTTAAAACTCGCTATAGGACACTCCCATCGCAAGTGGTGGGATTTCCCACAGGACATGGATACCGGCATAGATGGCCATCAAGGACCTGGATTTTTCCGACATTCTCGATGTATCGGCGCTGAAGCGCGAATGCGACATCATCTTCAAGGAAGACGGCAAACGCATTGCCGATATTCGCTCCGATCTGCTGCCGATCTTTCGAAAGGCCAGCACGGAAGGCCGGGAAAAGGCCAGGGAACTCCTGAAAGCTGATGGCAGCGGCATCGATTGCGCCAGACGCATTTCCTGGCTTCAGGATCGGCTGATCGAAATCCTCTATGATCTCGCCTGCCAATATGTCTATCCGAAAGATACACCGCAGATAGCGGTCGCTGCGGTCGGCGGTTACGGTCGCGGCACGCTGGCGCCTGGATCGGACATCGATCTCCTGTTCCTGCTGCCGGCCAAGAACACGCCTGATATGCACAAGGCCGTGGAGTTCGTGCTCTATCTCCTCTGGGACCTCGGTTTCAAGGTCGGCCACGCCACCCGCACGGTGGATGAATGTATCCGCCTCTCCAAATCCGATATGACGATCCGCACGGCCATTCTGGAAGTGCGGGCGATTTGCGGCAAAAAATCCCTGACCGACGATCTTGAGAAACGCTTCGAGTCGGAAGTCGTCACCGGTACCGGTCCGGAGTTCATTGCCGCAAAGCTCGCCGAGCGCGACCAGCGCCACCGCAAGGCGGGCGATACGCGTTATCTGGTCGAGCCGAACGTCAAGGAAGGCAAGGGCGGGTTGCGCGACCTGCATACGCTGTTCTGGATCGCCAAATATTATTATCACGTCCGCGATACGGCCGATCTGGTGAAGCTCGGTGTCCTGTCGCGGCGCGAACTCAGGCTGTTCGAAAAGGCCGATGATTTTCTCTGGGCCGTTCGTTGCCAGATGCATTTCATCACCAACAAGGCCGAAGAGCGCCTTTCCTTCGACATTCAGCGCGAAATCGCCGATGCGCTGGGGTATCAGCCGCGCCCCGGCCTTTCCGCCGTTGAGCGTTTCATGAAGCATTATTTCCTCGTGGCGAAAGATGTCGGCGACCTGACCCGCATCGTCTGCGCTGCCCTTGAAGATCGGCAGGCGAAGGACGTGCCGGGCCTTTCCGGCGTTCTCAGCCGCTTCGCCCACCGTGTACGCAAGATTCCCGGCTCGGTGGAATTCGTCGAGGATCGCGGCCGCATCGCGCTCGCCAAGCCGGATGTCTTCAAGAACGACCCGGTCAATCTGATCCGGCTGTTCCACATTGCCGATATCAACAATCTCGAACTGCATCCCGATGCGCTGCGTGTCGTCACGCGTTCGTTGTCGCTCATCAATGACGAGCTGCGGGAAAACGAAGAGGCAAACCGGCTTTTCCTGTCGATCCTGACGTCGCGGCGCGATCCGGCACTGACCCTGCGCCGCATGAACGAAGCAGGCGTGCTCGGCAAGTTCATCCCCGAATTCGGCAAGATCGTCGCGATGATGCAGTTCAACATGTATCATCACTATACGGTGGATGAGCATTTGATCCGCTCGGTCGGCGTGCTTTCGGAAGTGGACAAGGGAACGGCTGTCGATGCCCACCCGCTCGCCAACCAGCTGATGCCGAGCGTCGAGGAACGCGAGGCTCTTTATGTCGCCGTGCTGTTGCACGATGTGGCAAAGGGCCGGCAGGAGGATCACTCGATTGCCGGCGCGCGCGTGGCCCGCAAGCTCTGCCAGCGTTTTCGCCTCACCGGCAAGCAGACCGAAACGGTGGTCTGGCTGATCGAGCAGCATCTTCTGATGTCCATGGTCGCCCAGACGCGCGATCTGCACGACCGCAAGACCATCACCGATTTCGCCGACAAGGTGCAGTCCATGGAGCGGCTGAAGATGCTGCTCATCCTGACGGTCTGCGATATCCGCGCCGTTGGTCCGGGCGTCTGGAACGGCTGGAAGGGGCAGCTGCTGCGTTCGCTTTATTACGAGACCGAACTGCTGCTCTCGGGCGGCTTCTCGGAGGTCTCCCGCAAGGAGCGCGCGCAGATCGCCAGGCAGGCGCTTTACGACGCCCTCGAAGACTGGGGCCAGAAGGCGCGGCGCAAATATACCAAACTGCACTACGAGCCTTATCTGCTGACCGTGGCTCTTGAAGACCAGGTGCGCCATACCCGCTTCATCCGTGAAGCCGACAAGCAGGAAAAAGCGCTGTCGACCATGGTGCGTACCCATTCCTTCCATGCCATCACCGAAATCACCGTGCTGGCGCCGGACCATCCGCGTCTGCTGTCCATCATCACCGGCGCCTGTGCGGCGGCCGGCGCCAATATCGCCGATGCGCAGATCTTCACGACGTCCGACGGGCGGGCGCTCGATACGATCCTCATCAACCGCGAATTTCCGATCGATGAGGACGAGACGCGGCGCGGCAACAATGTCGGCAAGCTCATCGAGGAGGTTCTGTCCGGCAAGCAGCGCCTGCCGGAGATGATCGCCACGCGCACCAAAAGCCGCAAGAAGAAGAGCGCCTTCACCATTCCGCCCTCCGTCATCATTTCCAACGGGCTGTCGAACAAGTTCACCGTCATCGAAGTGGAATGCCTCGACCGGCCGGGGCTTCTGGCGGATATGACGGCTGTGATCGCCGACCTGTCGCTCGATATTCATTCCGCCCGCATCACCACCTTCGGTGAAAAGGTCATCGACACCTTCTATGTGACTGATCTCTTCGGCCAGAAGGTGACGAACGACAACCGGCAGGCCAGCATCGCCACGCGCCTGAAGGCCGTGATGAGCGAGCAGGAAGACGAATTGCGAGACCGTATGCCGAACGGCATCATCGCCCACCCAGACGTGGCGGCCCTGCCGGCCGCGCGCACGGCAAAGGCTTGAAGCGCCCATGAGTCTGATCGGCAAGTTCGCCACCGTCGGCACCGCCACGCTCGGCAGCCGCATCTTCGGCTTCCTGCGAGAAACCCTGATGGCAGCCGCCGTCGGCACCGGCCCGGTGGCGGATGCCTTCAATGCTGCTTTCCGTTTTCCCAATACCTTCCGGCGGCTGTTTGCCGAAGGTGCTTTCAACTCGGCCTTCGTGCCGCTTTTCGCCAAGGAAATCGAGGCGAACGGCATGGAGGGCGCGAGACGCTTTTCCGAGGAAGTCTTCGGCGTCCTGTTCACCGTGCTTCTGGCCCTGACGATCCTGATGGAATTGTCGATGCCGTTCATCGTGCGCACGGTGATCGCGCCGGGCTTTCTGGAAGACCCGGTGAAATTCGACAACACCGTCCATCTCGCCACCATCATGTTCCCCTATCTCGCCTGCATGTCTCTGGCGGCAATGATGGGCGGCATGCTGAACTCGCTGCATCGTTATTTCGCAGCCGCAATTGCTCCCGTTTTCCTCAACATCATCCTCATCGGCGTGCTCGCGCTTGCCTGGTGGAAAAATTACGATCCGCTTCAGGTAGGTTATGCGCTCTCCTGGGGTGTGATGGCGGCGGGTCTGGTGCAGCTTGCCATCGTCTGGATTGCCGTGCGCAATGCCGGCATGCGCATCGGCTTCCGCAGGCCGCGGCTGACGAAGAATGTGCAGCGCCTTCTGGTTTTAGCCCTGCCGGCAGCGATTACCGGCGGCATCACCCAGATCAATCTGCTGATCAATACCAATATCGCCTCTGCCGGCGAAGGCGTGATCTCGTCGCTTGCCTATGCGGACCGGATTTACCAGCTGCCGCTCGGCGTGGTCGGCATCGCGGTGGCCACCGTGCTTTTGCCGGAGCTGGCGCGGGCTTTGCGCGGCGGGCATATGGTCGAGGCCGGAAGCCTGCAGAACCGCTCGGTGGAATTCGTGCTGTTCCTGACATTGCCGGCTGCCGCAGCACTTCTCGTCATGGCGGAACCTATCGTTCGTTTTCTTTATGAACGCGGCAATTTCTCGCCCTCGGCCACCATCACCGTGGCGCAGATTCTCGGCATCTATGGTCTTGGCCTGCCGGCTTTCGTGCTGATCAAGGCCTTCATTCCGGGCTTCTTCGCCCGCGAGGATACGCGCACACCGATGATCTTCGCAGCGATTTCCGTGGTAGTGAACGTCTCGCTGGCGCTGACGCTCTTCCCGCGCCTTGGCGGTCCGGGCATCGCCATTGCCGAAATCACCGCCGGCTGGGTCAATGCCGCCCTGTTGTTCGGCATGCTTTTGTGGCGCGGTCACTGGCATGTGGATATTCCGCTGCTCACCCGCATTCCGCGTTTGCTGCTGGCTGCGGCGTTGATGGCCGGTTTCGTGCACTACGCGCTGACCTATTTGACTTTCGAACTGTCTTCCGCCTCGTCCATTTTCGTGCGTGCGGGCACCATCATGGCTCTCGTCTTCGCGGCCATGCTGGTTTATTTCGTGCTCGCTTTCGTTTCCGGCGGTGCCGATATCGGCATGGTCAAACGAGCCATCCGCAAGCGCGGCAAGAAGAATATCGAGACGGAGGCGGGCTGATGTCCTTTGCCGAAAACCGCCGCATCGCCCTCGTCACGCTTGTTGTGGACGATTACGATCGGGCGAAGGCGTTTTATTGCGACGCTCTCGGGTTCGAATGCCTGTCCGATCAGCCGCTTGGCGACGGCAAGCGGTGGCTGGTGGTGAAACCTGAAGGAACCGATGGCGGCGCCCTGCTGCTTGCCGAGGCGGACGGTGAACCGCAGAGGCTTGCCATCGGCAACCAGACGGGCGGCCGTGTCGGATTTTTCCTGTACACCGATAATTTCCAACGCGATTATGAGACCATGCTCGCCCGCGGCGTGCGCTTTCTGGAAGAACCGCGCCACGAGGTTTACGGCTCCGTTGCGGTCTTTGTAGACCCTTATGGCAATCGCTGGGATCTTCTGGAACCGCGCGGCTGACATGCCCTGAAACCGCTTGATTGCTGGGGGCTGCGGGTGCATAAGCGCGCGTGCAATTCCAACCATGGGGCGGGGCCCTCCACAAGCCTTTTCGAGGACGACAATGAACGCATTCAAGCCGCTGGTTTTCTCGGGCGTCCAGCCGACCGGCAATCTGCATCTCGGTAATTATCTTGGCGCGATCCGCAAATTCGTGGCGCTGCAGGAAGATAACGACTGCATCTATTGCGTCGTTGACATGCATGCCATCACCGCCCAGCTCGTTCATACGGACCTGAAGGCGCAGACCCGCTCGATTGCGGCCGCCTTCATCGCCTCGGGCATCGATCCCGTAAAACATATCGTCTTCAACCAGTCGGCCGTGCCGCAGCATGCGGAACTCGCATGGGTGTTCAACTGCGTGGCGCGCATCGGCTGGATGGAGCGCATGACGCAGTTCAAGGATAAGTCCGGCAAGAACGCCGAGCAGGTGTCGCTCGGCCTGCTGGCCTATCCGAGCCTGATGGCTGCCGACATTCTCGTCTATCGCGCCACGCATGTTCCTGTTGGAGACGACCAGAAGCAGCATCTGGAACTTGCCCGCGATATCGCCCAGAAATTCAACATCGATTTCGGCGATCATATCCGCAAGGCGGGTCTCGGGCTCGATATCACAGTCGGCGATGAGCCGGTGCACGCCTATTTTCCGATGGTGGAGCCGCTGATCGGCGGTCCGGCGCCACGCGTGATGTCGCTCAAGGACGGCACCAAGAAAATGTCGAAGTCCGATCCCTCCGATCTGTCGCGCATCAACCTGATGGACGATGTCGACGCGATCTCGAAGAAGATCAAGAAGGCGAAGACCGACCCAGACGCGCTGCCGAGCGAAGTCGAAGGCCTGAAGGGCCGTCCCGAGGCCGAAAACCTCGTCGGCATCTATGCCGCGCTTTCCGACAGGACCAAGGCGGATGTTCTTTCCGAATTCGGCGGACAGCAGTTCTCGGCCTTCAAGCCGGCCCTCGTCGAGCTTGCCGTCAATGTTCTGGCCCCCGTCAACAACGAGATGCGCCGTCTTCTCGATGACCCGACCCATATCGACGCCATCCTCAAACAGGGTGGCGAGCGGGCGCGCACCATTGCCGAAAAGACGATGAACGAAGTGCGCGACATTATCGGCTTCCTGCGCTGACAGGTCGCTGCTGCGCGAATGCGGCGGGCGGTTTGCGCCTGCCGTGATTTGATATAATCTCCGCCCGAACCGTCGGGCGGTTTCTCGGATCACGGCGGATTGAGGGAGTGCGGAATGGTTTCAAAACGGCTGTCGCGTCTGGAAGGGCATCGTCGCAAATTTCTCGCTGTTATCGATGACACACCGGAATGCGAAAGGGCCGTGCACTATGCCGGTCGTCGCGCCAAGAACTCCAATGGCGGGCTGGTGCTGCTCTACATGATCCCGGAAGGCGATTTCCAGCAATGGCTGGGTGTCGAACAGATCATGCGGGCCGAGGCGCGTGAGGAGGCGGAAGCCACGCTTGCCAAGATCGCCCAGAAGGTGCGCGAGACCATCGGCATCGAGCCGGAAGCGGTGATCCGCGAAGGCAGCGCCACCGAGCAGATCCACGGGCTGATCGAGGAAGACCGCGATATCGCGATTCTCGTTCTGGCAGCAGGCTCGACGAAGGAAGGGCCGGGACCGCTTGTTTCCTCCATCGCCGGACGCGGGGCAGCCTTTCCCATTCCCGTCACCGTGCTGCCGGATACGCTGTCGGATGAGGAAATCGACGCGCTCTGCTGATCCGGGTCCCGGACAAGATTTAGGGGCTGACGATTTCTTGAATGTAATTATCATGTCAGGGCTTGAAGTGAAGCTTCGCCGGGCGTATTTTTTGGAAAAGTTCTAAATTGCGGGGCGTGAACGGCGACCTCGAAGGAGACAGACGATGTTCATTCAGACGGAAGCCACGCCGAACCCGACGACGCTGAAGTTCCTGCCGGGCAAGGTGGTGCTGGAAAGCGGTACGGCTGAGTTTCTCAACCCGTCGCAGGCGCAGGCTTCGCCACTGGCGGAACGCCTCTTCACCATTCCGGGCGTGACCGGCGTTTATTTCGGGTTCGATTTCATCACCGTCACCAAGGACGGCGCGGAATGGCAGCATCTGAAGCCTGCCATTCTCGGCTCCATCATGGAACATTTCATGTCCGGCCGCCCGATCATGGGCACCGCGATTGCGGCCGAAGTGTCGGATGAGGAAGGCGAGTTCTTCGAAGAAGGTGACGAAACCATCGTCGCCACCATCAAGGAACTGCTGGAAACCCGCGTCCGCCCCGCCGTGGCGCAGGATGGCGGCGACATCACCTTCCGCGGTTTCCGCGACGGCACGGTGTTCCTGAACATGAAGGGCGCCTGCTCAGGTTGCCCGTCCTCCACCGCCACGCTGAAGCATGGCGTTCAGAATCTTCTTCGCCATTTCGTGCCGGAAGTGCGCGAAGTCGAAGCGGTATAAAAGCGCAAGCCAGGCCATCATGATTGTTCTCGCACTCGACACCTCAGGTGTGGATTGTTCCGCCTGCGTTTATGACAGCGCCTCCGACAGGGTGCTCGGCGAGGTATGCGAAACGATCGGCAAGGGCCATGCCGAAAGGTTGATGGCGGTGATCGACGGTGCTCTGGAGCAGGCGCAACTGTCGCTCCGGAATGTCTGGCGCATCGCCGTGACCATCGGGCCGGGGTCTTTCACCGGTATCCGCGTCGGGGTCGCCGCCGCGCGCGGCTTTGCCCTGTCGCTCGGCGTCGAGGCCGTGGGCGTCACCACGCTTGAAACGCTGGCGCTTCATCATCTGCTAGCAAATCCCGGCCGGCCCGTGGCCGTCGGGCTGGATGCCAAACGCGGCGAAGCCTATCTCCAGACATTCGGTGCGGATGGATCGCCGCTGCGCGATGCCGCGCTTCTGTCTCTGGACGACGCCAAAACGGTCACTACCGGTTTCGATGGCGCCGTCATCGGTTCAGCCGCGCCGCTTTTGGCGGGGCTGGAGGCGGGTTCGGGACCGGATCACTTCCCGATTGCCTCGGTCGCGCGTGCTGCTGCGCGCAAGCCGGCTGGCCAGCCGAAACCCGCGCCGCTTTATCTGCGCGGGCCGGATGCCCGGCCGCAAACCGGTTTTGCGCTGGCACGTCAGGGCGTTGCCTGATAGGGCATTCGTCAGCCTGTGCGAATGATTCCTGTGATGCCCGATTCTTGCTATGCCCGATTCTTGCTATGTTTGACGAATACCTGAGCTGGAAGCCCTATTTCGAGATCGTGCCGATGCAGCATGAGGATTGCGCCGCGGTGGCGGAGCTGCATGCGCTGCGCTTTCCGCGCCCTTGGAACGACGGGGAGTTTTCCGGGCTGCTGACGCAAGGGGCTGTTTTCGGTGCTGTCGCACGCCAGACCAACGCCTTTTTCAGCAAGCCGCTCGGTGGTTTCGTGCTGGCGCGGGAAGTGGCGGGCGAAGCGGAAATCCTGACCGTTGCCGTGGCCGACAAGTTTGCACGCGCCGGTCTCGGCTGGCGTCTGATGCAGTCGGCCATCCGCGAGGCGATGATGCGCGGCGCCGAAACCATGTTTCTTGAGGTGGATAATAATAATGCCTCCGCGCTGGGGCTTTACAGGAAGCTAGGCTTCAAAACCGTCGCGGAACGCAAGGCCTATTACACCGCAAAGGATGGAACGAAGTCGACGGCGCTTGTCATGCGCCGCGATCTTCGCTAGTTCCCTGCGACAGGCATTTTTTCGGCGAAAGCCGCAAACCGGAATTCTCAAAAGGCCAGAAGACGTGACAGACCTTTCGAAAACGCTGGAGGAGCTTTGTGCCGAACGCGGCATGCGGATGACGGATCAACGCCGTGTCATCGCCCGCGTCCTTCAGGAGTCAGCCGACCATCCCGATGTCGAGGAGCTTTACCGCCGTTCCTCCGCCGTGGATCCGCGCATCTCGATTTCCACCGTCTACAGGACGGTGAAGCTGTTCGAGGATGCCGGCATCATCGAGCGTCACGATTTTCGCGACGGCCGTTCGCGCTATGAGACCGTGCCCGAGGAACATCACGATCACCTGATCGACCTGAAGAACGGCGTGGTCATCGAATTTCATTCGGCCGAGATCGAGGCCCTTCAGGAAAAGATCGCTAGGGAACACGGCTTCAAGCTCGTGGATCACCGGCTGGAACTTTACGGCGTGCCGTTGAAGCCTGGCGAACACTGAGACACCGGTGAGCAGACGGGCGTTCCAATCATGATGTGGCTCCGGACAGCCTATATCGCGGTCGTTCTCCTGATCGTCACGCTTGTCTTGCTGCCGCTTCAACTGCTGGGCCTTGCCTTCGACTGGCGGCTTCGCCGTCGCATTCCCCGCCTCTGGCACCGCATCGCCTGCCATGTTCTCGGCATCCGGGTGCATGTGCACGGCGATGTGGAGCGGGCGAAACCGCTGATGCTTGCGGTCAATCACGCCTCGTGGAAGGACATTCTCGTTCTTGGCAGCATTGCCGACGTGGTGTTCATCGCCAAGACGGAGGTGCGGGACTGGCCGGTTTTCGGCTGGCTCGCCCGCTTGCAGAAAAGCATCTTCGTTCAGCGTGAGCAAAAACGCAGCACCGGCGCGCAGGTGAGCGAGATCGCCAGCCGCATGGCCGATGGCGAGATTGTCGTTTTGTTTCCTGAAGGCACCACCTCGGACGGCAACCGCATGCTTGCCGTCAAATCCTCGCTGTTCGGTGCGGCCTCCACCGCCGCTGAACAGGTTCCGGGCAAGCTGGTTTATGTGCAGCCGGTCGCCATCGCCTATACTAGGGTGCAGGGCATGGCCATGGGGCGTTACCATCGCGTCATCGCCGCCTGGCCGGGCAGCATCACGCTCGTGCCGCATCTGCTCGGCATCATCAGGGCCGGCGCCATCGATGTCGACGTGACATTCGGTGACAGCGTTCCGTTTCACAGCACGGATAACCGCAAGCGCCTGGCGACCGATATCGCCGCCTCCATCCGCTCCATGCTGGCCTTCAGCCTGCGCGGCGGCTGGCGGAATTAGCGAGATCGTAGCTTTTCCGGCATTTTTCTGTTTAATCTGGCCGTGAAAAACACTAGATAGCCGCCATGACCCAGGAAACGCTTGGCCTTGACGCCCCACCCATGATCGCCCGCGAGGGTTCGAACAGCCGGAAGGTCTTCATCAAGACCTATGGCTGTCAGATGAACGTCTACGATTCCGTCCGTATGAGCGATGCGCTGGCGAAGGACGGTTACGTTCAGACGGAGGATATGGGCGAGGCGGATCTGGTGCTGTTGAACACCTGTCATATCCGCGAAAAGGCGGCTGAAAAGGTCTATTCGGCGCTTGGCCGCCTGCGCGACATGAAAAAATCGCGCGAAGAGCAGGGCCGCGAATTCATGATCGGCGTTGCCGGCTGCGTGGCGCAGGCGGAAGGCGAGGAAATCCTTCGCCGTGCGCCCGCCGTTGATGTCGTCATCGGCCCGCAGACCTATCATCGCCTGCCGGACGCCCTGAAGCGGGTGCGCGGCGGCGAGCGTGTCATCGAGACCGAATATGCGGTCGAGGACAAGTTCGAGCACCTGCCTGTTGCCGAAAAGGCGACGCTGCGCACGCGCGGCGTAACAGCGTTTCTGACGGTGCAGGAAGGTTGCGACAAGTTCTGTACCTTCTGTGTCGTGCCCTATACGCGCGGTTCGGAAGTCTCCCGCCCCGTGCGCCAGATCGTCGATGAGGCGATGAAGCTCGTCGATGCCGGCGTGCGCGAGATCACGCTGCTGGGCCAGAATGTGAATGCCTGGCAGGGCGAAGGCCCGAAGGGCGAGAAATGGGGTCTGGCCGAACTGCTTTACCGGCTGGCGGAAATTCCCGGCCTCGCACGGCTTCGTTACACCACTAGCCATCCGCGCGACATGGACGAGCGCCTGATCGGCGCGCATCGCGATCTGCGCCTCCTGATGCCCTATCTGCATCTGCCGGTGCAGTCCGGTTCGGACCGCATTCTGAAAGCGATGAACCGTCGCCATACGGGTGAGGAATATATCCAGCTTATCGAAAAAATCCGCGCCGCCCGCCCTGATATTGCCATGTCGGGAGACTTTATTGTCGGTTTCCCCGGTGAGACGGATCGCGATTTCGAAGATACGATGGCGATGGTCGAGACGGTGAAATATGCGCAGGCCTTCTCGTTCAAATATTCCACCCGCCCCGGCACGCCGGGAGCCGATCTCACCGATCAGGTTGCGGAAGAGGTGAAGGCCGAGCGACTGGAAAGATTGCAGGCCCTGTTGCTGCGGCAGCAGAAGGAATTTGCGGAATCGCTGGTCGGAAAAACCATGGATGTGCTGCTGGAAAAGCCCGGCCGCATGCCTGAGCAGTTGATAGGTCGCTCTCCATGGCTGCAATCCGTGAATCTTGATGCAAAGACTTTGAAAATCGGTGACATTGTTAATGTACGAATCACCGCAACGGGTCCAAACAGCTTGTTTGCCGAGGTGGCAGGGAGTTAGAGTGAGGAGCCGACACTGATTGGGACAGGAGCCTGACCGCTTGAACGCACACGAATTGGTATCAAATTCATCGCGCCAGCCACGCCAAGCCGCGACCGACGCCAATCACTTCGTCCTCACGTTCGAGAATAACAGGATAGCGGGAGAGCTATTCGGTCAGTTCGATCAGAACCTGAAGCTTCTGGAACAGCGCCTCAATATCGACGCTCGCCCGCGCGGCAATTCCGTTGCCATCACTGGCGATGTCGTTGCCACCAATCAGGCCCGTCGGGCGCTGGATTTCCTTTATGAACGGCTGCTCAAGGGCGGAACCGCCGAGGTTTCCGACGTGGAGGGCGCGATCCGCATGGCCATGGCCGCAGACGACCAGCTGACCTTGCCGACGATGGAACGCAAGGCGAAGATTTCCATGGCGCAGATTTCCACCCGCAAGAAGACCATCGCTGCCCGCACGCCGACGCAGGACGTCTACATGCGGGCACTGGAGCAATCTGAACTGGTTTTTGGCGTCGGCCCCGCCGGTACCGGCAAGACCTATCTTGCCGTCGCTCATGCGGCGCAGCTTCTGGAGCGCGGCGCGGTTGACCGCATCATCCTGTCGCGCCCCGCCGTCGAAGCGGGTGAGCGCCTGGGCTTCCTGCCGGGCGACATGAAGGAAAAGGTCGATCCTTATCTGCGTCCGCTTTATGACGCGCTTTATGACATGATGCCGGGCGACAAGGTGGAGCGCGCCATTCAGGCGGGCGTCATCGAAATCGCGCCGCTGGCCTTCATGCGCGGCCGCACGCTGGCCAATGCCGCCGTCATTCTGGACGAAGCCCAGAATACCACGACCATGCAGATGAAGATGTTCCTGACCCGCCTTGGCGAGAACGGCCGCATGATCGTGACCGGCGACCCGAGCCAGGTGGATTTGCCGCGCGGCGTGAAATCCGGTCTTGTCGAGGCCCTGCAAATCCTTGGCGATGTGGAAGGCGTGTCCGTCGTACGCTTCAAGGATGTCGATGTCGTTCGTCATCCGATGGTGGCGCGTATCGTCCGGGCTTACGAATCCCACACGGCCGTGCCGGATGAAAGCCTCGTGAAGGGCAGCTGACGTAAAGCAATGACAGCTTTGGATATTCAAATCAGCGTCGAGGCCGAAGGCTGGTCCTCGGAAGAGGACTTGGCTGCTTTTGCCACCAGGGTACTGGATGCAGCGGTCGATTTCCTGAATCGGGAAGAGGACCAACCCTTCCCGAAAATGCCGGTGGAACTGTCGCTGGTCTTTACCGACGACGAAAATATTCGCGAAATCAACGCTGAGTGGCGCGACAAGGACAAGGCAACCAATGTCCTGTCTTTCCCGGCTTTTCCGCTGGAGCCGGGCGGAATGCCGGGCCCCATGCTGGGCGATATCGTCATCGCGCGCGAGACGGTTGAACGCGAGGCCCTTGAACTTGAGAAGAGTTTCGGGGATCATCTGACCCATCTGCTCGTTCATGGGTTCCTGCATTTGTTCGGTTACGACCACATGGACGAGGAAGAAGCGGAAGAAATGGAGTCGCTTGAGACTCGCATTTTGGCGGTGCTTGGCCTATCTGATCCTTACGCGGGTCAGGAACCGCTTTAAATATTGTCTGGAGCCATGAACGAACATTCTGCACGACCTGCCAGTGAGGGCAGAGAAAACGGCGAGCAGTCCTCTTCGGAGGAGGGCAGTAGTCACTTACGTCAAGACTTCACTGCAAAGCCGAGATCGACGATCTGGTCGCGCATCGCGCGGTTGCTGAAACCGTCACAGGGCGAGCGCCTGCGCGAGGATTTGACCGACGCGCTGATGGACGACACCGAAATCGGTGCGGCCTTTTCGCCCGAAGAACGGGCGATGCTCAACAATATCCTGCGTTTCCGCGAGGTTCGGGTCGAAGATATCATGATCCCGCGTGTGGACATCGACGGTCTCGATGAGAATATGACGATTGGCGATGCGCTGATCCTCTTCGAGGAAACCGGGCGTTCCCGCATGCCGGTCTATGACGAGACGCTGGATAATCCGAAGGGCATGATCCACATTCGCGATCTGCTGGCCTATGTCGCCAAGCAGGCCCGCAACAAACGCCGGGCCGGTTCGCGAAGCGTCGCTTACGGTGAGGTGAAGGCGCCACGTTCACCGCGGCCGAATTTCGACCTGGCACGTGTCGATCTGGAGCAGACGGTCGCCGCTGCCGGGCTGGTGCGCAAAATTCTTTTCGCACCGCCCTCCATGCTGGCCTCTGACCTTTTGAAGACGATGCAGGCCCAGAGAACCCAGCTTGCGCTGGTGATCGATGAATATGGCGGCACCGACGGTCTCGTCAGCCATGAGGATATCGTCGAGATGGTCGTGGGTGACATCGATGACGAGCACGACAAGGACGAGGCGATGTTCTCCCGTCTTTCCGCCGATGTGCTTGTCGCGGATGCACGCGCGGAACTCACCGAACTTGCCGAGGCGATCGGGCCGGAATTCGATGTTCGTGAACATCTGGAGGAAATCGATACGCTTGGCGGTCTCATCTTCTTCGCGCTAGGCCGCATTCCGGCCAAGGGCGAGGTGGTCAGGGCCGTGCCCGGTTTCGAGTTCCAGATCCTCGATGCCGATAGCAGGCGTATCAAAGGCGTTCGTATCGTCCGGGATCACGGCTCCGAAGGTGAGGATGATCGCGCTCCGGGCGAAGCGGGCGCCAATGAGGTGATTGCGCTGCCTGCGCCGGATGTTCGCCTTATCACGCACCAGCAGAACGCCGATTAAGAAAGGTCGACGGGGTTTTTCCCCGTCGCTTCCACCTTTCGACATATCAATCCGACAGGTATGAATGCCCGTGTTCGGCGTCGAAAAGAACACATGGCGCTTCGGTCGCCATGCCTCCTGTGGACTGCGAATCTTTTTTCCTTTACGTCGGGTCTGAGGGGAAATTCCGTGGCGCGGCCTTGCCGGCGGCGGGCTTTTCCGGACGCGCATAAACGGAGATGGCATGGAGCGTCTTGCAGGCAGGGTAATGCTGGCCGGCGGCATGAGCCGCGCAGTTATGGCGATTGCCGCAGGTGCGGTCGGGGCGCTCGCTTTGCCTCCATTCGGCTTTTTCGCGGCGCTGTTTTTCTCTTTCACTCTGCTTGTCTGGCTCGTGGATGGCTGCACCGGAAAACCGGGCGGCGGCCTCTTCAGCCGCATCCTGCCGGCCTTCGGCATCGGCTGGTGTTTCGGGCTCGGTTACTTCGTCGCGGGCCTGTGGTGGCTCGGCAATGCTCTCCTGCTGGAGGCCGATGAATTCGCGTGGGCGCTGCCGCTCGCCATTCTTGGCCTTCCCGCTTTTTTGGCGTTGTTTTACGGTTTTGCGGTTGCCGCAGCCAATCTCCTCTGGTCGGAGGGCCTCGGCCGTATCGCTGCCCTTGCTGCCGCATTCGGCTTTTCGGAATGGCTGCGCAGCTTCCTGGCCACCGGCTTTCCCTGGAACGCCATCGGCTATGGCATCATGCCCATCCCGATCATGATGCAGTCGGCACATCTGCTTGGCCTTTTCAGTATAACGACGCTTGCGGTTTTCATCTTCGCCTCGCCGGCGCTGATAGGCACGAAAAAAGGCATGTGGCCGGGTCTCGCCTTGGCGGGGCTGCTGCTGGCCGGCCATTTCGGTTATGGCTTCTACCGTCTCCAGATGCCAGCGGAATTGCCCGCAGACGCACTGACCGTTCGGATCGTGCAGCCTTCCATCGATCAGTCACGCAAGATGTTGAACGCAGATAGGGCGGAGATTTTTGGTGAGCATCTGCGGCTCTCTGCTCTGCCGCCGGGCGAAGGGAAAAAACGCCCTGATATCATCGTCTGGCCGGAAACCTCCGTGCCGTTCATTCTGACGCAAAACCCGGATGCTCTGGCGGAAATCGCCAAAACGCTCGAGGATGGGCAGGTGCTGTTCACCGGCGCCGTCAGAATGGAAGATCAGGGGGCAGGCCGCCCGCCGCGTTATTACAATTCGGTCTATGCAATCGACAGCCAGGGCGAGATCATCGGCGCGACCGACAAGGTGCATCTGACCCCCTTTGGCGAATATGTTCCCTTTGAAGATATCCTGCGGGAATTCGGCATCGACAATGTCATCGCCCTGCCGGGGGGCTTTTCCGCCGCTTCCTCGCGCACGCCGCTCACGCTTCCTTCAGGCAAGACCTTCTATCCTCTCATCTGTTACGAGATCATTTTCCCGGGTGAGATGACGCCGGGGCTGGCCGGCTCGGCCGCTATCCTGAATGTGACCAATGATGGCTGGTTCGGCGATACGCCCGGCCCCTATCAGCATTTTCTGCAGGCGAGAGTCCGGGCCGTTGAGACGGGCGTGCCGGTGATTCGCGGTGCCAATACCGGAATTTCCGCCGTCATAGACCCCTATGGCCGCATTATTGCGGGGCTCGATTACGGTCGGGTGGGAATTGTTGACGCCACTTTGAGTGGTGGGTCAAACGACGCATTTACTTACGACACACATCGGACGTATTTCTGGTTGATTTTTTCTATCTTTATAATCGTTGCGGTATTTCCCGCCTTGAGTTTCGCTCGGCGCCAGAATTGACCGGGAACCCCTGTAATTGCATAGTGAATACGTCAGTCGTAAAACAAGTTTAGACGCTGTCGAATTGCCGACTCATTTCTTCGAATAGTAATGAAGCGAGATATCAACCCTTTCCGAGTGTCAGGACCGCATGATGACCGAGAATAAGAAAAAGCCTAACCCCATCGACATTCATGTCGGAAGCCGAATTCGCCTTCGCAGAACCATGCTCGGAATGAGCCAGGAGAAGCTGGGTGAAAGTCTCGGAATTACCTTTCAGCAAATCCAGAAATATGAAAAAGGCACGAACCGCGTTGGCGCCAGTCGCCTCCAGAATATTTCCGCGATCCTCAATGTGCCCGTTTCCTTTTTTTTCGAAGATGCACCCGGCGATCAGGCTGGCGGCACACCTGGCATGGCGGAGGCGTCGAGCTCCAATTACGTGGTCGACTTTCTGTCCTCGGCTGAAGGTCTGCAGCTGAACCGCGCCTTCGTAAAGATCGCTGACCCGAAGGTTCGCCGCCGTCTCGTCGATCTCGTCAAGGCGCTCGCCGCCGAAGGTGACGCCGAGTAAGCGCAGCCCGCGCGCGCAGAAAATTTCCGGCACGGGATGCCGGGCACTCAACGGTCCGCAAGGACCGTTTTTTTGTGCCCGATTAGAAAGGAATTCTCACATAAAGATATATTTATGTGGTTGTGTCCTTGTTTTTCATGGCCGAAATGACTAACAAACTCCAAGACCGTTCTTTGAGGGGAATCCCGCATGCGTGCCAATTATCTGTTCACCAGCGAGTCCGTGGCCGAGGGTCATCCGGACAAGGTTTGTGATCGTATTTCCGATGAAATCGTGGACCTCATCTATCGTGAAGCGGCCAAGACGGGCGTTGATCCCTGGACCGTGCGCATTGCCTGCGAAACGCTTGCGACGACCAACCGCGTCATTATCGCCGGTGAGGTTCGGGTTCCCGATACGCTTCTGAAGAAGGGCAAGGACGGCAAGGTTCTCAAGGATGCCGCTGGCCATCCGGTCATCAACCCCTCGAAGTTCAAGTCCGCTGCCCGCAGGGCGATCCGCGACATCGGCTACGAGCAGGATGGTTTCCACTGGAAGACCGCCAAGATCGACGTTCTCCTGCATCCGCAGTCTGCAGACATCGCGCAGGGCGTGGACAACGCCTCCGACAAGCAGGGCGACGAGGGCGCTGGCGACCAGGGCATCATGTTCGGTTACGCCTGCAAGGAAACGCCGGACCTCATGCCGGCGCCGATCTATTATTCCCACCGTATCCTGCAGCTGCTCGCTACCGCCCGTAAAAGCGGCGAAGGCGAAGCGGCAAAGCTCGGCCCCGACGCCAAGAGCCAGGTCACGGTTCGTTACGTGACGGCAAGGCGGCGGAAGCCGTATCCATCGTTCTGTCCACGCAGCATCTCGATGCAAGCTGGGATTCGAAGAAGGTTCGCGCCGTTGTCGAACCCTATATCCGCGAGGCTCTGGGCGACCTGAAGATCGCTGACGATTGCCAGTGGTACATCAACCCGACCGGCAAGTTCGTCATCGGCGGTCCCGATGGTGACGCCGGCCTGACGGGTCGCAAGATCATCGTCGACACCTATGGCGGCGCTGCGCCCCATGGCGGCGGTGCATTCTCCGGCAAGGACACGACCAAGGTCGACCGTTCCGCCGCCTATGCCGCCCGTTATCTCGCCAAGAACGTCGTGGCTGCCGGCCTTGCCGAGCGCTGCACGATCCAGATTTCCTACGCAATCGGCATCGCCCAGCCGCTGTCGATCTATGTCGATCTGCATGGCACCGGCAAGGTCAGCGAAGATCAGGTCGAGGCCGCGATCCGCAAGGTCATGGACCTTTCGCCGTCGGGCATTCGCCGTCATCTCGATCTCAACAAGCCGATCTACGCCAAGACGTCTTCCTACGGCCATTTCGGCCGCAAGGCAGGCCGTGACGGCTCCTTCTCCTGGGAGAAGCTCGACCTGGTGAAGCCGCTCAAGGAAGCTTTGAGCGCTTGAAGCATTTCCAGTAAAATTGCGTAGCGGTTTTACGTCCGGAAAATGCGTCAACCAGATATCGCGCTTGTTATTTGATGGCGATTGAGAGATACCGTCACCAACTTTTGTAACCCGCACAGTGCCTCATCTGGCGCTGTGCGGGCTAAGTCTATTTGTTCTTGAGAGTATGAGATGACGGAAGAACGGCGTTCGCGCGCGACGGAAGCTTTTTTTGGCAGACGCAAGGGCAAGCCCCTGCGCAATCAGCAGGTCGATACAATCGAGAACCTGTTGCCTTTGCTGAAAATCGATCTGGAAAGCGCCCCGCCGCAAAATCTCGCCGCTCTTTTTCCCGCGGATGTGCGGTCGATCCGTCTGGAGATCGGTTTTGGCGGCGGCGAGCATCTCGCCCACCGCGCGGTTGAAAACCCGGAGACGGGTTTCATCGGCGTGGAACCCTTCGTCAATTCCATGGCCAAGCTGCTGGCCGCCGTGCGCGAACGCGAGTTGATGAATATCCGCCTTTACGACGATGATGCGACGCAATTGCTGGACTGGCTGCCCGAGGGATCGATCGATCATATCGACCTTCTCTATCCTGACCCGTGGCCGAAGAAGAAGCACTGGAAGCGTCGTTTCGTTTCAGACGTTAACCTTGCCCGCTTCCATCGTGTGCTGAAACCCGGCGGAAAGTTCTGCTTCGCTTCCGATATCGATACCTACGTCAACTGGACGCTGCAGCATTGCGCCCGCCATGGCGGTTTCGAATGGACGGCGGCGAGCGCTGATGACTGGCGCACGCCCTATGCCAACTGGCCGGGCACGCGCTATGAGAACAAGGCGAAAAGAGAAGGCCGCAGCTCGGCCTATCTCACCTTCATTCGTCGTTGAGCGACTGATCCCTCAGAGTGCCGCATCCACTTCCGCGGCAAGCGGAATGGAAGGCTGCGCGCCAGCGCGGGTGCAGGCGAGCGAACCTGCGACAGCGGCGCGCTTCAGCGCCCTTTCGAAATCCATACCCTGATCGAGGCTCGCGGCGAGATAACCGCAGAATGTGTCGCCGGCACCGACCGTATCGACCGGTTCGATCTTGAGGCCGGAAGCCCGGAAAACCTTGCCGTTGCGCATGGCGATCACGCCATCGGCACCAAGCGTCACGATCAATGTTTGGCCGGTCCTGTCATGCAGGGCTTTCAGTTCGTTTTCCCGCTCAGAACCGGAAAGGCGGTTCTTTCCGATCAGCAATTCGAACTCGGTTTCGTTGGCGATGACGATATCGGCAAGGCCTGCGAGGCGCGGCCCATCGGCGGTCAGTGGCGCAGTATTGATGACGGTGGTGACGCGCTTTGCCTTCGCAGCCGTCAGCGCCGCTTCGATAGCGGAAGCGGGTATCTCGAACTGCAGCATCAAAATATCGCCTGCCGACATTTCCGCCAGGGCTTTCGCGGCGTCGGATGCGGAGACTTCACCATTGGCGGCGGGAATGACCGAGATCATGTTTTCCCCGCCTTCGCCGATAAGGATCACTGCCGTCCCCGTAGGGCCGGGCGTGGTCTTCACCAGTGAGAGATCGGTGCCGGCGTCGCGCAGCAATGTCAGCGCCGGCGCGGCAAAGGTGTCATCGCCCGCAGCTCCTGCCATCTTGACCGTGGCGCCCGCACGCCGTGCGGCCAACGCCTGGTTGGCTCCCTTGCCGCCGGCGGCCGTGGAGAAGGTCTCGCCCGTCACGGTTTCACCGGGCTTTGGCAGGCGTTTGGCGGTGGCGACGAGGTCCATGTTGATGGAGCCGAAAACAGTAATCATGGAGGGCGTATCCGTATAGAATTCAAGCAAGGCGGCGACTTTGCCCGAGCGGATCACTCGTCGTCAACCACCCGCAACTTTGCCGTTCCCGCCCTGTTCTCGGCAAAGCGTCGAGCCTGCTCGATTTCCCCATGCGAAGTCTCTTTTTCCGTCGGTGAAAAATCGAGGCCTTCGATTTTCTGGCCGCGCGCCAGCACCTTGTCGGAGGAGATCAGCATCATGTCGATATCTTTTTGGGCCAGTCCAAAATGGGCCTGCAGCTTGCGCGTCCGGTCGTCCAGCCGCCGCACATCGTCCATGAGCAATGCCACTTCACCCTGGATGAGATGCGCCTGCTCGCGCATGCGCTGATCCTTGAGCACGGACTGGATGACCTGTACCGACAGCATCAGAAGCGATGGCGAAACGATGACGACACGGGCGCGGTGAGCGCGTTGCACCAGATATTCGAAATGCTGGTGGATATCGGCGAAGATCGATTCGGACGGCACGAAGATGAAGGCCGTATCCTGCGTCTCGCCGCGGATGAGGTATTTCTCGGCCACGTCGCGAATATGTACTTCCATATCGCGGCGGAACTGCTGCACGGCGGCGCGTTTGGTTTCGGGTGTTTCGTCCGCCTTGATGGCGTTCCATGCCTCCAGCGGAAACTTGGCGTCAATGACGAGCGGCGGAGCATTGTTGGGCATCTTGATGGTGCAGTCCGGCCGGTAGCCGTTCGAAAGCGTCGGCTGCAACTGGAAGGCCCCGGCCGGAAGCGCATCGGCAATCAGCGTCTCCATGCGGGCCTGTCCGAAGGCGCCGCGCGTCTGCTTGTTGGAAAGGATGGCCTGAAGTCCGACGACGTCCTTGGCCAGATCCTGAATATTGCCCTGCGCGGCGTCGATAACCGCGAGGCGCTCCTGCAGGCGGCTCAGATTCTCATGCGTCGATCGGGTCTGCTCCGTCAGTGTTTCGCCAAGGCGCTGCGACATGCCGTCGAGGCGCTGGTTCAGCGTCTGGCTCATCTCGGTCTGGCGGGTGCCGAGCGTTTCCGCCATGGCGGCGATGCGGCCATGCAGTTCGGACTGTGTTTTGAGGAGGTCGGAGATTTCGCCATCGGCTCCCGCTTTTTTCCCACGGCTCGCCGTCACCAGCCAGGTGGTGACCAGACCGAAAACCAGAGCCACGAGCAGCGCGCCGAAGCTGATGTCGACGGAGCCGGCCCGTAACGCGGGATCGAGGAGAACGGAGAAATCTATGCTCATGATTAAATCTAGCAGGTTTCTTGTGATTCGGAAGATCAAAACAAGAACATTCCTGCGGCGGAAATGAGTCGGGCGGGGCGGATGCCGGAGGCGGATTGAACCTCGTGTTTTTTATTTCCTCCGCGCAAGAGATACGTTATGGGAAGCCATGACCATCAAACCGCTTATCATTTTGCCCGATCCCGTGCTGCGCCAGCAATCGAAGCCCATCGAAAAGGTGGATGCCGAGGTGCTGCGTCTTGCCGACGACATGCTGGAAACCATGTATGATGCGCCGGGTATCGGCCTCGCCGCCATTCAGATCGGCGTGGCGCGCCGCATGCTGGTGATCGACGTTGCGCGTGAAGGCGAGGAAAAAACTCCGATCGTCTTCATCAATCCGGAAATCCTCAAGGTGTCGGACGATGTCTCGACCTATGAGGAAGGCTGCCTCTCCATCCCCGATTATTACGCCGAGGTCGAGCGTCCCGCGTCGCTCACGGTGCAATATGTCGGCCGTGACGGCAAGCAGCAGACAGTCGAGGCGGATGGCCTGCTCGCCACCTGCCTGCAGCACGAGATCGATCACCTGAACGGCGTTCTCTTCATCGACCATATTTCGCGGCTGAAACGCGACATGGTCATCAAGAAATTCACGAAAGCGGCCCGCGCAAAGATCTGATCCGTCCTCTCTGGACCGGAATGGACGACAGGGCAGGGGGCGACGATGGCTCTTCGCATCATTTTTATGGGTACGCCGGAATTTTCCGTTCCCACCCTGCGTGCACTGGTGGAGGCCGGCCACGAGATCGTTGCGGTCTACACCCAGCCGCGGCGTCCCGGCGGCCGTCGTGGCCTCGATCTGCAGAAGTCCCCGGTGCATCAGGCCGCCGAATTGTTGGGCCTGCCTGTGCTGACGCCGGTGAACTTCAAGGCAGAGGAAGACCGCCAGCAGTTCCGAGATTTCAATGCCGATGTGGCGGTTGTCGTGGCTTACGGGCTGCTGCTGCCGGAAGCGATCCTCAGCGGCACGCGCCTTGGCTGTTATAACGGCCACGCCTCGCTGCTGCCGCGCTGGCGCGGCGCTGCCCCCATCCAGCGGGCCATCATGGCCGGCGATGCCGAGACCGGCATGATGGTCATGAAAATGGAAAAGGGGCTCGATACCGGCCCCGTCGCGCTGACCGCCAAGGTCGCGATCGATGAGAACATGACCGCCGGAGAATTGCACGACAGCCTGATGCTGGCCGGCGCGCGGCTGATGCGGCAGGCTATGGACAAGCTGGAAGCCGGCGACCTGCCGCTCGTCACGCAGGCGGAAGAAGGCGTTCTTTACGCCGCGAAGATCGACAAGGGCGAGACCCGCATCGATTTTTCCAGGCCGGCGCAGGATGTACACAATCACATTCGCGGCCTTTCGCCGTTTCCCGGCGCATGGCTGGAAATGGACATCGGTGGCAAGGCGGAGCGCGTGAAGGTTCTGGCCTCCGAACTGGCCAGCGGCATGGGAGAAGCGGGCGCGGCGCTCGATGACACCCTTACCATTGCCTGCGGCAGCGGCGCCGTGCGGCTCACCCGCTTGCAGAAGGCGGGCGGCAAGCCGATGTCGGCGGCCGATTTCGTACGCGGCACACCGGTTCCGACCACAACGAGGCTCGGCTGATGCCACGTTTTCGCATGACCGTCGAATATGACGGCACGCCTTATTATGGCTGGCAGAGACAGGATAACGGCCCGTCGGTTCAGGGTGCGCTGGAGGCTGCGGTTCGCTCGTTGACGGGAGAGAGCGTCTCCATTCGCGGCGCCGGCCGCACCGATTCCGGCGTGCATGCCGTCGGGCAGGTCGTCCACGTCGATCTTTCCCGAGACTGGGAGCCCTACAAGCTTCGCAACGCCCTCAATGCGCATCTCGCCATGGCGGGCGAAGCCGTGGCCGTCCTCGATGCTGCTTCCGTGACCGATGATTTCGACGCCCGGTTTTCCGCCCTTCGTCGGCACTACCTTTACCGCATCATCTGCCGCAAGGCCCGGCTGGCGCTGGAGCACAAGCGGGCATGGTGGGTGTCGAAGGACATGGATCATGAGCGTATGCATGCAGCCGCCCAGATGCTCGTCGGCCGGCATGATTTCACGACCTTCCGCTCCGTGCATTGTCAGGCGAACAGCCCCGTGCGCACGCTCGACCGGCTGGATGTGACGCGCACCGGCGATCTCATCGAGATACGTGCGACCGCGCAGAGCTTCCTGCATAACCAGATCCGCTCTTTCGCGGGCACGCTGAAACTCGCGGGCGAAGGCACGATGACGCCCGAGGATGTGCGCGCCGCACTGGAGGCGCGGGATCGCAAGGCCTGCGGCCCTGTCGCGCCGCCGGACGGTCTCTATTTCATGCAGGTCGATTATCCCGACGTCATTCCGCTGCGTCGCAGGTACCCTGAAGCCGATATGGCTGAGGACGCGGACTGACCGCTAAAACCCACGCCGGTTCTCAGGCCGGATAAACGCCGAGAAAACGCTGCAGCGCTTCCGACAGAAGCATGCCGGGCACCAGCAGCGTCATGACGATGGCCGAGACGAGCAGTGACTGGTCGCGGATGAAGAACCGCACAATTCGCGAGAAGGCGAAGACCAGCGACAGAAGCAGCGCCAGCCAGAGAATGGCGATCAGCCCCTGCAAGGGCGGCAGGAAGAATGCGATCAGGATCAGAACCGCATAGGCATAGGAAAATGGCAGCGACAGCCAGTTCATGGTGGTGACGAGCGGCGCGAATTTTTCCCGTGCGCCGAAGGCAAACAGCAGCATGCCGATCAACAGCAGCGGCACGATCCAGCAGATGGCCTCGACCATCGCCAGACGGAAGAAGAAGATGAAGCCCGTTCCAGTGCCGGGCGGATAGCTGGCGAGGAAGGCGGCGCGCAGCCACAGCCAGGAAACCAGCATGGCCGGCAGGCACCAGAGGGCGGAATAGAAGGACCGCCACATGCCGCGCTCGGAGAGGTCCAGATAACGTGCGCCATTATGGTCGCCGAGCAGCAGAAGCCACAGGCCCGTCAGATAGAGCCTTATTTCACTTGCCGTCGGCATGGGCGAACCAGCGTTCGATAAAGGTCTCGTAAATGCGCGTCAGCGTCTCGAGATCCGCAACCGCCACACGCTCGTCGACCATATGCATGGTCTGCCCGACGAGGCCGAATTCCACCACCGGGCAATAATCCTTGATGAAACGCGCATCCGAGGTGCCGCCGGTGGTCGAAAGCTTGGGTTCCTTGCCCGTCACGGCTTCCACCGCGCCGGAAAGCGACGAGATGAGAGCATTGTTCCGGGTAAGAAAGACATGAGCCGGGCGGTCGGCCCAGACGATATCGTATTTCACCGGCGCACGGTCGGGGCGCAGCTCGCCTTCTGCTGCGGCGGCATCGAGGCGGTGGACGATTTCCGCGCGCAGGCTCTCTGCAGTCCACGTATCGTTGAAACGGATGTTGAAGGAGGCCGTCGCCCGCGCCGGGATTACATTGGTCGCGGCATTGCCGGTATCGACGGTCGTTACTTCCAGGTTGGAGGGCTGGAAATTGTCGGTGCCATGATCGAAGGGCGGATGCATCAGCGCATGGGTCAGTTGCAGCAGACCGCGAATGGGATTGTCGGCGAGATGCGGATAGGCGGCATGTCCCTGCACGCCATGAACCGTGATGCGGCCGGAAAGCGATCCCCGGCGGCCGATCTTGATCATGTCGCCAAGCTGGTCGGGATTGGTCGGCTCGCCCACCACGCAGGCGTCCCATGTCTCGCCCTTGGCGGCCGCCCATTCCAGCAGCTTGGAGGTGCCGTTGATCGACGGGCCTTCCTCATCGCCTGTAATCAGGAAAGAAACGGACCCCCGCGGCTTGCCGTGTTTTTCGATATGGCGGGCAATGGCGGCAACGAAACAGGCGATGCCGCCCTTCATGTCCACCGCACCGCGACCGAACATTTCGCCGCCGGCGATTTCGGCCGCAAAGGGCGGATGGCTCCATGCGGCCTCATCGCCCACCGGAACGACATCCGTATGGCCCGCAAACATCAGATGCGGACCTTCGGTGCCAAGCCGGGCGTAAAGGTTCTCCACGTCAGGCGTTCCCGCCTCGCTCGCCACCATCCTGTCCACCTGGAAACCAAGCGGCGAAAGCAGGGTGTCGAGCAGGGAAAGCGCGCCGCCTTCCGCAGGCGTCACCGAAGGGCAACGGATGAGGGCGGCGAGATTGGCAACGGGATCGGTCGTGGTCATGGCAGTCGCTTTATATCAGTCGCGCAGAAGCTCGTTGATGCCGGTCTTGGAGCGGGTCTTTTCATCGACGCGCTTGACGATGACGGCGCAATAGAGGCTCGGGCCCGGCTCGCCGTTCGGGAAAGGCTTGCCCGGCATGGTGCCGGCAACGACGACGGAATAGGGCGGCACTTCGCCATAGGTGATCTCGCCGGTGGCGCGGTCGACGATCTTGGTGGACTTGCCGATGAAGACGCCCATGCCGAGAACGGCGCCTTCGCGCACGATGCAGCCTTCCACGACTTCCGAACGGGCGCCGATGAAGCAATTGTCCTCGATGATCGTCGGGCCCGCCTGCAAGGGCTCCAGAACGCCGCCAATGCCGACACCGCCGGAGAGGTGCACATTCTTGCCGATCTGCGCGCAGGAGCCGACAGTTGCCCAGGTGTCTACCATCGTGCCTTCATCGACATAGGCGCCGAGATTGACGAAGGAAGGCATCAGCACCACGTTCTTGGCGACATAGGCGGAGCGGCGCACGACGGCGTTCGGCACGGCGCGGAAACCGGCGGCGCGGAACTGGTTTTCACCCCAGTTTTCGAACTTCGACGGCACCTTGTCCCACCAGGTGGATTCGCCCGGTCCGCCGGTCACGATTTCCATGTCGTTCAGGCGGAAGGAGAGGAGCACGGCCTTTTTCAGCCACTGGTTCACCTTCCAGTTTCCGTCAGCCTGCTTTTCGGCCACGCGTGCCTTGCCGCTATCGAGAAGTTGAAGAGATGTGTCCACGGCGTCGCGAACCTCGCCCTTCGTCGATACGTTCACACCATCGCGGTTGTCGAAGGCGGTTTCGATGATGGTTTCGAGGGAGGTGAGATCCGTAAGGCTCATGGAAAATTCCTTAAAGTCGCGTGGTGTTCGTGGTCACGGATGGTCCCGCGCCGCTGGAAGGCTTTGGTCATTTGATCTAAGGGAGTGTTGGAAAGGCGTCAATGTGATTTGGGTGATTTGGCGCGTCAGACGAAAGGCATGGAAATGACACGACTGAAAAACGGCAAGTTGCGGCGCAAGGACGGGGTATGGGACCCGTTGAAGCGCAGTGCCGTGGACAAGCAGCAGGCCGAGGTCGTTCAAAAAACACCGCAGTCGGATTCCCCGTCCTATCGCCTCGCCTATGTGGACATGGATTTTCTCTGCCGCGAGGAATTGCGCCCCGTCAGGCTTCAATTGGAACTGCTGAAGACGGAAATGGCGCTGACCGAGCGCGGCATCAAATCCACCGTCGTCATGTTCGGCGGCGCCCGCATTCCCGAACCCGGCGGCGAAGCCTGGGCGGCGCGCAACGAGATGCAGAAGCGCAATCTGGAGCAATCCTCGGTTTATTATGACGAGGCGCGCAAGTTCGCGCGGCTTTGCACCGACTATGCCGCGAAGTCCGATCACCTCGAATATGTCGTGGTCACCGGCGGCGGTCCCGGTGTCATGGAAGCGGGCAATCGCGGCGCTGCCGATGCCGGCGGCCCGTCCATCGGCCTCAACATCGTCCTGCCGCACGAGCAGGCGCCGAACCCCTATGTGACGCCGGAGCTGAGCTTCAACTTCCACTATTTCGCCATTCGCAAGATGCATTTCCTGATGCGGGCGAAAGCGGTGGTGATCTTCCCCGGCGGTTTCGGCACGCTGGACGAATTGTTCGAGGCCCTGACGCTCATCCAGACGAAGCGTATGGAGCCCATTCCGCTCATCCTGTTCGGAGAAAAATTCTGGCGATCGGTGATCAATTTCGAATTCCTGGCGGATTTCGGCACCATCGCGCCTGAAGATATGAATCTTCTGCATTTTGCCGAAACGGCCGACGATGCATGGAAAATCATCTCGGCCCACTACGAACACTGATTATGCTTGGCGCGACGAAGTAATTTTAGGGCTTAATTAGCAATCTTCTTCTAATTTTGCCCCGCCGCGCTGCAGCGCACTGTCCCCTGTGGACGGGCCTCCATGACGGAGATTTATCATCCGTTGACGTCAGCCTTTTCGGGCGGGCGATTTGATCGAGGCCAAAATGTTCAATTTCCAAGTGAAGTCGCTTGCGACCAAGCTGATCCTCGTAACCGGCTGCGCCATCACCACGGTTCTCGTTGCATCGAATTCCTTCCTCATTTCCCAGACGAGTGAGCGCGTGCACGCGCTGACCATGGATCAGGCCAATACCGAAGCGCGCGCCATCGCCAACGTCATCGCCGCCGATGTCGGTGAACTCGGCAGCGCCGCGCGCTCCATGGCCGGCGTCATCGGCCGTGCGCATCAGGCGAAATCGATGGATCGTCCCGGCATCGTCAACATCCTCAAGGCCAATGTCGAGCAGAATGCCTTTGCTTTCGGAAGCTGGTTCTGCGAGCAGCTCGGCCTCTTTGACGGGCAGAGCAAGGAGATTGCGGGCAGGCTCGATCTCGGCACCAATGAAAACGGTGCGTTTGCGCCCTATTGGTCGAAGACCCAGAAGGGCGACATCCAGTTCTCGACCTTCAAGAATGATTACGCGGCGGAATGGTATGCGCTTGCCTCCAAATCCGGCAAGGGCGCCATTACCCAGCCCTATCTCGCGGAAGGCACGGAAGTACCCACAACCATGACCTCGCTTGCCTATCCGGTCATGTCGGACGGCAAGATGATCGGCGTGGCGGGTGTCGATATCTCGCTGGCTTCGCTGTCGCAGAAGCTGCAGGCGCTGCACCCTTTCGAGACCGGCCGCGTAACGCTCGTTTCGCAGGGCGGCCAGTGGCTGGTGCCGCCGACGCCCGCGCAGAATATGAAAGCCTATGACGGAGACGGTGCGAGCACCGTTCAGGCGGCGATCACCTCCGGCAAGCAGGGCCTTATCGAAAATCTCGGCCTCGACACGGACGCGCCCTATAATCGTCTCGTCTATCCCTTCGCCGTTCCGGGTCTCAACGCGACCTGGGTGGTGCTGGTGGATATTCCCCATCAGGCCCTGAACGCACCGGTTCAGGAACAGACCTACATGATGATCATCGGCGCGATCGTCATTCTCGCCGCCGTCATCACCGCGCTTTATTTCGCCGTGCGCCATTTCGTCCGCAATCCGCTTGCCTCGCTGGTTTCCGACGTCAGGACGCTGAGCGACGGGCGCTACGATGTGCCGGTTTCCGGACAGGAACGCCGGGATGAGACGGGTGCGGTGGCTACTGCGCTTGAAGGTTTCCGCGCAAAGCTTGCCGGCATCCGCGAGATGGAGGCCGAAGCCGAGGCCCAGCGTGGTCACGCGGAAACGGCGCGCCAGCGCTCGGAATCCGAGCGTACTGAAAACAGCCGGATGCAGCAGCACATTGTCGGCGTGCTGGGTGCTGGCCTCAATGCGCTTTCGCAGGGCAATCTCACCTACCGTATCGAGGACGAGTTTCCCGGCGAATATGCGAAGCTGCGCGAGGACTTCAACTCGGCGCTTGCGAGCCTTGAGGAAACGGTTTCCACCGTCAATGCAACCGTCGTCAGCATCGGTAACGGTACGGGCGAGATCACTCGCGCCGCCAGCGATCTTTCGCACCGCACGGAACAGCAGGCCGCAAGCCTTGAAGAAACCGCCGCCGCCCTCAATGAGCTGACCGCGCAGGTCAATTCCAGCGCGGAAAACGCCGCAGAGGCGGCCGGAGCCGTCAGCCATGCCTGCGACGATGCGGGCAAGTCGGGTGAGGTCGTGCAGCAGGCCGTGAATTCCATGGAAGGCATCGCGCAATCATCGGCCGAAATCTCCCGCATCATCGGGGTTATCGACGAGATCGCCTTCCAGACCAACCTTCTGGCGCTGAATGCGGGCGTGGAAGCCGCCCGCGCCGGTGATGCCGGCAAGGGCTTTGCCGTCGTCGCACAGGAAGTCCGCGAACTGGCGCAGCGGTCCGCCACCGCCGCCAAGGAGATCAAGGGTCTCATCAACACCTCGGCCATGCAGGTGGGCGAGGGCGTCCAGCTGGTCGGCAAGGCCGGCGAGACGATGAAAAAGATCGCCGATCAGGTTCTGCAGATCAACCAGCTGATACGGCAGATTTCCGCTTCCGCCAGCGAGCAGGCAGTCGGCCTGAAGGAGATCAATTCCGCCGTCACCCAAATGGATCAGGTGACCCAGCAGAATGCGGCAATGGTGGAAGAAACTACCGCTGCGAGTGTGACGCTGAACAGCGAGGCCGAAACGCTGAAGTCGCTCGTTGCCGGTTTCTCCGTTTCCGGCGGCCATTCCAGCCAGCAACTGCGCGCCACGGCGGCGGCAATGCGCGCACCCGCCGCTCCGGCGCAGGCGTCGGGCCGCCCGGCCGCGCCCCGCGCCCGCCCGAGAACCAACGGTGCAAACGCTTTGGCGCAGGATGACTGGACGGAGTTCTGACGCGCCATTTCCGTCTCAAATAAAAAGGGCCGCTGGTATCGCCAGCGGCCCTTTTTCATGTCCGCTTCCGTCAGAGACGGGCGAAACGTTCCGTCAGCAACTCGAAGAAGCCGTCGGCATCCACATTACGCATCACGCGGGCATTGGCGGGTCGTTCGGTAACATTCCACCAGTCCACCACGGTCATGCCCATGGTGAGTTCCGAATGGACCTCGATTTCGACGTTGCACTCGCGACCCTGAAACAGTTCAGGTTTGACGAGATAGGCAATGACGGTCGGATCATGCAGCGGGCCGCCGTCCGAGCCGTATTTTTCGATGTCGAAACGCTCGAAGAATTCCAGCATTTCCGCCATGGCTATGGCCGGCCGCGTGCCAATGTCGCGAATGCGGCTGACCCGAGCCTTGGTCGTCAGCAACTGATGGGTGACGTCGAGCGGCATCATGACGATCGGCATACCGGAGCGGAAGACGATATCGGCGGCCTGCGGGTCGACATAGATGTTGAATTCCGCCGCCGGGGTGATGTTGCCGCCCTCGAAGAAGCCGCCGCCCATCATCACCAGTTCCTTGACGCGGTCGGCGATCTCAGGCGCCTTCAGGAGCGCCAGCGCCACATTGGTCAGCGCGCCGAGCGTGCAGAGCCTTACGGTGCCGGCGGGTTCCCGCATCAGCGTTTCGATGATGAAATCGACCGCGTGCTGCTTTTGCGCTTCCATGGTCGGCTCATCGAGAACCGGGCCGTCGAGGCCGGTGCTGCCGTGAACGTGCTCGGCGGTGATGGGCTTGCGCACCAGCGGCTTCTCGGCGCCCTCATAGACGGGAATATCGGTGCGGCCGCACAATTCGCTGATGATGCGGATGTTGCGGCTGGTGAGCTTCAGCGGAACGTTGCCGGCGACGGCGCACAATCCGAGAATGTCGATTTCCTCCGGGCTTGCGAAGGCGAGCATGATTGCCGCTGCGTCGTCCTGGCCCGGATCGGTGTCGATAATGATTTTTCTGCGTTCTGCCATGTCTTGCCCGCCGTTGAGATGAGCGCTTTTTTCGAGCGGCGGGTGCTCACTTGTCAAGCCTCATTCCCCGGTGTCCCCTTTGCTCGTCACCGCGTCTTGCGTATTGCGGTTGTGCTTCCCATATTGCAGGGGCCGGTGCGATTGACCGGCGAGGTTGCCGGAAGCGGGACCGCGAAACGTCGCTTGGTTGCAAGGACAAAAGAGACATGAGCCGCATGACGCCATTCACCCACCCGCTTTTGCTGGGTTTTGATGCCATGGAAAAAACGCTGGAGCGCATGGCGAAGGCCAATGACGGCTATCCTCCCTATAATATCGAGCGCCTGCCGGGCAGCGGCGACGTGCCGGAACGCCTGCGCATCACCATCGCGGTTGCCGGTTTTTCGCAGGACGATCTGGATGTGACGACGGCCGATAATCAGCTCGTCATTCGCGGACGCCAGCAGGAACAGGAGAAACGCGATTTTCTCTATCGCGGCATCGCGGCGCGCCAGTTCCAGCGGGTTTTCGTGCTTGCCGATGGTATGCAGGTCAGGGAAGCGCGCCTGCGCAACGGCCTTCTTTCCATCGATCTGGTCCGGCCGGAAATTTCAAACGTGGTGAAGAAAATTAATATTTCCGTCTCAGAGTAGAACGTGAACGCCGGAATCCGACACGAATCGCTCGGCGTGAAGAAGGAGGCTGAAATATGCTGTTGAAAGAAGCGCATGCGCGTCTCACCCAATCCCAGCTCGCCCATATCGGCGAAGGAGAAGTGGGATATATCCGCAAGATCCGCGCGGAAGACGTCAGCCGCTGTTTCCCGGAAGCGCCCGATCTCGATCCGCAATTGGACCTTTGGGCGCTGTTCGGTGCAGATGGTACGCCGATCCTCCTGACGGACAACCGGTCCAGTACGTTTTTCAAGGCTGCCGAAGACGATCTCCAGACCGTCAGCCTGCATTGAAGAAAAAAGCCCGCTTTTGAGCGGGCTTTTTCTTTAGCGGGTTAAAGGAACGGGCGGTCCGGCATGTCGTCGATGGAGATGACGCCGTCCTTGTTCTTGTCCAGCCGTTCGAACATCTTTTCGCCGGCGGCGGTGAATTCGGCCTTGCTGACCTGACCGTTCTCGTCGGTATCGGCCCAGCGGATCAGCGCGAAACCTGCGCCCTTGCCGCCATGCTTACCCCAGCCCTGATGGCCGAAACGGCCGCCATGTTCGCGCTCGGCATGTCTTTCGGCGCGCTTGCCCTCGGGGCCCTTGCCGTCTTCGGCTTTGGCGTCCTCACGCTCGGGGCGCGGATTGGCGGCGCGGAAAGCTTCCATTTTCGCCTGGCGATACTCACGCATTTCCTTCGGCGTGATCGAGCCGTCCTTGTCCTTGTCGATCTCTGTGAAGAGCGCGTCCTGACGGGCGGCGAATTCCTCCTTGGAAATCTTGCCGTCCTTGTTGCTGTCAGCCACCTTCAGCAGGTGAACGAAGGCCGCTTCCTGGCGGATCGGCATGCGCTCGCCATGGCCTTTGCCCGGAGCGGGTGGGGCGGCAAAGCTTGCCGTCGCGGCCGTGCCGATCAAAAGGGCTGCGCCAAGAGCAGACAGGGCGATTTTTCGTGTGGTCATCGTCATTACCTTTCTTTGGTGTCCCTGAAGAGAAGATAGTGACGTCCAATGCGCCTCACCACTTAAACATCCGTAAGGTGGATGAAGCTTCGGTAATGTTCGCTGCTCAGCCTGCGATGGTTTTCGTCAGGAAACCGGTCAGGTCGTCGGTGATGTAGTCGATATGCGCATCCGTGACGGCGGGGATTTCCCAGCGTTCCATGATGATGCCCTCGAGATTGGCGGGGACGAGCAGAACGGTCTTCATGCCGAGCGCTTTGGGCGCCGCGAGATTGCGGGGTAAATCCTCGAACATGGCGGCTTTTTGCGTGTCGAGTTTCGCAAGCGCCGCGAACTTCTCATAGGTCGCGCTGGCCGGTTTCGGCAGATAGCCCGCAGCGACGATATCGAAAATATCCTCGAAATGATCGAGAATGCCGAGCGCACCGGCGGCGGCCTGCGCATGTTTGACGCTGCCATTGGTAAGAATGAATTTGCGGCCCGGCAAAGCCTTGATTGCCTCGCCGAGTTCCGGATGCGGCTTCAGCGCCGAATAATCGATGGCATGGGCGCGTTCCAGAAACTCGTCCGGGCTGATGCCGTAGTGGATCATCAGGCCCTGAAGCGTCGTGCCGTGGTCATGATAATAGCGTTTCTGCAGCGCCCGGGCCTCGTCGGGATCGAGCTTCAGAAGCTCCGCCACATAGGCCGTCATGTTACGGTCGATCTGCGAAAACAGATTGATGTGATGCGGATAGAGCGTGTTGTCGAGATCGAAGACCCATTCGCTCACATGGTCGAAATCGGCGGCTTCGGGCAGGTTTTTCGGCTTTGTGTCCATGGCCTGCTTTATGCCCGTTTCGAAAGCCGAAGAAAATCGAAAAGACGACGATTGATCAGAAAATCGGGCTTGGCTGCGGCCTCCGGCCCATGATACCGCCAAGGCCATGGAACTCTGGATAGGCATCACTTTCGCAAGCGCGTTCTTGCAGAACCTGCGCTCGACCCTGCAGAAGCACCTCAAGGGCATGATGGGCACCACGGGCGCGACCTTCGTGCGCTTCGTGTTCGGCATGCCTTTCGCTCTCGCCTATCTTGCTTTCCTGCATTTCGGGCTCGGTCGCCCTCTGCCGGTGCCCAACACGTCCTTTGCCGTGTGGGCGACGGTCGGCGCCATGGCGCAGATCGCCGCCACCTTCCTGCTGGTGCACCTGTTCTCGTTCCGCAACTTCGCGGTTGGAACGGCCTATTCCCGCACAGAACCGGCGCAGGCAGCGCTGTTCGCGCTTATTTTCATCGGGGAAAGCGTCAATGGCGGCACATTGGCGGCCATCGCCATCTCGGTCGCCGGCGTCATGCTGATTTCGGTGGCACGCACGGAAGTCACGCCCGCTTCCTTCTTCACGTCGATCTTCAGCCGGACGGCGGGTATCGGCCTTGCCTCGGGGGCTTTCTTCGGCCTGTCATCGGTCGCCTACCGATCGGCGTCGCTTGCGCTTGCGCCGAGCCTTCCCGCTCCGGACGCGATGATGCAGGCGGGCTTTACCCTCGTTGTCGTCATCGTCATGCAGACGGTTTCGATGTTCCTGTGGATCGTCTGGCGCGAGCGGGAAGAGTTGCGGCGCATCGCCAGGGTGTGGAAACCGTCGCTTGCGGTCGGTTTCGTGGGCGCTACGGCCTCGTTCGGCTGGTTTACGGCGATGACCCTGCAGCAGGCCGCCGTGGTGAAGGCATTGGCGCAGGTGGAGATGCTCTTCGCCTTCGCCTCGACCGTGCTTTTCTTCAAGGAGAAGATCAACCGGCTCGAACTGTCCGGCTGCCTGCTGATTGTCGTGGGTGTGCTGTCGCTGCTGGCATTCGGCTGAATGCCAGTTGTTGTGGCGGACAGGCTTGCCGTCCGCCACCTGAAGCACATCAGGGCACGATGAGCGTGCCGGCGCCTTCCGTGAAGATTTCCAGAAGCACGGAATGCGGCGTCTTGCCGTTGAGGATCACCACGCCCTGAACACCGGCCTTGATGGCGTCGATGCAGGTCTCGACCTTCGGGATCATACCGCCGGAAATCGTGCCGTCCTTGATGAGCGCACGCGCCTGCGAGACGGTGAGTTCCTTGATGAGTTCCTTGTTCTTGTCGAGAACGCCGGGAACGTCGGTGAGAAACAGCAGACGCGAGGCGTGAAGCGCACCCGCAATCGCGCCGGCGAAGGTATCGGCGTTGATATTGTAGGTGGCGCCATCGCGGCCTGGCGCGACCGGGGCGATGACCGGGATCATTTCCGACTTGGCGAGCAGGTCGAGCAGGGTGCGGTCGACTTCGGTGACTTCCCCGACAAAGCCGAGATCGAGCACACGTTCGATATTGCTGTCAGGATCGATGACGGTCTTTTTCGCCTTTTCGGCGAAGACCATGTTGCCGTCCTTGCCGCACAGGCCGATCGCCCATTCACCCGTCTGGTTGATAAGGGCGACGATTTCCTTGTTGATCGAGCCGGCCAGAACCATTTCGACGATCTCGACCGTCTTGGCGTCGGTGACGCGCAAGCCGCCCTCGAATTTCGATTCGATGCCCATCTTGGTCAGCATCGCGCCGATCTGCGGGCCGCCGCCATGTACGACGATGGGGTTAATGCCGGATTGCTTCAAAAGGGCGATGTCTTCCGCGAAAGCCTTGCCGAGCGTGGAATCCCCCATGGCGTGACCGCCATATTTCACCACGATGGTCTTGTTCTCGTATTTCTGCATGAAAGGCAGAGCCTGTGCGAGCAGCCGCGCCTGAGTTTCGCTTTCGGAAGACGTCATCTAAAAACCTCGGTCTGTGGTTGCGGCCGTTGAAAGCCTGTCACCGCTCTAAAGCAAGTCTTTGACGGATGAAATAACCTCCTGGCCTTATTGTGTCGGCAGCGGTCAAATTTCTTTTTTTTGGCTGTCCCGGCCCCGTAATGAGATTGACATAAAGGCCCAATGGGACCAGCCTTGCAGGGGAAAGGGGAGGGGTTAATTCAGGGCGACATGGGATGTCGCGCGCCGCGGGAGCGATGCTGACCTGAACGACCGAGGAGCGAGAGACCACATGACGGCACCCGATCGAGACAAGCAAAGCGGTTTGCGGGATGAAGTCCTTGCGGGCGAATATGTGCTGGGTGCCCTGCCGCCGGAAAGCATGGCGGAGCTTGCCAAGCGCGTCAAACGCGACCGCCAGTTCGCCGCCATGGTCAGGCGCTGGCGGGACAATCTGGCGGAAACCGAATATCGCGAAAACGCGACCGTTGCCGCGCTGCTGGAACGGGACCCAAGCCGCTCCGGCCTGCCATTCAGGGGCCAGCCGCTACGGGGTGGCAGCATGTTCGCAGCCATGCTTTCGGAGGTCTGGCATTCCGTGCGCTTCTGGCGCCTTCTGGCGTTGACGGCGACGCTCTGGACCGCCGTTCTGCTTTTCACCATCGCCTGAGAGGCGTGTCTCTCAAAGAGAGATCGTTCTGACGATCTCGGCCCGCAGGCTATCCAGCCCGAATGATTTTTCCGAGGATGTGGCGAGAACTTCCGGATAGGCGGCGGGACGCTTGCGGATTTTCTCCAGCGTTTCGCCAATCAGCCGCGGAACGCCGGCATCCTTGATCTTGTCCGTCTTCGTCAGCACGATCTGGTAGGAAACGGCCGCCTTGTCGAGCAGGGTCAGAACCTCCTCGTCGTTCTTTTTCACGCCGTGGCGGGAATCGATCAGCACGTAAACGCGCTTAAGCGTCGCACGGCCGCGCAGATAATCGAAGACGAGCTTGGTCCAGGCATCGACCTGATCCTTGGGGGCCTGCGCATAACCGTAACCGGGCATGTCGACCAGCGCCATCGGCGGCAGATCGCCCGCTTCGCCGGAATAGCCATCCGGAACGAAATAGTTCAGTTCCTGCGTGCGTCCGGGCGTATTGGACGTGCGGGCAAGCCCCTTGTGGCCCACCAGCGCATTGATGAGCGAGGACTTGCCGACATTCGAACGACCGGCGAAGGCAATCTCCGGCGGGCCTTCGGGCGGCAGGAATTTCATCGCGGGAACGCCGCGAATGAAAATCCAGGGTCGCCCGAACAGGGGCTTTTCGGTTGCCGTGCCGGTCTCACTCATTTCGATTGCACCGGCTTTCGCTTGAACAGCCCCTTGATGTTATCGAACAGCTCGATCTTGGCGCCCTGGCGCTTCATGATGACGGCCTGCTGGGTGATGGAGAGCGTATTGTTCCATGCCCAGTAGATGACCAGACCGGCCGGGAAGGAGGCCAGCATGAAGGTGAAGATCAGCGGCATCCAGTTGAAGATCATCGCCTGCGTCGGATCGGGTGGCGTCGGGTTCATGCGCATCTGCAGGAACATGGTGATGCCCATGACAAGCGGCCAGACACCGATCATCAGGAAGTGCGGAACATCATAGGGCAGAAGGCCGAAGAGGTTGAACAGCGACGTCGGATCCGGCGCGGAAAGGTCGTGAATCCAGCCGAAGAACGGCGCATGCCGCATTTCGATGGTGACGTAGATGACCTTGTAGAGCGCGAAGAAGACCGGAATCTGCAAAAGCATCGGCCAGCAGCCGGCAACAGGATTGATCTTCTCTTCCTTGTAGAGCTGCATCATCGCCTGCTGCATGGCCATGCGGTCATCGCCATGCTTGGCCTTCAACTCTTCCATCTTCGGCTGCACGCGCTTCATGTTCGCCATGGAAGCATATTGCTTGCTGGCGAGCGGGAAGAAGAGAGCTTTGACGACGATGGTGGTGAGCAGGATCGCCACGCCGAAATTGCCAAAATAACGGAAGAAGAAATCCATCAGTTTGAACATCGGCTTGGTGATGAAGTAGAACCAGCCCCAGTCGATCAGAAGGTCGAACTTCGGAATGGCGTAGGTCGTCTCGTAACGGTCGACCAGCGGCACTTCCTTGGCGCCAGCGAAAACGAGGCTCTTCAGCTCGATCGACTGGCCAGGCTCGACCGTCAGCGGGTCGCTCTTGAAATCGGCCTGATAGCTCGGCTGATTGCCGGTAATATGCGAATAACGGGTTTCGAACGGCGTCGTCTGCGGCGGAACGATGGCCGCGGCCCAATATTTGTCGGTGATGCCGAGCCAGCCGCCGGTCGCCTTGGCAACCGTTACCGGTGCTTCTTCGACGTCCTTGTACTTTTCTTCCGTCAGGCTGCCGTCTTTGCCCGAAACGCCGAGGAAACCTTCATGGATGACGAAGACCGGGGGAATTGCGGGCTTGTTGTTGCGCGTCACACGGCCATAGGTGGCAAAGGAGATCGCCGCCTGTCCGGGGTTTTCCACCTTGTCGGCGACCGAGATCATGTAATGCTCATCGATCGAAACCGTGCGGGAGAAAATCACGCCCTTGGAATTGGTATAGGTGAGGGTGACCGGGCTGGCTTCCGTCAGCTTGTCGCCGCTTGCCAGCGTCCACACGGTGGTCGGGCCGGGAACGCCGCCGACTTCCTGTGCCGCAACGTAACCGAGTTCGGTAAAGTAGCCGTCCTTGGTGTCGGAGGGCGAAAACAGCGTGATGATCGGGCTCGAGTCATCGACGGTCTCATGGTAGCCCTTGAGCCGGATGTCATCGAAACGCGCGCCGGTCAGGTTGATCGAGCCGGCGATGGCGTTGGTGTCGATGGCCACGCGCTGGGTTCTTGCAATCGACTCTTCGCGGGTCGCCGTGGCGGCAGTCTGCGGTGAGGAGGCGGGCGGTGCGCCTTCAACGGCAGCGCCTGGTGCGGCGCCCGGCGCCGGCTGCTGTTGCTGCGTCGTCTGCTGCTGCTGCGCCTGGCGGGCCTCTTCGGCGCGGCGCTGCTGCTCGATACGCGGATTCATGTAAAGGAATTGCCAGGCGAGGACGATGACAACCGAAAGGGCTATCGCGATGAAGTAATTACGGTTCTTTTCCATCATTCTTTCCTGGAGCGGGTCTCCTGGGACCGTTTCGGTTTCGCCGTTCCTTCAATTCGCTCGTTAAGGAGAGACTGAAGTTTCGGGAAGGCCGTATCGAGCACGTCCCTGCGGGCGACAATCACATAGTCATGACCGGGCTTCATTGCGAATCCGGCAGAAAGCCTGACGGCTTCCTTGAGACGGCGGCGCATGCGATTTCGCTCGACCGCGTTGCCTTGTCTTTTCGTTACGGTAAAACCGACGCGAGGCTCGGTTTCCGGGGCTTTCCGGTCAAGCACTTCCAGAAGAAAGGTGCCTCCCCGCCGTTTTTCTCCTGCCTGAACGGCAAGGAAATCCGACCGGTTTTTAAGCCGGCCGGGCAGTTTTCCTGTCTTACTCATGTGCCCGCGACTTTCACCGGGTCACAGAGGCGGCAATTAAGCCGAAAGACGAGCGCGGCCGCGCGCACGGCGGGCTGCGAGAACCTTGCGGCCGCCGGCGGTAGCCATACGGGCGCGGAAGCCATGGCGACGCTTGCGGACAAGCTTGGACGGTTGGTAAGTACGCTTCGACATTTATTTAATACCGCGGTGTGCGGCCCTTCTTGAATTTGCAATAATTTGCAAGAGCGTTTCGTTTTTTGCACGGCTAACCCCGCCTGGGCGAGCTTTCAATGGCCGAGCGTGCGCGGCTTATAAGGGCATAGGCCGAGCAAAGTCAATTGCCGAAGGGGTTTTCGCGCTTCACCTTTTGCGGAAAACGCACCGCCATCTCCTTCGCCGACTGCCGATAGAGGCCGATTCCGGCGCGCAATCGATAAAATCTGAAATTCTTTCTTAACGCAGCATTGATAAATCTTGTGACGCGAAAAGTTATGCCAGCTTCCCATTTTCATCGCGCGGCTGGTTTTTGTTGGGGGAACGAAGTTGAGAATTCGCGGTCGTATCAATCTTCTTGTCGGGCTGATGAGCCTTGTGGCCTGTACCATTGGCGGGCTGTCCATCTATGCGATCAACGAATTCCGGGTTCGGTCGCATCATTTCGAGGAAACCGCCGAGAGGGCTTACAAGGGCGAGGCGCTCAACCGTCTGGTAACGGCAGTCGTCATGGAGGCACGCGGTGTCTACGCGGCAGCCGATGTGGCGGCAGCCACCCCCTTTGCCGACGGCATGGTCAAAAACCTCGACGCCATGGAAAAGCTCATTGCCAGCTGGGCGCCGCTCGTGCCGGCGGAACAGCAGGCGAGTTTCGACAAGCTTGTCGGCCGGTCCAAGGAATTCCGCACTTTCCGTCTGGAGACCGTGCGACTGGCGAAGGAAAACGGGCCGCAGGCGGCCAGCCAGCAGGGCAATAACGAGGCGAACCGCGCCAACCGCAAGGCCTATCAGGCGGAGATCGATGGTGTCGTGAAAAACGACCTTGCCGAACTTGAAGTCGTGAAGGCGGGAGTCGATTCTTTCAGCACCGCCATATTCTGGGTGATCGTCGCGGTGACGGTTGCCGGTGTCGGCGCGGGAGCCGCTTTCGGTCTCTACATCGGAACACGGCAGCTTAGCGCACCCATCCGCAGGGTTTCGCAGGTGATGAATGCCGTGGCCGATGGAAATCTCGACGCGGACGTCCCCTATCTTGGCCGCAACGACGAAATCGGCGAAATGGCTGCGGCCGTCGAGGTCTTCAAGAAAAACGGCAGCGAAGTGCGCCGCATGAATGCGCAGGAAGCCGCCATGCGCGCCAAGAGCGACGATCTGCAGGCCGGCATGGCCATCGTCGTCGACGCTGCGGCCCAGGGCGATTTCAGCCGCCGCATCAACAAGGACTACGGCGACGACAACCTCAATCGTTTCGCCGCGACGATCAATTCGCTCCTCACCGGCGTCCATAATGGCGTATCCGAGACCAGCCGCGTCATCGAAGGCCTTGCGCGGGGCGATCTGACGGAGAGAATGGATGGCGAGTTCCGCGGCGTCTTTGCCGAACTCCAGGGGAACGTCAACCAGACGCTGACCAAGCTGCGCGAGACGATGCGCGAAGTGCGCGGCAGCACGGAAGGCATCAGCGGCAACGCGAACGAATTGCGCTCGGCGGCCGACGACCTGTCGAAGCGGACCGAACAGCAGGCGGCGGCGCTGGAGGAAACCTCCGCCGCTCTGGATGAGATTACCGCCGTCGTCCGCAATTCGACCGATCGTGCGCAGGAAGCCAGCGCCATGGTTGCCGAAACGAAGCAGAAGACGGAAGAGTCCGCCAATGTCGTGCGCGATGCCGTGTCCGCCATGGATCGCATCGAGCACGCCTCGCGCGAAATCAGCCAGATCATCAATGTCATCGACGAAATCGCCTTCCAGACCAACCTGCTGGCGCTGAATGCCGGTGTGGAAGCCGCCCGTGCGGGTGAAGCGGGCAAGGGCTTTGCCGTCGTCGCTCAGGAAGTGCGAGAACTTGCGCAACGATCCGCAACGGCCGCGAAGGACATCAAGGCGCTGATCACCAAATCCGGCGAGGAGGTCGGGCGTGGCGTATCGCTGGTGCAGAGAACCGGCGGCGCACTGAGCGAGATCGAGACACGCGTTCTGGCAATCAACGAGCACATCCATTCGATCGCCACGGCCGCCAGGGAACAGTCCACCGGACTGCACGAGGTGAATACCGCCATCAACCAGATGGACCAGGTAACGCAGCGCAACGCCGCCATGGTGGAGGAGACCTCGGCCGCAACCCACAAGCTGAGCAGCGAGGCCGACCATCTCGTGACGCTCGTGGCGCGCTTCAACGTCGGCGCGGAGAATGTGCAGCGCAGCCCCCGCATCGAGCAGCCCGCAAGGCCGATGACGGTCTCCGCCGGACCGGTGGCAGTCTCCGGCAGGACGCCGGCGGTGGCGTCTCCGGCCCGCAAATTGATGAACAGTGTTAGCCGCGCGCTTAACGCCCAGCCTGCGGCAGCACCCGCGCATGGCGACTGGCAGGAATTCTAGGCGACCAGCGGTCCGCTTCAAACCGAATCATCTTCGAACGTCGCCCCTGCTGGGCGGCGTTTGTTTTTCCGGCGATGAAAACCTTTATTTTGCAGCGCATTGGAAAAATATCCATTAGGTCCTATTATCATCGCTGCATATAAACCGAGCCGTTCCACGCAAGCAGCGGCGCGCATACAGGATCATGGCCCGGTGTTTTCTAAAGGCGTAGACAGCTTGGACCGCACGCAAGACGATCCGGTGCATTGCATGCCGGGATTGACCGCCGGTCTTTCGGGACGGCTGCTGCTGCTCACGGTCATCTTCGTGATGATCGCCGAAGTGCTGATCTTCGTGCCTTCCGTCGCCAATATGCGTCTTTCATGGTTGCGCGACCGTCTGAACACGGCTGCGGCCGCCGGCGCTGTTATCGACGGCCTGCAGGCCGAACTGCCGCGAAGCGTGCAGAACGACACGCTGATGGCAACCGGGGCGAAGCTTATCGCGCTGCGCAAGGACGGCACCTCACGCCTGCTCGCCGTGGCGGAAACGCCGCCGGGTGTCGATGAGCAATATGATCTTTCCGACGTTTCGCAGGTGGCGGCGGTGCGGGACGCCTTTTCGACCCTGCTGTTCGGCGGCAACCGCGTCATCCGCGTTTTCGATGTCGTCGGCGACAGCGACACGATCATCGAACTGGTGCTCGGCGAAAACAAGCTGCGGGCGGCAATGCTTGCCTATGCCCGCAACGTTTTCCTGATTTCCATCGTCCTGTCGCTGATCACCGCAGGCCTGATCTTCATTTCCATCAACCGCATCATGATCCGGCCGATACGCCGGCTGACGCTCGGCATGCAGAACTTCTCGGAGGATCCGGGCAATCCCGAGCGGATTTTCGTCCCCGAGCAGGGGGCAGACGAACTCGCGGTTGCGGGCCGCCACCTCGCCGACATGCAGACCGAACTGCAGAAAACCCTGCGCCAGCAGAAGAACCTCGTGGATCTCGGTCTCGCGGTCTCGAAGATCAATCACGACATGCGCAACATCCTGTCTTCCGCGCAGCTCATGTCGGACCGTCTGGTGGATGCCAAGGATCCGATGGTCAGGAGCTTTGCGCCGAAACTGCTGCGCACCATCGACCGCGCCGTGGCCTATACCGGCGAGGTTCTGGCCTATGGCCAGGCGACTGAAGGCGCGCCGAAACGCAAGATGGTGCAGTTGAGCCTCCTGGTGCGGGATGTGCGCGATATTCTGGCGCTCGATCCGGATAGCGGCATCGAGTTTCAGGACAGCGTGCCATCCGACCTCACGGTCGATGCGGATTCCGAGCAGCTTTTCCGGGTCATCCACAATCTCTGTCGCAATGCCGTTCAGGCCCTGCAATCGGATACCGCGAATGCCGGGCTTCGGCATCTCTCCATCTCGGCCCAGAGGGCCGGCAGCGTCGTCAGCATCGTCATCGACGACAATGGGCCGGGAATGCCGCGCAAGGCCAAGGAGAACCTGTTTTCCGCTTTCAGAGGTTCGGCCCGCTCCGGCGGCACGGGCCTCGGGCTGGTCATTGCCCGCGAACTCGTGCTTGCCCATGGAGGCACGATCGCGCTCGTCGAAAAGCCCGGTCCCGGCACGCAGTTCCGCATCGAGATCGCCGACCGCGCCGCTTCCGTGCAGGCGGCCAGAACCGCCTGAAAAACCTGCTTTGCAGCCGGTTCGCGCAATCATTCTCCCCGCCCAAACGGACACGGTATCTGGCCCGTGGAAAATGATCCGCATGGAATTTCCAATATAATCAATTAGATAAATGAATTGCTGCGGAAAAATGACAATTTCGAAGCGAAATCGCTTGCATTCGGAATGAGGACGTTTTAGAGGATCGCCACGCCACCGGAAACGACCGGAACGGCACGCACCCGTAGCTCAGCTGGATAGAGCACCAGACTACGAATCTGGGGGTCAGGAGTTCGAATCTCTTCGGGTGCGCCATTTCTCTTCCCATAAAATTAAGTCCCGAGACAATCGCCGTTACGCGCGATATGGCTGATATCGGCAAGTCCGTTCAGGCGGATGCTTCGACGCTCCGCAGGACCGAGTGAATTCCGAACGTCCCGAAGATATGTTAAAATCACCCGATCATCAGCTGTTCCCGGGGTGAAAGCCATGTTGGAAGCGGACAAGGTGTTTGCGGGTTCGATTCCGGAAAATTACGACCGCTATATGGTGCCGCTGATTTTTGCGCCATTCGCCGCCGATCTGGCGCGTCGGGCGGCGGCCTTGATGCCGATTGATATTCTGGAAATCGCCGCAGGCACCGGTGCCGTCACGCGCGAATTGGCTTCCCGATTATTGCCCGCGGCAAACTATGTGGTAACCGACCTCAACCAGCCGATGCTCGATTTTGCGGCGTCGCAACAGGCGCCGGATCGCCGCATAAAATGGCAGCAGGTGGATGCCCAGACGCTGCCTTTTGAAAACGCTGTGTTCGATCTCGTTTTCTGCCAGTTCGGCGCGATGTTCTTTAATGACCGCTTGTCGGCCTATCGCGAGGCAAAGCGGGTATTGAAGCCCGGCGGACATTATTTATTCAATGTATGGGACCGCATCGAGGAAAATCACTTCGCGGATGATGTGACGAACGCCCTGGCGCGCCTGTTCCCCGACGATCCGCCGCGCTTCATGGCCCGTACCCCGCACGGTTATCATGATACGGTACTCATTCGCCGCGAGCTGGAGGAGGCCGGTTTTTCCCGCGTGACGATTGAGACGGTGACCGCGCAGAGCCGCGCCTCTTCGCCACGCATTCCGGCCATGGCTTATTGTCAGGGAACCGTGCTTCGGACGGAAATTGAGGCGAGAGCACCGGGAGGGCTCGACACCGCGACAGATTGCGCCGCCGCAGCCATTGAAGCGCGGCATGGCGGTGGTGCGGTTGCCGCGAAAATTCAGGCGCATGTGATTCTCGCCGCCGTTTAAACCGGCACTGCCGACCCGGTTCTCAGTCTATAAATGCGCGCGGGGAATATTTGAGCAATACCCCCTAAATATTAGTGGTTTTGGGTGGAGGCCTGTACCAAAGGGTTTTCCGATAGTCCGAGATTACCGGGCTTTCGAGTGTCATCGAACTTTCCGCAAACCTTCGTCATATTGTCATACAATATAAGCATATGCGCTCCAGAAAAGGAGCGCAGAATGACGCCACAATCACTTGAACTTTCGGGCATCGGCAAAGGCTTCGGGGCTGACGATGTTCTGAAAGAGATCGATCTCTCCATACGTCCAGGAGAGTTTTTGTCTCTCGTCGGCATGTCGGGCTGCGGCAAGTCCACGCTTCTGCGTATCATTGCGGGGCTGGAAACACCGGATCGTGGTTCGGTCTCCATCGGCGATCAGGATGTGACAGAGGTTGATCCGAGCGATCGCAATCTGGCGATGGTTTTCCAGTCCTATGCCCTTTATCCGCATATGAGCGTGCGCCAGAACATTGCCACACCGCTCAGGATGCGGCGTCTGCCCTTTGCCGCGCGCCTGCCGCTGGTCGGACGGTTTGCGGCCCCGGCGGAAACGCTGAGCCAGATCGACGCCGCCGTCGAACAGGCAGCCGAGACGCTACAGATCGCGCATCTGCTGGATCGCAAGCCGGCGCAGCTTTCCGGCGGCCAGCGCCAGCGCGTGGCGCTTGCCCGGGCGCTGGTGCGTTCGCCCGCCGCCTTCCTGATGGACGAGCCGCTCTCCAACCTCGATGCGAAGCTTCGCGCCCATATGCGTGAGGAACTGGCCGGCCTGCACCGTCGGCTGGGGGCGACCTTCATCTATGTCACCCACGACCAGATCGAAGCCATGACCATGTCCGACCGCATCGCGTTGATGTCGGAAGGCCGCATCGAGCAGCTTGGTACGCCGGACGAGCTTTACCGCAAGCCCGCGACGCTGACGGTCGCGCGTTTCATCGGCACGCCATCGATCAACCTGCTGCCGGTCGAAATCGACGCGCAGGGTAAAGTCACGGCCTTTGGGCGCGATCTCGGAATCGAGGGTGTGGGCCGCGATGCCGGCCCGGCCACGCTTGGCCTTCGCGCCGAAGATTTGCGCCCGGGCGAAGAAGGTTTTGCCGTGCGCGTGGTGCGCAGCGAAACCCACGGGGCCGACCGCTTTGTGAGTTGCCGCCTGCTGAGCGACGAGACGGTCGCCATCACCTTGCGTCAGGGCGCCGGCGATGCCGTGGGCGCGGATATGAATGGCGTAATGAATCTCGGCTTTGCGCCGGAACGCGCGCATCTTTTCGCGGCCGATGGCCTGCGTCGCAAGGTGACGGTGCGCGAACGGGTGCCGGCATGACGGCGGTCGATTTTTCCACGGCCGCGCGCGCGAAGGCTCGCCCGCGGCTGTCAAGGGCGGACCGGCGGATGATCTGGCGCGGCCTGATGTTCGCGGCCCCCGCAAGCCTGCTGCTTCTGGCAATCTATATCGTTCCGATGCTCGTTCTGGCCGGTTTTTCCGTCACCGATTACCAGCTCGGTTCGCTCTCCACCCGCTTTGTCGGCCTTGGAAACTTCGTCAAGGCGTTTCAGGATCCGGTCTTCCTGCGCTCTCTGGCCAATACCGCCATCTATGCGCTCATCGTCATTCCCTTCGGTGTGTTTCTGGCGCTCGGCGTGGCTTTGCTCGTTTATAACCGTAAGCGCAGCCGTGCTTTCTGGGAGGTGGCTTATTTCCTCCCCGTCACCGCAACCCTCGTTGCCATGGCGACCGTGTGGCAGTTCCTGCTGCATCCCTCGCTCGGTCCGGTGAATGCGGCGATCAAATGGCTGGGCTTCGAGCCGGTCGCCTTCCTCTCCAATCCCGTCCTCCTCATTCCCACCATGGCGCTGATGGGCGTCTGGCAGATCCTGGGTTTCAACATGGTGCTGTTCCTCGCGGGCCTCACCGCCATTTCGAAGGATCTGCACGAGGCGGCGCGGCTGGATGGCGCCAAGAACCCGATCGACCGCTTCCTGACCGTGACTTGGCCGATGCTTGGGCCGACGACCATGTTCGTGGTGGTCACCACCTCCATCTCGGCCTTCAAGGTGTTCGAGACGGTGGCTGTGCTCACCAAGGGCCGCTTCGGATCGGAAACCCTGCTGTTCGATCTCTATCTCGAAGGTTTCGAATATTCGAACACCGGTTATGCCGCCGCGCTGACGATTATCTTCCTCGCGATCGTGCTGGTCCTGTCTATCGGCCAGACGCTGCACATGGACCGGAAGGTGCACTACTGATGGCCGCACTCCGCAAATATCTCCCACATCTCGTGCTCGCCCTTGGCGCTTTCGTGATGCTCCTGCCGTTCTACTGGATGGTGTTGACCTCGATCCGCTCACCGGCAGAGATTTTCGATGTCTCGCTTTGGCCGATCCCGCAGAAATTCGACGCTGTGGATAATTATGCCCGGGCGGCGGGTCAGGTGCCGATGGCGCGTTTCATGCTCAACGGCGTCATCGTCTGCGTCGGCATTCTCGTCGTGCAGATCCTGACGTCGGTTCCGGCTGCCTATGCGCTGGCGAAGCTCCGGTTCCCCGGCCGCAAGCTGCTGCTGGGCCTCGTCATTGCGGCGCTCTGCGTTCCCATTCAGGCGCTCGCCCTTCCGCTCTTTGTCGGTCTCGCCAAGACGGAGCTTCTGAACACCTATTTCGCGATGATGATGCCGTTCTTCCTTTCGGTCTTCGCCATCTTCCTGTTCAACCAGTCCTTCCGCAGCTATCCGAATGAAATCATCGAGGCTGCCCGCATGGACGGGTTCTCGGAAATGGAGATTTGCTGGGGACTGGTCCTTCGCGGATCTCTGCCTTCGCTCGCCGCTTTCTCGATCTTTTCGCTCGTTGCCCACTGGAACGACCTTTATTGGCCGATGATCGTGGTCTCCGACACCAATCTCGCCCCGCCACCGCTTGGCATGATGCTTTTCGCCGATGTCGAATCCGGCGCGAATTACGGTGCCCTTATGGCGGGCGCCACACTGATTACCGCGCCGATGGTGCTGTGCTTCCTCCTCGCACGGCGGCACTTCATCGCCGGTATTACCATGACCGGCGTCAAGTGACGCCGTTCAGATTTCTTCCTCCCAACCTCTCTGGAGACTGACATGAAACTCAACCGACGCGCTGTGATGGGCGGTCTGGCTCTCGGCATGGCTTTTGCAGGCCTCGCTCAGCCGGTTCTGGCCAATGAAATCACGCTCAACGTTCTCTACAACCTGCCGGGCTTCACCAAGTTCCATCAGCCGCTGGCCGATGAATTCATGAAGAAGAACCCGGACGTGAAGATCAACTTCCTCGCTCCGGCCGCCGGTTATAATGAAGGCCAGCAGCAGGTTCTGCGCTCCGCCGTAACGGGCAATCTGCCGGATGTTTATTTCTCGGGTTACAACCTGACGGCGGAACTCGTTCACACGCTTGCACCGCGCAACCAGATCACCGATCTCGGCCCGTTCATTCAGGCTGAAGGCGGTCAGGCCTTCCTCGACAAGAACTACAGCCCGAAGATGGCCGCCCTCGGCCAGATCGACGGCAAGCAGTATGGCCTGCCGGTCAACGCCTCCTCGCCGATCATCTACATCAACTCCGACCTCGTCACCAAGGCTGGCGGCGACCCGGACAAGATGCCGACGACCTTTGCGGAACTCATTGCTCTCGCAAAGAAGATCAAGGCTCTCGACCCTAAGTTTGCCGGCATGAGCTACGACATTAACGGCTGGCCGGATGACTGGTTGTGGCAGGCGCTCATCGTCGAACAGGGCGGCAAGCTCGTTGACGAGAAGGCCAAGACCGTTGGCTTCGATAACGAGATCGGCCTCAACGCCCTGAAGATGACCCGTCAGTTCGTCACCGAAGGCGGCCAGAACCTGCTCGACTGGGATCAGTCGCGCCAGCAGTTCGGTGCAGGCCTCACCGGTTTCATTTTCTCGACGCCTGCCCATGTTCAGACGATCCAGGGTCTGGTCGGCGACCGCTTCAAGCTGAAGACCGCGACCTTCCCGCTCGACAACAAGGAAAAGGGCGGCGTTCCGACCGGCGGCAACTCGGCTGTTATTCTGACCCAGGAAAAGGCCAAGCAGGACGCCGCCTGGAAGTACCTGAAGTGGATCACCGGTCCGGAAGCACAGAACACCATCGTTCGCATCACCGGTTACCTGCCGACCAACAAGCTGGCCACCGGCCCGGACTTCCTCGCTCCTTATTATGTCGAGAACCCGAATGTGAAGACCGCTTCGCTTCAGGCTGACCGTTCTCTGCCCTGGGCCGGTTATCCGGGTGGCGATTCCGTCCGCATCTGGCGCACCCAGCGCGACATCATCGGCACCGTCATGCGCGGTGAGGTGACGCCGGAAGCCGGTCTCAAGCAGATCGTCGAGCAGACCAACGCCCTGCTGAAATAAGCAAAACCATCGAAAAGGCTGCGGGGAAATTCGTTCCCGCAGCCATTTTGCGCAGAGAGACCGACGATGAAGATCATCCAGATCACCGACACCCATCTCGTACCCCCCGGCATTGCTGTAAACGGCGTCGACCCTGAAAAGCAGCTGCGCGCGGCGGTGGCCGATATTGTCGAAAAACATGCCGACGCCGATCTTCTTGTGATGACGGGTGATCTCTGCAATTACGGCGAGCCGGAAGCCTATGAGCTGCTTCGCGATATCCTCGCGCCCGTCTCGATCCCCGTGCAGTTGATGCTCGGCAATCACGACCGCCGCCCGGAATTCGTAGCGGCTTTTCCGGAGCAGCCGCGCGACGATAACGGCTATATCCAGTCCTTCATCGATACCGAATTCGGCCGACTGCTGTTTCTCGATAGCCACGAGGCCGATGTGATCGGCGGCATGTATGGTGCGGATCGTCTGGCATGGCTGGAGAGTGCGCTGGAAAGCGCGGGCGACCTGCCGGTGACGGTGTTCATTCATCACCCGCCGATGGATTGCGGCATCCGCCATTTCGAACATATCGGCATGCATGATGACGGTGCTGTCATGCGCCGTCTTGTCGCTCATCCGGCCGGTATACGTCATATCATTTTTGGCCATATCCATGTGCCGATGGCAGGAACGACCGCCGAAGGCATCGCCTACAGTTCCGGTCAGGCCTGCGCGCACCGTTTCATCACCGATATCGATGTTGTCGATCCGCTATGGACGGGCGGCAATCCCTGTTACCGGGTCATAAGCCTCGGCGCATTCGGTCTGCGTGCCTATGATGCGGAAGCGGGGCAGGTCGTACTCGGTCAGGCGCCTGTCTGCGAAGGCCCCTGACACCGGACGTTTCCGTATTGCACGGAGATGACCTTCGCCTCGTCGCCTGTTGCCGGTGGTGAGGGAGAGATTTTTGACGATTGCAAGGCTGCGGTGGCGAGAAGACCCCCGTGGCCTGTCGCGCCGATGCGCCACTTCTGGTTTGTTGAACGGGATGTGATGCATCGGAACCATGGTTCCGTGCGCACCCTTGATCTATGTCAGTTTCATCGATGAAACTGCACGCCATAGTCGCCGAAAGGTGGCCAGCCGAATGCCGTGCCATCGTGATGACAGATCATGGAGAATTGCATGCTTGAAAAGCGTATCCGCAACGCGTCCCTCTTGAACAGGATCGTCAGCGCCGAAGAGGCCGCCAGTCTCATTCAGGACGGCATGACGGTGGGCATGAGCGGTTTTACGCGCGCCGGCGAAGCGAAGGCGGTGCCGTTGGCGCTGGCCGAGCGCGCCAAAACGAACCCCATGAAAATCACCCTGATGACCGGTGCGTCGCTGGGCAACGATCTTGACAAGACCATGGTGGAGGCGGGCATGCTGGCGCGTCGCATGCCGTTCCAGTCCGATCCGGCTTTGCGCAGGGCGATCAATGACGGCAAGGTGATGTTCATCGATCAGCATCTTTCCGAAACGGTCGAGCAATTGCGCGGCGGCCAGATCCATGGGGTCGATATCGCCATTGTCGAGGCTGTGGCGATCACGGCGGAAGGCGGCATCGTGCCCACCACCTCCGTCGGCAATTCCGCAGCTTCGCTATTCTGGCCGATAAGGTGATCGTCGAAATCAACCTGTCGCAGCCCGAGGTGCTGGAGGGGTTGCACGACATCTTCATTCCCGCCAGGCGCCCGACCCGCATGCCCATTCCGGTTGTGGCGACGGATAGCCGTGTCGGCCTGCCGTTCATTCCGGTGCCGCCGGAAAAGATCGCCGCCATCGTGCTGAGTGACAAGAGCGACAGTTTTTCAACCGTGCTGCCGCCGGATGACGAGACGAAGGCCATTGCCGGCCATCTCACCGAATTTCTGTTGAACGAGGTGCGTCATGGCCGCATGACCCATGAACTCCAGCCGCTCCAGGCTGGCATCGGCACCATTGCCAATGCCGTGATGCACGGTTTCATCGATACGCCGTTTCACGATCTCAAAATGTATTCGGAGGTCCTACAGGATTCGACTTTCGAACTGTTTGATGCGGGCAAGCTGACTTTCGCCTCCGGCTCGTCGATCACGCTGTCTTCCGCCATGAACGAGCGGGTGATGCCGCGACTGGCGGAATATAAGAGCAGGCTTATCCTGCGGCCGCAGGAGGTCAGCAACCACCCGGAAGTCATCCGCCGCCTTGGCATTATCGGCATCAACACGGCGCTGGAATTCGATATTTATGGAAACGTCAATTCCACCCATGTCGGTGGAACGCACATGATGAACGGCATCGGCGGCTCGGGGGATTTCGCCCGCAACGCCTATATGTCCATCTTCGTCACCAAATCGATCGCCAAGGGCGGGGCCATTTCAAGCGTCGTGCCGATGGTCAGCCATGTCGATCATACCGAACATGATGTCGATATTCTCGTCACCGAAATCGGGCTTGCCGATCTGCGTGGGCTGGCGCCTCGCGAGCGCGCGGCGGTCATCATCGCGAACTGCGTGCATCCTGATTATCGCGATGCGCTGATGGATTATTACCAGCGGGCGGCAGCGCGGGGTGGGCATACGCCGCATCTCATCGAAGAAGCGCTCTCCTGGCATGCGGCTCTGCGCGAAAGGGGCACGATGCTGCCGCAGAAATAGGCCTGCATTTTAGAAGGCGCCCCGTTGCCGGTGTGACAGCCGTGCAATTGGGTCCGTTTGGACACACCGGGGCGGAAATTGTCCGCTTCTGTGCTGTGGTTGCTGGCGCGTCTGTTCCGCCTCCGGTAGAAAATCCTCTCCCCCGGCTGCTGTCCGGCTGCCTCTGGGTTGTAGGAGAGTAACGTGATGCCCATTCGCTTCGTGGCCATGATCGCCATTGTCGCCCTGCTCGCCGGCTGCGGGGGGCGTCCGATTGGGGTCATGACGCCCACGGGGCAGACCGTGGCGGGAACCACACCGGTCAATCTTCTGGTCGCCACCACCCGCGCGCCATCGGAAAACGCCGCCGTGCTTTTTGGCGGCGAGCGTGGAACGGGTCTGAAGGTGGATGCGGTGACGGTTTCCATTCCGCCCAATGCCAACCGCAAGGTCGGGCAGGTGCAATGGCCGAAGAAACTGCCGCCGAACCCGCTGAAGGATTTCACCACGGTGGCGGTGGAGCCCATTCGCTCCGAAGCCGAGACACGAAGCTGGATCGGCAAACATATCCAGAAGGACCGCCGCGTGCTGGTCTTCGTGCATGGTTTCAATAACCGTTACGAAGAATCCGTCTATCGTTTCGCCCAGATCGTTCATGATTCCGGCACGGATGTCGTGCCGGTGGTCTTCACCTGGCCGTCGCGGGCGAGCATTTTCGACTATAATTACGACAAGGAAAGCACCAACTACTCGCGCGATGCGCTGGAGGAGATGCTGACGCGACTCGCCAAGGACAAGTCCATCGGTGAGGTCACGGTCATGGCCCATTCCATGGGCACCTGGCTTGCGGTGGAGGCGCTGCGCCAGATGGCCATTCGCAATGGCCGCGTCGATCCGAAGATCGGCAATGTCATTCTCGCCGCGCCGGATCTTGATGTGGATGTGTTCAGCCGGCAATTCGCAAGCCTCGGCAAAACCCCGCCGAAATTCACTCTGTTCGTTTCGCAGGATGATCGCGCTCTTAGCCTGTCGCGCCGCATTTCCGGCAATGTCGATCGTCTCGGCCAGATCGACCCATCCGTCGAGCCCTATCGCAGCGAGCTTGAAAAAGCCGGCATCACTGTTCTGGATTTGACCAAGCTGCAATCCGGCGACCGCCTGAATCATGGCAAGTTTGCCGAAAGCCCCGAGGTTGTTCGGCTTATCGGCGACCGCCTTATCGCCGGGCAGACGGTAACGGATTCCGATGTCGGTCTGGGGGAGGCGCTGGGTGCCGTCAGCATCGGGGCTGCGCAAACCGTCGGAACAGCGGCGAGCGTCGTGGTCAGCGCGCCGATTGCGGTGTTCGATCCACGCACGCGTGAAAATTACGGCAGGCAGGTGGAGCGGCTCGGCCGCTCCGTGGAAAATACCGTCGGATCGGTGGGCGATACCGCCGGTTCCGTGGTGGACGATCAGGCTGTTCAGTCGTCGAGAGTGAATTGCGAGGCGGCCGCCAATCGAAACCGGGCAGAGTGCCGTAACCGATAGATCAAAGATCAAAAGCGAGATGGTGAAACCGTAAGCGATTTTCACCATCTCGCCTTCGCAGATTTGTATACAGCTTGTATTTTTATCTATATGGTCCGGTCAGCAGCTTAACTTCCGGAGTAGACCCCCATGCGTTGGAAACGCACCCTCCAGCTTCTCGATGTTCATTGCGAAGGCGAAATCGGCCGTGTCGTCACCGGCGGCGCGCCGAAAATTCCCGGCAATACGGTGGCCGAACAGCTTCACTGGATGAATACCGATCCGCGGGGTGAGGCGCTTCGCCGCTTCCTGACGCTGGAGCCGCGCGGCACGCCGATGGGATCGGTCAATCTTCTCCTGCCGCCGAAGCACCCGGATGCGCATGCCGCTTTCGTCATTCTCCAGCCGGATCAGGCGCATGCCAGCTCCGGTTCCAATTCCATCTGCGCGACGACCGCGCTTCTGGAAAGCGGCATGGTGGAAATGCAGGAGCCGGAAACCGTTATCATCCTCGAAACAGCCGCCGGTCTGGTCAAGGCCACGGCCACCTGCCGCGATGGCCGTTGCGAAAAAGTCAAGCTGACCATGGTGCCGTCCTTCGTGCATGAGCTGGATGTCAGCATCGACACGCCCGAATGGGGCAGGGTGACGATGGATATTTCGTACGGCGGCATCTTTTATGCGCTGGTCGATGTCCGCCAGATCGGCCTGACGATCGAAAAGGCCAATGCGGCAAAACTGGTTTCGGCGGGCATGATCCTGAAGGATCTGGTCAACCGTGAAATGACCGTTGTTCATCCGGAAATCCCGGCCATTTCCGGTGTCGCCTATGTCATGTTCCGCGATGTGGATGCGGATGGCTCCATCCGCACCTGCACCACCATGTGGCCGGGCCGGGCGGACCGCTCGCCCTGCGGCACCGGCAACTCCGCCAATCTCGCCACGCTCTATGCGCGCGGCAAGGTGAAGGTGGGAGACGAGTATAAATCCCGCTCGATCATCGGTTCGGAATTCGATGTCGGCCTTTCCGCCGTCACCGAGGTGGCCGGCCGCCCGGCTGTTATTCCCACCATTGCCGGGCGCGGCTTCACCTTCGGGCTGCATCAGGTAGGTCTCGACCCGTTTGATCCGCTGGCCGATGGTTTCGCCATGACCGATGTCTGGGGGCCGGAAGCGGGCAACATCTGAGGCATGCTTTAAAAAAATGACATTTACAGCCGCCCGATGAACTTTGGCGGCTGTTTTCCCGCGGCAAAAGATGCTAAGCGGGCGCCAATTCCGTCATGCTCCGAGGTATCCCGATGAAGTCGCTCACCCTGCGCCGCCCTGATGACTGGCACCTGCACCTGCGTGATGGGGCAATGCTGGAAGGGGTGATCGGGGATACGAGCCGCCATTTCGCCCGCGCCATCATCATGCCGAACCTGGTGCCGCCGGTCGTCACCACGGCCGATGCCCGCGCCTACCGCGAACGCATCGTCAAGGCAATTCCGGCGGGTGACCGTTTCGAGCCGCTGATGACCCTCTATCTGACCGAGGACACGCAGGCCGACGATGTGGAAGAGGGCAAAAAAAGCGGCCTCATCACCGCCGTAAAGCTCTACCCGGCGGGTGCGACCACCAATTCCCATGGCGGTGTGCGCGATTTCAACAAGGCCATGCCGGTTCTGGAACGCATGGCGAAGATCGGCCTGCCGCTTTGCGTGCATGGTGAGGTAACGACGCCGGAAGTCGATATTTTCGACCGCGAGAAGGTGTTCATCGATACGGTTCTGGAGCCTCTGCGCCAGCGCCTGCCGGAGCTCAAGGTGACGATGGAGCACATCACCACCCGCGACGGCGTGGACTATATCAAGTCGTCCAAGGCCAACATCGCCGGTTCCATCACCACCCACCATCTCATCATCAACCGTAACGCCATTCTCGTTGGCGGTATCAAGCCGCATTATTATTGCCTGCCCGTCGCCAAGCGCGAGGAGCACCGGCTGGCGCTGCGGGCTGCCGCGACTTCGGGCGATGCCCGCTTCTTCCTCGGCACGGATTCCGCCCCGCATGTGGATCCGCTGAAGGAATGCGCCTGCGGCTGCGCCGGCATCTATACCTCCATCAACACCATGAGCTGTCTTGCCCATGTCTTTGAGGATGAGAACGCCCTCGACAGGCTGGAAGCCTTCGCTTCGCTCAACGGCCCGGCCTGGTATGGTCTTGCGCCGAACGAGGAAACCATCACGCTGGTCAAGCGCGAGGAAGCGGTGGCCTTTCCTGAAAAAATCGAGACGGGTGCCGGGCCGGTGACCGTGTTCGATCCGATGTTCCCGCTCCATTGGGATGTGAGTTGATTTTTTAGTAACCGCCGGCACTGCCGGCGGTTTTGTTATGGTCCCCAGGCATTTGCCTTTCGATGCCGCCTGCGGATGCCTGCAATGCTGAACCGAGACGTTGTGCTTTCCGAAAACCGATCCGGGTTTTCGGAGCGATAAACCAAGGCCGAAAAAGGAGAACGCCTATGAACCATTTCACATTCACTGACCGCGCCGTCGTTGCGGAACTGGTTGCGAAGATGTTGTGGGAAATCAAGGCGGTCCACTTCAATTCCGAAAGCCCCTACACCTTCGCTTCGGGCATGAAGAGCCCGGTTTACATCGACATGCGCAAGCTCATCTCCTTCCCGCGCATCCGCTCGGCGGCGATGGATTTTGCGGCGGCGGCGGTGATGCGCGAGGCCGGTTTCGAGAAGTTCGACTGTGTGGCGGGCGGTGAAACGGCGGGCATTCCCTTTGCTGCTTTCCTTGCCGAACGTCTCGGCCTGCCGATGATCTATTGCCGCAAGAAGCCGAAAGGCCATGGCCGCAACGCCCAGATCGAAGGCCATATGCCGGAAGGTGCACGTGTTCTCGTCATCGAGGATCTGACGACGGCCGGCGGCTCGATGTTCACCTTCATCGACGCCATCCGTGCGGCGGGCGGCATTGTCGATCACGGCATCGCGCTGTTCTACTACGGCATCTTCGAAGAGGCCGAAGCGCGCTTCGCCAATGGCAATGTCAAGCTGCATTACCTGACCACCTGGCGCGATGTTCTGGCGGTTGCCCGGGCTGAAAAACTGTTCGACGAAAAGACTCTCTCGGAGGTCGAAGCCTTCCTCGATAACCCGCTGCCATGGTCGGCAAAACGCGGCGGTGTCAGCGAATTGCCGCAATCTTAATTTCGGATGCGGCCAGCCCGGTTTTGCGGCTGGCCTTCCGATCGATCTTCGTCTAAATCGATTTAAGTCCATTTGATTTGCTGTTTTGAGGAGGACCGTAATGATCCTGTGTTGTGGTGAAGCCCTGATCGACATGCTGCCCCGGCAGACGACGCTGGGTGAAGCGGGTTTTGCCCCCTATGCAGGCGGAGCGGTCTTCAACACGGCGATTGCGTTGGGGCGTCTCGGCGTTCCCTCCGCCTTCTTCACGGGTCTTTCCGATGACATGATGGGCGATATCCTGCGGGAAACCCTGCGCGCCAGCAATGTCGACTTCAGCTATTGCGCCACCCTTTCGCGGCCGACCACCATCGCCTTCGTGAAGCTGGTGGATGGCCATGCGACCTATGCCTTCTACGACGAAAACACCGCCGGCCGGATGATTACCGAGGCGGAGCTGCCGGCACTGGGCGCCGATTGCGAGGCGCTGCATTTCGGCGCGATCAGCCTCATCCCGGAGCCCTGCGGCAGCACCTATGAGGCCCTGATGACGCGCGAGCACAAAAGCCGTGTCATCTCGCTTGATCCGAATATTCGCCCTGGCTTCATCAAGGACAAGCAGTCCCACATGGCCCGCATCCGTCGCATGGCGGCCATGTCGGATATCGTGAAATTCTCGGATGAAGACCTTGCCTGGTTCGGGCTGGAAGGCGATGAGGACACGCTTGCCCGCCACTGGCTGCACCATGGTGCGAAACTCGTCGTCGTTACCCGTGGCGCCAAGGGCGCGGTGGGGTATAGCGCCAATCTCAAGGTTGAAGTGGCCTCCGAGCGGGTGGAAGTGGTCGACACTGTCGGCGCGGGTGATACCTTCGATGCCGGTATTCTCGCCTCGCTGAAAATGCAGGGCCTTCTGACCAAGGCGCAGGTTGCCTCGCTGACGGAAGACCAGATCAGGAAGGCTTTGGCGCTGGGCGCGAAAGCGGCCGCTGTCACCGTTTCGCGGGCGGGCGCGAACCCGCCCTTTGCGCACGAAATCGGTCTGTGATGAGCGCGGTTGAACCATTTTGAAAAGGTGGTTCAACACTCTTCCCGGCTTTAGAACCGTAAAAAACCGTTATTTCGATATTATGAAGCTTGTGTCTGCTGTTTTTTCGCGAAACAAGCATCGCATGAGCGTTCCCAAGTCCCATCCTTTCGATTTCGACCCGACCTATGGCATGCAGCGCGAGCAGCTGCTGGCCATTACACCACCCGAAGCGCCGCCGGGCTTCGATGATTTCTGGAAAAAGCGCTATCGCCGCGCGCTCGCCACGGATCCCCGGCCGGTGCTGCGCAAAAGCAGGCTCAGTGACCCCCGCTGGCATGTCCTCGAAATAACCTACACCTCCACCGGCGGTTTTCGCATTGGCGGGTGGCTGCTTTTGCCGCGCGAAGGGCAGGTGCGTCGCGGCCTCGTAGTCGGCCATGGTTATGGCGGGCGAGGGGAACCCGATTTGGACGTGCCGGTGGAAGAAACGGCCGTGTTGTTTCCCTGTTTTCGCGGGCTTTCGCTGAGCGCCTGTCCGCCGATCTCGTCCGACCCGGCGCTCCATGTTCTCTATAACATCGACAGGAAAGACGATTACATCATCGGCGGTTGCGTCGACGATCTGTGGGTTGCCGTTTCCACGCTCATCAGCCTTTATCCGTGGCTGGAAGGGCAGGTGGGTTATAGCGGCATCAGTTTCGGCGGCGGCATCGGTGCCCTGGCCATCCCTTTCGACGAGCGCATAGACCGTGGTCATCTTGTCGTGCCGACATTCGGACACCGGCCGTTCTGGCTGACGCTGCCGACCGTCGGCAGCGCGGATGCGGTTCAAACCTATCAGAAGACCCACGCAAACCTGCTTGAGACGCTGCGCCTGTTCGATGCCGCCTGTGCCGCCACCCGCATAAAAGTGCCGATGCTGGTCGCACCCGCGCTTTTCGACCCGGCGGTCGCGCCGCCCTGCCAGTTCGCGGTGGCCAATGCGCTGCCAAAATCAAAATTTAATGAAATATTCATCCTCGACGCCGGGCATTTCGATTACCCTGACAGCGCATCGCAAGATGCGGTCCATAAGGACAAGGTCAGACGGTTTTTCAAGGTGCCATGAAACGCGAATATCTCCGTTGGTATAGTCAAAGGCTCCATCGCGACATGGAGCTGCTAATATTCGGACATTCCGGCGCCAAGGTGCTGATGTTTCCCACCCGCGACGGGCGTTTCTTCGAATATGAGGAACTGGGTCTTGTCGGCAGTCTGGCCGATAAGCTGGAGGCGGGCCACCTTCAGCTCTATTGCATAGAGGGGCTGGCCAGAGAGACCTTCTACGCGGCCGGGCATCATCCCGCCGATCGCATTCGCCGGCACGCCGCCTTCGAAGACTATATTCTGAACGAAGTGCTGCCGTTGATGGCCGAGAAAAACCCGAATAGCGATACGATCGTGCAGGGTTGCAGCCTGGGTGCGTTTCAGGCCGCCAGCCTCGTCTTTCGCCACCCGCATCTTTTTCGCAAGCTCGTCGCCTTTTCCGGCCGTTATGACCTGACGATGAAGGTGGAATCCTTCGGCGATCTGTTCGACGGCTATTACGATGACGATGTCTATTTCCACATGCCGAGCCATTTCCTGCCGGGCCTCGCCTGCCCATGGCGACTCGATAGCCTGCGCCGCATCGACATGGTTTTCACCATCGGCGATGCCGACCCGTTTCTGGACAACAACCATCACCTCAGCCGTGTTCTGTCGGAAAAACAGGTGGGGCATCGAATGCATGTCTGGGATGGCCGCGCCCACCGGGCGGGCGCGTGGCGCAAGATGGCGGCGCTTTATATTTGAGCCGCCACATTAAAAAAGCCGGAGGTGTCTCCGGCTTTTTAGATCGCGGTCGTAACGTCCCTCAGCCCGCCAGTCCCGCCAGCGCTTTCACCAGCCCCTGCGTCGAGCTGTCATGGCCGGCTGCACTTTCCTTGCCTTCAACGACGGGAAGCAGGCCGGTCGCCAGTTCCTTGCCAAGCTCCACGCCCCACTGGTCGAAGGAGTTGATGCGGAACAGCACGCCTTCGACGAAAACGCGGTGCTCGTAGAGCGCGATCAGGCGACCGAGCGCGAACGGCGTCAGCTTGTCGTAGACGAAGGTGATGGAGGGGCGGTTGCCGGTGAAGACGCGATGCGGCGCGATGAAATCGGCGAGTTTGTCTTCCATGCCCTTGGAGGTGAGCTGGGCTTTCGCTTCGGCGAGCGTGCGGCCCTTCATCAGCGCTTCCGATTGCGCCAGGCAATTGGCGATGAGAAGCTGGTGTTGGTGGCGCAGTTCGGGCTCGAAACCGTTGGCGGCGATCATGAATTCCGCCGGAATGACGCTCGTGCCCTGGTGGATGAGCTGGTAGAAGGCGTGCTGGCCGTTGGTGCCGGGCTCGCCCCAGACGACCGGGCCGGACTGGCCTTCGACGGGCGTGCCGTCGATGGTCACACCCTTGCCGTTCGATTCCATGTCGAGCTGCTGCAAATAGGCCGGGAAACGCGAGAGCCGCTGGTCATAGGGCAGGATCGCCCGGGTCGGATAATTCAGCACGTTGCGGTTATAAAAACCGATGAGGCCGAGCAGCATCGGCAGATTTTCGCGGATCGGCGCTTCGCGGAAATGCCTGTCCATGGCATGCGCGCCATCCAGGAACTTGCCGAAATTATCTGGCCCGATGGCGATCATCAGCGGCAGGCCGATGGCCGACCAGATCGAATAACGTCCGCCCACCCAGTCCCAGAAACCGAAGATGCGGTCGCTTTCGATACCGAAGGCGGCAACCTTTTCCAGTGCGGTGGAAACGGCGGCGAAGTGATGCTTGACAGCTGCCTCACCCAGTTTCTCGGCGATGAAGCGGCGCGCGGTGGCGGCATTCGTCATGGTTTCGATGGTGGTGAAGGTCTTCGACGCGACGATGAACAGCGAGGTTTCCGGGTCGACGAGCTTCAGCGTGTCGGCGATATGGGCGGCATCGATGTTCGAGACGAAATGCGCGCGCGGGCCGTCATGGAAAGGCGCGAGCGCCAGTGTCGCCATGACAGGGCCGAGATCGGAACCGCCAATGCCGATATTGATGACGTCGGTGATCTTCTTGCCAGTCGCGCCCTTGAGAGCGCCGGAGCGGATGGCATCGGCAAACTTGCCCATGGCCGCCAGAACGGCGTTCACATCGGGCATCACGTTCTTGCCGTCCACGAGAACCGGCGTATTGGAGCGATTGCGCAGCGCGGTATGCAGCACGGCGCGGTCTTCGGTGAAGTTGATCGCCTTGCCCGAGAACATCTCCTCGCGCTTGGCCTCGACACCGCCTTCGCGTGCGAGCTGTTCGAGAAGCGTGACGATCTCTTCGTTCACGGCGCATTTGGAATAGTCCATCAGCAGGTCATCGAATTTGGCGCTGAAACGGCTGAATCTCTTGTCGTCGGCCGCAAAGGCGGCGCGAAGATCGGTTGCGGCTGTGCTGCTCGCCGTTGCTTTCAGTTTTTCGATGGTGGCCTGCATCTTGTGCTCCTCGGCTTCCGTGGAAGGATGAGGAAACTATTCTTTTTCAGGCGGCCAAATCAAGGCGACTTTGATAAAAGAAAAGGGCCGGGATGAAAGAAAGAGCCGGTCGCCCGGCTCTCCCCATTGCGCGAGACAATCAGTTCAGATTGCGCAATTCGCGCCGCAAGATTTTACCGACATTCGATTTCGGCAACTCGGTGCGGAACTCGATGATTTTCGGCCTTTTGTAGTTCGTCAGGTTCTTGGCGCAGAAGGCCTTGAGCTCCGCTTCCGTGAGCGACTGGTCCTTTTTGACCACGAAAAGTTTGACGGTTTCGCCGGAATGTTCGTCCGGAACACCGATGGCGGCGCATTCCAGCACGCCCGGATGGCTGGCGGCCACTTCCTCTACTTCGTTCGGATAGACGTTGAAACCGGAAACGAGGATCATGTCCTTCTTGCGGTCGACGATCTTGGTGTAACCGCGCTCGTCCATGAAACCCATGTCGCCGGAACGGAAGAAGCCGTCGGCGGTCATGGCTTTTGCGGTTTCATCCGGCCGCTGCCAATAGCCGGCCATGACCTGCGGCCCGCGAATGCAGATCTCGCCGACTTCGCCTGTCGGCAGGCTGTTGCCGTCCTCGTCGCGAATATCGATTTCCGTCGAGGAAATCGGCAGACCGATGGTGCCGCTGAATTCCGTCGAATCGAGACGATTGACCGTTGCAACGGGCGATGTCTCGGAAAGACCGTAACCTTCGGCAATCGGGCAACCGACAATGGAAAGCCAGCGCTCCGCAACGGGCCTTTGCACGGCCATGCCGCCGCCGAGAACCAGAATAAGCGACGACAGATCGAGCTTGCGAAAATCCTCATTGTTCATCAGCGCGTTGAAAAGCGTGTTGATGCCGGGGAAAATATGCGGCTGATAATGCGTCAGCTCCTTCACGAAGCCGGGAATATCGCGTGGATTGGCGATCAGCAGATTATGACCGCCGAGCGCAATGCCCATCAGCGAATTCACCGTCAATGCGAAGATGTGGCAGAGCGGCAGCGCGCAGATGAAGTTGAGAACTTCCGGACGGTCCTTTCGGCCGTTGAAGGCGGCGTCCAGCCACAGGCTGATCTGAAGCTTGTTGGCCAGAAGATTGGCATGGGTGAGAACCGCACCCTTGGATACACCCGTTGTGCCGCCGGTATATTGCAGGAAGGCGATGTCCTGCGCCGTAAGGCTGACCGGCTTCAGCGAAAATCCCTGACCTTCCTTCAGCATCGCCTTGAAGCTAATGGAACCGGGAATGGTGTAGGCGGGCACCAGTTTCTTGACCTTGCGAACCACCAGATTGACGATATGTCCCTTCAGGCCGAGGAGATCGCCCATCGCCGCGACGACCACATGCCGAACCGCGGTTTTCGGCACCGCCTGCTGGGCCACATGGGCGAAGTTTTCCAGAACAAAGATCGCCTTTGCGCCGGAATCCTTGAGCTGATGTTCCAGCTCGCGCGGTGTGTAGAGCGGATTGACATTGACCACGATCATCCCCGCCCGCAGGATCCCGTATACCGCGACGGGATTTTGCAGGATATTCGGCATCATCACGGCAACCCGGTCGCCTTTTTCCAGCCCTCTGGATTGCAGCCAGGCAGCGACCGCGCGGGTTTCAGCGTCCAGTTCCCGATAGGTCAGGGACTTTCCCATGCTGGAAAAGGCCTTGCGGTCGGCAAATTGCGCACAGCTCTTTTCGAGAAGTTCGACAAGGGAGGCATGGGCGGATGCGGGGATTTCGGAAGGTACGCCCGGCGGATAGGATGCCAGCCAGCGCTTCTCTGCGCTGACATTTTCCGGGTGTCCCAAGGACAGTTCACTCATGCTTCTCCTCCCAGAGTCTTTGTCGCGCCGCGCATTCCTTGAAACGCGTGAAGGGCGCTTTCGGCTGCCTGATGTTCACGAAGCTCCCGCATTCAGCCGGCTCAATCGGCCGGGTTGAGGGAACTCCCTGTGGCGTCACCGGATCGACCGCTCCTCTCGCTCCCCGGTGACGAATGATAGACGCGTAATCCCTTGACGTCCATCTCGTCGGCAAAGCCTATTTAACTCTAACGTAAACGTCAATATTGCTGCCGCACATCTCGCCAACTCGTGAAGGGAAAAGCATTTTGCCCGGCTTTTTTGACTTTAATCCTGATTTGAGCGATCAACATAATTCGCAAAGCAGGGCAGGATTGGAAATGGCAGGCAGGGCAGCGCTTGAACTGAAATCGGTCGGGAAGAGATTCGGCGATACGGAAGTGCTGTCCGATATCGATCTTTCCGTCGAACGCGGCGAAATCATTTGTCTGGTGGGACGCTCCGGCTGTGGAAAATCGACCTTGCTGCGCATCGTGGCGGGCGTGGAGACGCCGGACCATGGCAGCGTTTCCCTGAACGGCGCTGCCGTTGCCGGCCCCGCTGTTTTCGTCGAGCCGGAAAAGCGCAATATCGGTTTTGTCTTTCAGGATTATGCGCTGTTTCCGCATCTGACCGTCGAGCAGAATGTGATGTTCGGTCTTCGGTCTTTGCCGAAGGTGGAAGCCCGCCGCCGCGCCGCAGAGATGATCGAACATGTTCACCTGCAGGAACTGGCGAAACGTTATCCGCATACGCTTTCGGGCGGCGAGCAACAGCGTGTGGCGCTCGCCCGCGCGCTTGCCCCGCAGCCCGGCCTGCTTCTGATGGACGAACCCTTTTCCAATCTGGACAGGGGATTGCGCGACAGCGTGCGCGAGGAAACGCTCGGCCTGTTGCGGCAACTGGGCACGACGGCGATCATGGTGACGCATGATCCGGAAGAGGCGCTTTCCGCAGGCGACCGTGTGGTTCTGATGCAGCGCGGGCGCATCGTGCAGAGCGGCACGGGTTACGAAATCCACGATCATCCCAAAACCCGTTATGCCGCCGATTTTTTCTGCGCCTTCAACAAGATCGAAGGCCGGGTAAGACAGGGTCGCGTCGAAACGCCGCTCGGGCTTCTGGGCGACGCGTCCGATCTGCCTGACGGTCTCGCCGCCATTGCCTATGTTCGCCCAAATGCGATTTCGATCATCGAGGACGGTGCGGCGAAAGAAGGAATTGCCGGCGAAATATCGAGCCGTGTCTTCCTGGGGGAGATCGAGCAGCTTGGCATAGCCGTGCCCGGACTGTCGGCCGATCTGCGTGTCAGGACAATGCAGCGCACACCCGCCAGGACGACAGCGGTGCGTTTCGGTATCGATCCCAAGGGAGTGCTGATATTTACTGCAAGTTGAGTGAGCGGATTTGTATGTTTATTTCCGCTCCATTTTCAACTCTTGGTGATCGAATCCGCGCGAAAAACAGAGAAATAAAACTTGATTTGGGTCATCAGGTATGATGTCTGCTCCCTCTATATTGCCGCTATCGGAGAGGGAGACAAAACATGACGAAATTTACCAGATTTGCCCTGCTTGCCAGCACGGTTGCCTTTGCAGCCGGAACGGCCAGCGCTGCGGAACTCAACATCTACACCACCCGCGAACCGGGCCTGATCCAGCCGCTTCTGGAATCCTTCACCGCCTCGAGCGGCGTCAAGGTCAACACCGTGTTCCTGAAGGACGGTCTTGCCGAGCGCGTTCTGAGCGAGGGCGCAAGCTCGCCTGCCGACGTTCTGATGACGGTGGATGCCGGCAACCTCGTCGATCTCGCTGAAAAGGGTGTCACCCAGGCGGTCGAATCCGAAACCTTGACCAAGGCTATCCCGGCTGAACTTCGTGATGCCAAGGGCCATTGGTTCGCGCTCTCCATGCGCGCCCGCGTTCTTTATGCGGCGAAGGATGTCGATCTCGCCTCCTTCAACTATGAAGATCTGGCGGATGCGAAGTGGAAGGGCAAGGTCTGCATTCGCGCCGGCCAGCACCCCTATAACACGGCGCTCTTTGCCGACTACATCGCCCATTACGGCGCTGCGGACACCGAGAAGTGGCTTGCCGGCGTCAAGGAAAACCTGGCCCGCAAGGCAGGCGGCGGCGACCGCGATGTCGCCAAGGACATCCTCGGCGGCATTTGCGATATCGGCATCGCCAACTCCTATTATGTCGGCCTGATGCGCTCGGGCAAGGGCGGCGAGGAGCAGGTGAAGTGGGGCGACGCCATCAAGGTCGTTCTGCCGACCTTCAAGAATGGCGGCACGCAGGTCAATATCAGCGGCGCTGCCGTGGCCAAGAATGCACCGAACAAGGCGGAAGCCGTCAAGCTGCTGGAATATCTCGTCTCCGACGAAGCCCAGAAGATCTATGCTGAAGCCAACTACGAATATCCGGTCAAGCAGGGTGCGGCTCTCAACGAGATCATCGCTTCCTTCGGCACGCTGAAGATCGATAACAAGCCGCTGACGGAAATCGTCTCGCACCGCAAGCAGGCGAGCGAGCTGGTCGACAAGGTCGGTTTCGACAAGTAAAGGCCAATCAGCGATAACTTGGTGGAAGGCGTTCGCATCTGCGGGCGCCTTTCCGCGTATTTTCTGAAAGCACATGAATCCAGACGCCATCCAGCCACTGACACCTCGTGCCCGAGCCAGGTTTTCATCCTCCTTCTGGTGGCTGTGCCTCTCCGTGCTGGCGGTCTGCGGCGCTATGGTGCCGGTTCTGGCGCTTGTATCGCAGGCGTTGCAGGGTTCTGAAGGCCTGTGGGCGCATCTCGGCTCGACCGTGCTCTGGACGGCGCTTCCGGATACGGCGATCCTTCTCGCCGGGGTCGGGCTGCTGGCCGGTGTCGTCGGAACCTATGCCGCCTGGTTGGTCACCGCCTATGATTTTCCCGGCCGCAAAATATTGGAATGGGCGCTGCTGCTGCCGCTGGCCATGCCCACCTATATCGTCGCTTACGCCTATCTGGATATTCTGCATCCCATCGGACCGGTGCAGGGCGCGATCCGCTGGCTGCTCGGTTATTCCAGCCCGCGCGAATTTCGTCTGCCGGACATAAGGTCCATGACGGGCTGCATCGTCCTTCTCGGCTTCGTGCTGTTTCCCTATGTCTATATTCCCGTGCGCGCCATGTTCCTGACGCAGGCGGGCAACCTGCTGGAAGCGGCACGAACGCTCGGCGTTTCCAGACGCGCGGCCTTCTTCAAGGTGGCGGTGCCGCTGGCGCGCCCGGCGATTGCGGTCGGCATCAGCCTTGCCCTGATGGAAGCGCTGAATGATATAGGCGCATCGGAGTTTCTGGGCGTCCGCACGCTCACCGTTTCCGTCTACACCACCTGGGTCACGAAATCCGACCTGCCGGGTGCGGCGCAGATCGCGCTTTCCATGCTGTTCATCGTTGTCGCCCTCGTGGCGCTTGAGCGCTGGGCGCGGCGCAAGCAGCGTTATGCGGTTTCGGCGCAGAAAAGCAGGGAACTGGAGCCGCTGCGACTCAACGGCCTGAAGGGCTGGGCCGCTTTCGTACTCGGCGGCCTGCCGGTCCTGATCGGCTTTGTGGCGCCGGCCAGCTATCTCGTCATCGAGGCATGGAAACGGTTCCGTTTCAGCGGCCTCTCCGCCCGCTTTGCCGATGAAGCTCTGAACACCATCGTCTTTGCCGGCCTGGCGACGGTTATCACCCTGATCCTCGGCCTTGCGGTTGCCTACGCCATGCGTCTTGCACCGGGGCGTCTCTCGCTCTGGTCCTACCGGCTTTCGACGGTCGGATATGCGGCCCCCGGCACGGTCATCGCCATCGGCGTGCTGATCGCGCTTGGCGGCTTCGACCGGTTTGTCGACCAGACCATGCGTGACTGGTTCGGCATCTCTACCGGCCTCATCTTCATCGGCAGCGGTGCGGCGCTGATCTATGCCTATTCGGCGCGTTTCCTCACCATTGCGGCGGGCGGTGTGGATGCCGGCCTCAGCCGCATACCGCAATCCTTCGATCACGCCTCGCGAACGCTCGGACGATCCGCGACGCAGACATTCCGCCAGATTCATCTGCCGCTATCCAAGGCGTCGCTTGCGGCAGCGGCGCTGCTGATCTTTGTCGATTGCGTCAAGGAGCTTCCCGCCACGCTTCTGTTGAGGCCGCTGAATTTCGAAACCTTCGCTACCCATCTTTATGGCGAAGCGGCGCGCGGCACCTATGAGGAGGCGGCAATCGCAGCGCTGGCAATCGTCGTCATCGGCATGCTTCCGGTCATGCAGCTTGCAAGGATCGGCCGGCGCAAGGGCTGATATCGAAGCCCTGTCCGATAAATGACGGGCGCAAAACTGTGCGAGAGGCCAATAAGCTTCAAATCCCGCCAGAAAACGACAAGCATCCTGCCTTAATCCTGATGTAAATACTCAGCTTAATTGAGGTGCCGCGGCCTGTCGAATTTGGACATCGGCTGCGATCTGTTTCGGGGCATATCTTGAAAAATTTGCATGGGATGTTTTTGAGCCGTCTGGCTTTGGGCACGGCCGCCGTTGTTTTGCTGGCGCCAGCGATGGGCCACGCGCAGGACACGACCGTTCTGCAGCAGATTACCGTTGAAGGGCAGGGCGCGGAAAACGCGACAGGTCCGGTCCGGGGTTATGTCGCGAAGAAAAGTGCGACCGGTTCGAAAACCGAGACGGAAACCAGGGATATTCCGCAATCCGTATCGGTCGTCGGCCGCCAGGAAATGGATGACCGCGGCGCAGTGACGAAAATCGACGAGGTACTGCGTTATACCCCCGGTGTGACGGCGGAGCCCTTCGGCACCGACCCGGATACGGACTGGATTTATATTCGCGGTTTTCAGGCCACCCAGACCGGCGTGTTTCTGGATGGTCTGAACCTGTTCAGCTACGGTTTCGGCGGTTTCCAGATGGATGCCTACGGTCTGGAGCGCGTGGAAGTTCTGAAAGGCCCTGCCTCGGTGCTTTATGGCGGCGCCAATCCCGGCGGTATTGTGCAGATGGTCCGCAAGCGCACGCAGGATGAGCCGGTGCGCGAAACGGAAATCGGCATCAATAATTTCGGCAATGCCTTCTTCGGTTTCGATCTCGGCGACAAGGTCGATGGTGAAGGCGTGTGGAAATACCGCGTCACCGGCAAGGTCTCCGGCGGCGACAATTACACCGATTATTCCGAGGATTTGCGCGGCTTCATCATGCCGCAGATCACCTTCGAGCCGGACGCGCAGACAAGTGCCACGCTTTACGGTTATTTCTCGGCGCTCGATCAGGTTCATATCGGCAACGGCTTCCTGCCTTATGTCGGCACCGTGGTCGACGCGCCCTTCGGCAAGCTCGACCGCAAGGCCTTTTATGGCGAGCCGGATATCGACAATGGCCGCGTCTACCAGTCCATGGTGGGTTACGAGGTCAGCCATGAATTCGACAATGGCTGGAAGATCAGCCAGAACGCCCGCTATGGCCACCTCTACAAGCATGAGACCGGACCCTATGCCGGCGGCTGGGCCAATACAGATGCAAACGGCCAGCCGATCCTCGATGCCACCACCAACGACTATATGTTGACTCGCTTCGGTTACGATGGCGTGTCGAAAGTCGACAGTTTCGGCGTGGATAACCGGGTCGAAGGCCAGTTCGATACCGGCGCGGTCAATCACTCTCTGCTCTTCGGTCTCGACTATAAATATTACCGGCTGGACCAGGTGCAGGCCTGCTGCGGATCGAATGCAATCGGTGCGCTCAACCCGGTCTATGGCTCGACGCAGGGAACGAATTTCGTCTATGCCGACAATATCGTGACCCAGCAGCAGATCGGCATCTACGCGCAGGACCAGCTGCGCTTCGGCGATGGCTGGCTGGTCACGCTGAACGGCCGTTACGACTATGTCGACACCGAGCTGAACAATAGGCTCCCTGCGGGTCTCTCCCGCCGCTCCAATGACGATGCGCTGAGCGGCCGCGCCGGTCTCGCCTATGAATTCGACAATGGCCTGACACCCTATGTCTCGGCGGCCACTTTCTTCAATCCGCTCATCGATACGCTTGCGGATGGCACTCCCGCTTCGCCGGAAGAGGGACACCAGTTCGAGGCCGGTATCAAATATGAGCCGACCTTCTTCGACGGCAGCATCACCGCCTCCGTCTTCAAGCTGGTCAAGGACAATGCCATCGTTTCCTATACGGCCGGCGGCGTGACCACGAGCGGTCAGTTCGGGCAGGTGGAATCCACCGGCTTCGAGCTGGAGGCCAAGGCCAATCTCACCGACAACTGGAAGGCGCTCGCCTCTTATTCCTATACGGATCTGGAGATTACCCGCGACGCCAATCCTAACCTTATCGGCAAATCGCCATGGATCGTGCCTGCCCACACCGCCTCGCTGTGGCTGGACTATGCCTTTACCACAGACGCGCTGGAAGGTCTCAGCCTCGGCGGCGGCGTTAGGTATCAGGGCAAATCCTGGGCGGATGAGGCAAATACGCTGCGTGTTCCGGATGCCGCCGTCTTCGACGCTGCAATCCGCTACGAGAAGAACGACTGGACCGCATCGATCAACGTCGCCAATGTCTTCGACAAGGAATATGTGAAGAGCTGCGCCGGCGTCTCCGTCTGCGGCTGGGGCGATAGCCGCACCGTCACCTTCAAGCTTTCCAAGAAGTGGTAAGGCTTGGCCGAAGGCCGGCAGTTGCGGGGAAAGCAGTTTGCCACTATAAACATGAATAGATTTATCATGTTTATAGTGGCGCCATGGCGCCCTGCGGGATCGAGAGGCCATGGCTTTCCGCGTGCGGATGGAAAATGAGATCGAGGGCTTTGCCGTCATCGGCGGCCCGCGCTCGCGGGTGTGGAACGGCATCGTCGCCGATCTCTGGGATGTGCGTTGCGCCCCGAAGGCGGGCGGCCGTTATGTCGGCAAGGATCCGCGTTTCGTTTTCCTGCTGGACATGGACGGGACGGATGACGGCCGGTTCATGATGAACCGCTGCCGCCGCGACAATTACGGTTCGTCCAAGGCGAACCGTATTTCCTTCGTGCCTGCCGATCTGGATGTGCATGCCGAACTGAGCAACGTCTCCTTCGTGCGCCACCTCGATCTGCATTTCGATGCGGGATTGCTGGGCGCGCGGCTGGTGCAGGGCTTCGATCCGCACAGCCTGCTCGATCCGCATCTGATGTTCGAGGATGAGCGCCTGCTGGCGCTGGCGCGATTGATTGCCGCCGAATGTGATAATCCCGATCCGCTGCATGACCTTTATGGCGAAAGCCTCGTGCTGGCGCTATTAACGGATTTCCTGAAAGTGAAGCGGGAGCCGGTCAAAAAACGCAGCAAGCTCGCCGCCTGGCAGTTGAGGGCGGCGACGGATTACATCCGCGAACATTGCCTGCGGTCGATCCGGCTGGAGGAACTTGCGGAACTCACCAACCTGTCGCAATCGCATTTCAGCCATGCCTTCAAGGCCTCCACCGGCGTGCCGCCCCACCAATGGCAGATGCAGGCGCGCATCGATCGCGTCAAGGAACTGATGATGCGGACCGACATGGCGCTGACCGACATCGCCATTGCCGCCGGTTTTTCGGATCAGGCGCATTTCTCTCGCGTCTTTCGCAAGATGGTCGGTGTTTCTCCCTCCGTCTGGCAGAAAATCCGCCAATAAAGACGCGTTTTCGTTCCATTCTCCTTCAAAAAAATTCCCGCCGAAGCACCTGAAACGCCGCGGAACGAATTGTCCGTCGAGGGGTTTACCAGACGTGACACAAACGAGGAAAATCAAGGAGGAAAGGCACATGATGCATCAGGAACCCCGCGCCGGACAGGACCCCTATGTCAAGGATACGCCGAGCCTGATCGCCAGCGACAAGGTGGAAGGCACGCGCGTCTACGGCGCCGACAGCAAGCATATCGGCTCGATCCAGCGCATCATTCTGGAAAAGCGCGGCGGGCGCGTGGCCTATGCGGTCTTGAGCTTTGGCGGCTTCCTCGGCATCGGTGACGACTATTATCCGCTGCCCTGGGAAAAGCTGCATTACGACGAAGAACTCGACGGCTACCGCATCGATCTCACCAAGGAAGAGATCGAAAACGCGCCGCACTTCGCCAATCTCGATGATAACGACCTGCTGAACGCCAAGGACCGCAAGGTCTACGATTATTACGGCGTCGCACCCTATTGGATGTAAGGCCAAGGAAAAGCGCTTCCGGCTGTTTGATCACCGAAAGCGTTGCAAATAAAAAAACGGCTCCTTTTCAGGAGCCGTTTTCTTTTGGGTGCGTCAATGCGGGTTTTTCTGCATCTCGGAAACCGCGTCTGTGAAGCACTTACGCGCTTCTTCGGGCGATTTACGTCCGTCAAGGGCGGCACGGCAGGCGCTTCTCGCTCTCACGAAGCTCAATCCGCCAATTTTGGGCCAGCCTTCGGTCAATAATGTCAACGCTTCGAAGGGGCCGGCGATGACACTCTTGCCATTCGCCTCGAGATTGACCTCGACAGGCTCTGTCCATCTCTCGTTCTTCATCGTGCACCTCCCAGAGCAACGCGATCCCGAAATACACCCGACAGCGAAGCAACCCATGAACGCAGTCGTGTGTCACTGCTGCTTAGGATATGCGCAAGCGATCGAATTGACAACGGGGATCAACGGAAGCCGAAAAACGACAGGATCGCCAGAACGATGACGACGAGGCCGACGATGTAGATGATCTGATTCATGATTTTCTCCTTGGCTGGTGTCATCACCATAACGTGAGGGAGAAGACGAGGTTCCAGAAGCCAATGAGAATTTAATCACGTACTAAAATGTTGCGGACGTCCCATCGCCGGTGAGAGCGGATGTCACCTCCGCAGGATCACCCAGATCGCGTGGATAATGCCGGGAACATAACCGCACAGCGTCAGGAGAATATTCAGCCAGAAATGCAGGCCGAGCCCGACCTGAAGAAACACGCCGACGGGCGGAAGGATGATGGCGATCAGGATACGAATGACGTCCACGATGACAGGCTTTCCAGTTGTTTATGACCTGCCGGAGAACGTGTGGTGGGCGGTTTGGTTTCAAGTGACCGTCTTTTACGGTGACTAACAGGCGTCGGGTTTAATTTTCGGAGGCCGCAAAAACACCGCCGCCTTGATAATACAAGGGAAAACACAGACTATCAAAATCTATGATGGGGCTGAGAAAGCCAATCGCTTCGGTCAGTCCGGATAAATTGCCCGACCATTCGGCAATATGACCGGTGCGTTGCGTACATCGCGGCGACCTCCGCTGCTAGGCTCCGTCCGGGGCTGTGGCGGCTGTGGCCGATTGCGCCATTCGCTTACGCTCCGGTCCTGGCCCCGGTCCCTGTCGCGTCGATCCCGCCACTCTCTTCGTTCTCCCCAGTAACGGCGGTCGTAATCCCGGTAGTAGCGGTCGCGATCATAAGATCGATAGTACACACCGGTCGTATAGTAGCCCCCGGTGCGATAGCCGGGATCATCGACGCATCCGGTTAGAACGCCTAGCGACACCAGACAAATTGCTGCGCTCAATAGCTTCATGATTTCTGCTCCCAATAACGGACTCAATCGCGTGATGAAGTCCGCGGTTCCATTGGCGAATACCCTGAGGCAAGCGCTCTTAACCGGACCTGAACAGGCAAGCGGCGGTTCAATTCAGCGGCAAGATAGAGATGTCATATCGAGGGCCATCACGTTGCGACGACGCTCCATAAGGCCGCCCAAGGCAATGATTGGCAATTTTGAAGTTGATTGGGATTTGGGAAAATGGTGCCGCTTACGTGACTCGAACACGTGACCCCGTCATTACGAATGACGTGCTCTACCAACTGAGCTAAAGCGGCCCGATTGTGACCCGTTTGTTGCGGATCAGCTTCATGGCGGGCTGATACAGGCAATGCTGACGGATTTCAAGCCTTGAATGTGCTGGTTTTGAAATTTCCGCAAAAAGCTTTGCCTGTCCATTGTTTACCGGAGCCTTCAGCCTTTCCCGCAGATGCGCTTTTTGGCCGTTTCATATTCATTTGCCAGGCGATCGACGAGCGCCGCCACCGGTTCCACCGCCTTGACGGCGCCGATGCCTTGCCCCGCGCCCCATATGTCTTTCCAGGCCTTGGCGCCGCCGGAGACCGTTTCGAAGTCCATTTTCGAGGGATCGGCTTCGGGCAGATTGTCGGGGTCCATGCCGGAGGCGACGATCGAGCTTTTCAGGTAGTTTCCGTGTACGCCCGTGAAATAGTTGGAATAGACTATATCCTTGGCCTGCGCGTCCACAATCGCCTGCTTGTAGCCTTCGGAAGCGCGCGCTTCCTCGGTGGCGATGAAGGGGGAGCCGATATAGGCCATATCCGCGCCCATGGCCTGCGCCGCGAGAATGGAGCCGCCATTGGCGATGGCGCCGGCCAGCAGCAGCGGGCCGTCGAACCATTCGCGAATTTCCTGAACGAGGGCGAAGGGCGAAAGCGTGCCCGCATGTCCGCCGGCACCCGTCGCCACCGCGATGAGCCCATCCGCGCCCTTGCGAATGGCGGAGCGGGCATGGCGGTCGTTGATGATGTCATGCAGCACGATGCCGCCATAGGAATGCACGGCCGCATTGACTTCCGGCACCGCGCCAAGCGAGGAAATCACCACCGGCACCTTGTATTTCACGCAAAGGCCGAGGTCATGCTCCAGCCGCCGGTTGGACATGTGCACGATCTGGTTGACCGCGAAGGGCGCCGCCGGGCGCTCGGGATTGGCCCGGTTGTGAGCGTCAAGCTCCTCGGTGATCATTGCCAACCACTCGTCGAGCTGGCTTTCGGGCCGCGCATTGAGTGCCGGGAAAGCGCCGATGACGCCGGCCTTGCATTGCGCTAGCGTCAGCTGCGGATGTGAAATGATGAATAGCGGTGATGCTATGACCGGAAGACGCAGATTGTCTTTCAGCACGGACGGTAGCATGTCTCCTCCCACGAATTACGTTTACGCGCACGTAAGTCAATATCGCGTTCAGGAGCAGATTGAAAGCGAAAACAGCGTGGCATTCGCCTCTCGAATCTGCGTTCGTAGCGCCACAATGAATTGATTTTCCCCAAGGCAATCCGGTCTTTATCACAAACGATGCTTGCGGAGGGGCGGTATAGCCGTTACCGAATCGTGAACCCATGGCGCAGCGCCGCATATTTTTTGCAAAGCGCAATAGAACAAGGATCGGTCGTGAGCGGACTGGAAACGGCAATCAGAAATGCTCTGGAAAAATCGGACAGATCGAACGCCGAAGTTCGTGCACGGATTTACCAATCCTCCCGCCAGGCACTGGAAGCGGGCCTGCGCAAGCAGGGCATAGACGATCCGCAGGTGGTGTCCCAGCAGCGCCAGCGGCTTGAAGGCCTGATCCACCAGATCGAGAATGAAGAGCGCAACCGGCTTCTGGACAGGGTGGAGCAGCAATTGCGCCCGCCCGCACCGGAAAGTCCGGCGCAGGACGATCACTCCGTCGACCCCGTTTCGCAGCCGTCCCATCACGGCGATATGGGTGTTGAACCGGAGCTCCGTGGTGAAACGCGCGATGTGCGGCCGGGCGGCGCCGCTGCTCCGGCGCCGCTGAGTGCGGGGCAGCGCAATGGCAAGCCACCGAAGAGAAGCTCCCGCACGGGCGACTCCTCGCTTGCCTTCCGTCCGGAAGGCGCGGTTGGCCGCCGCAAGCACCGGGGGCTTTTCGCCCGGCTTTTCATCTACGTGACGCTTCTGGCCTTTATCGGTTTCGGCGCCTGGTGGGTCTATTCCTCAGGCCTCCTGCTCTCGCCGGAGCAGCGCGATACCAGCGTGCCCAATCCGCCGGCGCAGGTGCAGGCGGAGGATTTCAACGGGACGGAGCCCGCGCCGAGCCTTTCCGCCGGCCGTGGTTTTTCCGACGACTGGGTGGAAGTCTTCAATGCGGAGCGTGGCAGTTCCGGTGTTTCGGCCGGCCCGCGCGCCAATGTCGAAAACATCGCCACACCCGCCGGCAAGGCGATAAAGGTGACCTCGAGAAGTGTCTCGCAGGATGGCGCCGTCAGCGTCGAGGTTCCGGTGGAGGTGATGCGGGATATGGCGGGTAAGTCCTCGACCATTTCGATCACGCTGCAATCCTCCAGCGACCGGCAGACCCAGGTGTCCGTCGCCTGCGATTTCGCGACATTGGGCGATTGCTCCCGCCACCGCTTCACCGCCACGGCCGAGCGCGCGGACATGCTGCTGAACACGACATTCGAACGATCTCTCGCCCCCAATGCGCCGGGCAGGATCTTCATCAACAGCGACATCGATGGCAGCGGCCGCCCGGTCAATCTTTATTCCGTGCGCATTCTGCCGGGCCAGTAAGGGAAAACAGGCGTCTCGAATGGAGGCGCCTGTCAGCGTCTTCCGGTCCTATTTGAGAAAATCCGGCCCCGATCCCAAAATCTTGTCGTCGATTTCGCCGATTGCCTTTTTGTCCTTGCCCTCATAGTCGAGCGCAAGAAGAATGTGACGGATGAGGTTCACTCGCGCGCGGCGCTTGTCGTTGGCGCGCACCACCGTCCACGGGGCGGCGTCGGTGTGGGTCTTTTCCAGCATTTCGTCGCGCTTCTGTGTGTAGTCGTCCCATTTCGTCAGCGCCGCTATGTCCATATCCGAAAGCTTCCAGCATTTCAGCGGGCTGTGGCGGCGGTCATGGAAGCGTTCGATCTGCGTTTCGCGGCCGATGTCGAGCCAGAATTTGAACAGATGAACGTCCTCATGGACCAGCATCTTTTCCAGACGCGGCGTTTCCTTGAGGAAACGCTTGTGTTCTTCCGGTGTGCAGAAACCCATGACCGGCTCTACGCCTGCGCGGTTATACCACGAGCGGTCGAAGAGAACGAATTCGCCGGCGGTCGGAAAATGAGAGATATAGCGCTGGAAATACCATTGGCCGCGTTCGGTTTCCGTCGGTTTGGTCAGCGCCACCACGCGGGCATAGCGTGGGTTGAGATAGGCCCGGGTCGCGAAGATCGCCCCGCCCTTGCCCGCCGCATCGCGGCCCTCGAAAACCGCCATGACCCTTTTGCCGGTGGTCTGCAGCCAGAACTGCACCTTGACCAGCTCCACCTGCAGCGCCTCAAGGGCAGTGTCATAGTCTTCCCGCTTCATCTTCTTGTCGTAGGGAAAATTGCCTGCGGAAAGTTTCTTTTCCTCAACCCAGTCAGGAAGAACCGGATCGTCGATGTCGAAGCTGCGCAGTTTGCCGCCAATGGTGATATCGACTGTCCGCTTCTTCGTTTCTTCGCCCATGGTTTCCTCCGGCTGTTGTTGTGTAAAGGCAACTCGACGCCAATGAGTTCACATCCATTGCCAGAATTCAAGTGAAACAGGACGGCTTGACCGGGGTGCGGCGGCCGCAGCGATTGCGGCGTCGATTTTGCGCATATACGTTGTGGAAAATGCGCGATGATGAATCTCTGTCATGAAGCTGGCCTATGAGATTTCGATGCGCTGTCAGATGAAAGTGGAAAGAGCAGGCTGAAATGGCAGTCATGGAAGGCGATGGTGGATTAAGGCGTTTGGGAAGGAAGCTCGGCCGAAACTGGTTGCCCGTTCTCATCGTCAGCATGCTCGCCATCGTGGCCGTTGCGGAGCTCAACACGCCCTATATGCCCGCCGCCCTGTGGCTTTGCGCCGTCATTGCCATCCTCGCTGCTCGGGAGGGGCCGGCGGCGGCTCCCGCAAAGGACGGCAGCCCGGCTGCGGACGCAGATGAGCAAGAAGTGCCCGGCGAAAGCGTCATTTCCGGCGTAAGGGCGGGCCTCGCGGTTCTGGATACCCCCGTTTTCATTCTCGACAGGAACGCCAGCGTGCTGTTTCAGAACGGCGCGGCCGAGCGCGCCTTCGGCCAGTTGCCCGCCGGGGCGCATATTTCCGCCCGGTTGCGCTCTCCCGGCCTTTTGGATGTCATTCGCGAAACCATCACCACCGGCCAGCCCAACCAGGTCGAACATTCGGAGCGCTTCCCTTCCGAACGGGTCTTCATCGTCCGCATCGCCCGTGCGGATATGGGAGAGGGGGCAGGTCCGCCATTCTACATCCTGTCGTTCCGCGACGTTTCGGAGCTTCGCCGCATCGACCGCATGCGCAGCGACTTCGTCGCCAATGCCAGCCATGAATTGCGCACACCACTCGCCTCGCTGCGCGGTTTCATCGAAACCATGCAGGGGCCGGCGCGCAACGACCCGAAGGCGCAGGAACGTTTCCTCGCCATCATGCTGGATCAGGCAACCCGCATGAGCAGGCTGGTGGACGATCTCATGTCCCTGTCACGGCTGGAATTGCGGGCCAACATCGCGCCCGACCAGAAGGTCGATCTCGTTCCCGTCATCGGCCATGTGCGCGATACCCTGCTGCCGCTTGCCGACGAGCTGGATGTGACCATCACGCTGCACCTGCCCGACCGGCCGGCAGAGGTGCAGGGGGACCGCGACGAGTTGGTGCAGGTATTCCAGAACCTCGTTGAAAATGCTTGCAAATACGGCCAGGAAGGCAAGGTCGTGGATGTCTGGCTGCGGGCCGAACCCGGCAAGCCGGTGGAGGTGAGCGTCATCGACAAGGGGCCGGGTATTCCCGCCGAGCACGTACCGCGCCTGACGGAGCGTTTTTATCGTGTCAGCGTCGCCGACAGCCGCTCGAAAAAGGGCACGGGTCTCGGGCTTGCCATCGTCAAGCACATCCTCACCCGCCACCGCGCCCGCCTCATCATTAAATCGGAATTGGGCAGCGGCACGGACTTCACCGTGAGATTCTGACATAAAATATGCATCTGCTTTTAATGTCGTGGATATTTGTAAATAAAATCAATAATTTAGATTGTCACAAATCTTTCGTCAAAGTGACATAAAAGGATGGGGCTACGGTGGTTAAGAAAAGGTCGCCGAGCGCAAGCTAAGAGCGAGTGTCGCTATCGGCTGCGTCCACAACAAAGCCCACGACGGGAGAGACAAATGAACATCGTTAAATTTTCCGCAGCAGCTCTGGTGGCTTCTGTCGCCTTCGCTGGCGCCGCCGCTGCTCGCGACCAGATCCAGGTTGCCGGTTCCTCCACGGTTCTGCCTTACGCCAAGATCGTTGCCGAGACCTTTGCCGAAACCTTCCCGAACTTCAAGGCTCCGGTTGTTGAGTCCGGCGGCACGGGCGGCGGTCTGAAGGCGTTCTGCTCGGGCGTCGGCGAAGGCACCATCGACATCGCAAACGCTTCGCGCAAGATCAAGAGCGACGAACTGGCCGCCTGTAAGGCTGCTGGCGTTGCCGACGTTCAGGAAGTGAAGATCGGCTACGACGGTATCGTCTTTGCGATGGATTCTTCCAACAAGGACATCAAGCTCGAGCCGAAGGACCTTTACCTCGCTCTCGCCGCTGAGATCGTCAAGGACGGCAAGCTCGTTGCCAACCCCTACAAGAAGTGGTCGGAAATCAACAAGGAACTGCCTGACGTCGCTATCGCCGCTTACATCCCGGGCTCCAAGCACGGCACGCGCGAAGTCTTCGAAGAGAAGATCATGGCTGACGGCTGCAAGGAAGCCGGCGCCACCGACGCCATCAAGAAGATTGTCACCGACGCCAAGCAGGCTGCTGCCAAGTGCGTTGCAGTCCGCAAGGACGGCGCTGCAGTCGACATCGACGGCGACTACACCGAAACGCTCGCCCGTATCGACGCCAACAAGACCGGCCTCGGCGTTTTCGGCCTCGCTTTCTATGAAAACAACGCTGACCGTCTGAAGGTCGCGACCGTTTCGGGCGTCGTTCCGTCCACCGAAACCGTTGCCAGCGGCAAGTACCCGGTTTCCCGCCCGCTGTTCTTCTACGTGAAGAAGGCTCACCTGGGCGTTATCCCGGGCCTTAAGGAATATGTCGAGTTCTTCGTTTCCGACGAGATGATCGGCCCGGATTCCCCGCTCGCCAACTACGGCCTGGTTGCTGCTCCGGACGCAGAGCGCGAAGAAATCCGCTCGAAGTTCTCGGCCGGCTCCACGATGTAATGAAGAAAGAGGGGTGCGGCTTTGCCGTGCCCCTCATTCGGCTTCGCTTGGGCCGTCATCCGCGGTTGACAGTTCCTAACCATCGCCATCCACATGATTGTCGATGGATTACAGATGGATAGGATGTATCAACCTTGACGCTTGCCGGACTATGATACAGTCAGGCGGCAGGCATCATGGGATGGTCCAGCGGTCTCGTTTTGATGACTTTTTGATTTGCCCGATATCGCACCGTGCTCTTGAGGCACGCCGAGGGAACTCTAATGAACACATCGATCCTTTTGCTGATACTGGCGCTCATCGGCATCGGCAGCTATCTGCTCGGCAGCCGCCGTGCCGTTGCCCTGTCTGGCGGTCGCCCCTCCAGCATGCATTCCCGTGCCGGTTATCACGGTTCCTACGCGGTCGTCTGGGCGGTGCTGCCCGCGGCGTTCATTCTCTGTGCCTGGCTCATTGTCAGCCCATTGCTCGTCACCTCGGCGGTGCGCGGTAGTTTCCCCGAGGATGTCCGGGCGCAATCCGAAGCGCAGCAGAGCCTGACCTACGGTATGGTGACCTCCATCGCCCGTGGCCTCCAGCGGCTGACGCCGGAGGAAACCGCGCAGGTCGAGGCGGACACGGCTGCGGTCCGGCCGCTTCTGGCATCGAAGGGTGTTGCAATCGCCGGCGATCCCGAGCGGTTCATGGTCGATGCCGCCCACACGCTCAACAGCATGACCTCCACCAGCCGTATCGCGATGATCGCCGTCGTGCTGCTGGCCGCGCTCGGCGGCGGCGCCTATGCGCTGCGTGCAATCGCGCCGCGTTTCCGGGCGCGCAACCAGGTCGAGAAAGTCATTCTCGCGGCCCTGCTCGTCGCCTCGTCCATCGCCATCCTCACGACCATCGGCATCGTCCTTTCGATGCTGACCGAGGCGATCCAGTTTTTCACCATGGTTCCGGCGCACCAGTTCTTCTTCGGAACGGTATGGGATCCGCGTTTTGCGGCGGCAGGCGCCACCGACTCCTCCGGCCAGTTCGGCCTGATCCCGCTGCTCGCCGGCACGCTTTATATCGGCCTGGTCGCCATGCTGGTTGCGGTTCCGGTCGGTCTCTTCTCGGCGATTTATATGGCGGAATATGCCTCGCCGCGCTTCCGCTCCATGGCAAAGCCGCTGCTTGAAGTGCTCGCCGGCATTCCCACCATCGTTTACGGCTTCTTCGCGCTCACGACGGTCGGTCCTTTCCTCAGAGACATTTCCACGCAGATCAACGGTCTGGCGACGGGCAACTACGCCAACTTCATCCAGGCGCAGAGCGTCATCACCGCCGGCTTCGTCATGGGCATCATGCTGATCCCCTATGTGTCGTCGCTGTCGGACGATATCATCACCGCCGTGCCGCGCTCGCTGCGTGACGGTTCGCTCGGCCTTGGCGCCACGCGCTCCGAGACGATCAAGAGGGTCATTATTCCGGCCGCTCTTCCGGGCATCGTCGGTGCGGTGCTGATGACGGCGTCGCGCGCCATCGGCGAAACCATGATCGTGGTTCTTGCGGCCGGTGTTGCTGCCCGCCTGCAGCTCAATCCCTTCGAACCCATGACCACGGTGACGGTCAAGATCGTCAGCCAGCTCACCGGCGACCTTGAATTCACCTCGCCGCAGACGCTGGTTGCCTTTGCACTCGGCATCACGCTTTTCGCCATCACGCTTTGCCTGAATATCTACGCGCTTTACATCGTGCGCAAATACCGGGAGCAATATGAATGACCGACATCGTCTCTCCCGCAGCCGGCGCGAGCGCCGTCAACAAGGCCACGCGCCGTGATATCGGCATCAAGCGCCGCTATGCCGCCGAACGCCGCTTCCGTGCCTACGGCATGGCAGCGATTTCCTTCGGCCTCATCTTCCTCTTCCTGCTGCTTTTCTCGGTGGTTTCCAAGGGTTACACCGCTTTCCAGCAGACGATGATCACCGTTCCGGTCGAATTTTCCGAACAGATCATCGATCCGAAGAATGAGCGCGCCACCAATCCCACAAAGCTGATGACGGCCAATTATCCCGTCATCGCCCGCGATGCGGTCGCCAAGGTCCTTGGCGTTGCGCCGACTGACCGCGCCGGTCTTCGCGCCGTCAACCTGCTGATCTCCGACAGCGTGCGCACGCAGCTTCGCGACATCGTCGTTGCCGATCCCGCCGTTATCGGCACCACACGCACCGTCACGCTGCTGGCGTCGGGCGATGTCGACAGTGCTTTCAAGGGCCAGGTCGACCTGACGGCGGATGAGGCCAATCGCCGTATCTCGAACCAGCAGCTCGGCTGGATGAACCAGCTTGCCGAAAGCGGCCAGCTCGGCAAACATTTCAATACCGGCATCTTCGTCAACGGCGCGTCGAGCCGTCCGGAAGCGGCAGGTGTGGGTGTGGCGCTGATCGGCTCCTTCTACATGATGCTGATCGTGCTGGTGCTGTCATTGCCGATTGGCGTCGCGGCCTCCATCTATCTCGAGGAATTCGCCCCGAAGAACCGTCTGACGGATCTTATCGAGGTGAATATCAACAATCTCGCGGCCGTTCCTTCGATTGTCTACGGTCTGCTCGGCCTCTCGGTCTTCATCAACTTCATGGGCTTTCCGCGCTCGGCCTCGCTGGTCGGCGGTCTTGTCCTGACGCTGATGACCCTGCCGACGATCATCATCGCGACGCGCGCTGCCCTGAAGGCCGTGCCGCCGTCTATCCGCGCCGCCGCCCTCGGTCTCGGCGCTTCCAAGATGCAGACGATCTTCCACCATGTGCTGCCGCTCGCCATGCCCGGCATTCTGACCGGCACCATCATCGGTCTCGCCCACGCGCTGGGCGAAACGGCGCCGCTGCTCTTGATCGGCATGGTGGCATTCGTTGCGAATTACCCGACAACGCCGATGGATCCGTCCACGGCCCTGCCGGTGCAGATTTACATGTGGGCGAACGAAGCCGAGCGCGCCTTTGTCGAAAGGACATCCGGCGCTATCATCATCCTGCTTCTGTTCCTCATCGTCATGAATGTTGGCGCAATCCTGTTGCGTCGCCGCTTCGAACGGCGCTGGTAGAGGGAGCTTGAGCAATGAACATGTTGTCGGAAGCAGCAGTTGAAAAGGCGCTGGACAAGAAAATGAATGAAGTCTCATACAAGATGATCGGCAAGGACGTTTCGGTTTATTACGGCGAAAAGCGCGCGCTTTACGACGTGAACCTCAACGTTCGGGAAAATACGGTGACCGCGCTTATCGGCCCGTCCGGCTGCGGCAAATCCACCTTCCTGCGTACCCTGAACCGTATGAACGACACGATCGACGGTTGCCGGGTCACCGGCAAGATCACGCTCGACACCGACGATATCTACGATCAGGCGATTGACGTCGTGGAATTGCGCGCCCGTGTCGGCATGGTGTTCCAGAAGCCGAACCCCTTCCCGAAGTCGATCTACGAAAACATTTCCTACGGTCCGCGCATCCATGGTCTCGCCCGCAACAAGGCGGATATGGACCAGATCGTCGAGCAGAGCCTGCAGAAGGCGGGTCTCTGGAACGAGGTTAAGGATCGTCTGCACGAATCCGGCACCGGTCTTTCCGGCGGTCAGCAGCAGCGTCTGTGCATCGCACGCGCAGTTGCCGTCAGCCCGGAAGTGATCCTGATGGACGAGCCCTGCTCGGCTCTCGACCCTATCGCGACCGCAAAGGTCGAAGAATTGATCCACGAGCTGCGCACCAATTACACCATCGTCATCGTCACGCACTCCATGCAGCAGGCGGCGCGTGTTTCCCAGCGCACGGCCATGTTCCATCTTGGTCATCTTGTCGAGGAAAACGAAACCGACAAGATGTTCACCAATCCGGACGACCAGCGCACGCAGGATTACATCATGGGCCGCTTCGGCTGATCCCGGCCGGCGCTTTATCGAAACCGAACAAGACTGGTGCTTCTGCCGTGCCCGCTTCCGGGTACGCGCATGCAGGCCAAGCCGGAGGACTAGACCATGACACAGACAACGACCCATTCGCACATCGTTTCCGTTTATGACGATGAATTGAAGTTTCTGACGCGCCGCATCGCCGAAATGGGCGGTCTTGCGGAGCAGATGTGCGCCGATGCCGTGCGTGCGCTCGTCAATTCCGATGCCGCGCTCGCCCAGAAGGTCATTTCCGACGATGCGATCCTCGACCACGCCGAGCGCGAGATCGGCGACAAGGCCATCGTCACCATCGCCAAACGCCAGCCTATGGCGGCAGACCTTCGCGAGATTATCGGCACCCTGCGTATTGCCGCCGACCTTGAGCGCGTCGGCGACCTTGGCAAGAACACCGCCAAGCGCGTCATCGCGGTTGCCGGCACCGGCGTGCCGCGCAAGCTTGCCCGTGGCATCGAGCATCTGTCGGAACTGGCGCTGGTGCAGCTCAAGGAAGTGCTGGACGTCTATTCCACGCGTTCCGCCGAGAAGGCCAATGCCATTCGCGAGCGCGACGAGGAAATCGACGCCATGTACACGTCGCTCTTCCGTGAGCTTTTGACCTACATGATGGAAGATCCGCGCAACATCACCACCTGCACGCATCTTCTGTTCTGCGCCAAGAACATCGAGCGTATCGCGACCACGCCACCAATATCGCCGAAACGATCTATTACATGACCACCGGCAGCCAGCCGGAAGGCGAGCGTCCGAAGGACGATAGTTCCAACACCCTCGGTTCGGTGACCGAGTAACAGACAGGCAGCGGCTTGCGGAGTTAGTATATGGTGCCCAAGATTGCAGTTGTGGAAGACGAGGAAGCGCTGAGCGTCCTGCTTCGTTACAATCTCGAGGCTGAGGGATATGACGTCGACACGATACCCCGTGGAGACGAGGCAGAAATCAGGCTGCAGGAACGTATTCCGGACCTTCTTATCCTGGATTGGATGCTTCCCGGCGTTTCCGGTATCGAACTGTGCCGTCGGCTCAGGATGCGGCCGGAAACCGAGCGCCTGCCCATCATCATGCTGACGGCGCGCGGCGAGGAAAGCGAAAGGGTTCGCGGTCTTGCCACAGGTGCCGACGATTATGTCGTCAAGCCGTTTTCGACACCGGAACTCATGGCCCGCGTCAAGGCGATGCTGCGCCGGGCCCGCCCCGAGGTTCTGTCTTCGGTGCTGAAATGCGGGGATATCGAACTGGATCGCGAGACCCATCGCGTTCACCGCAAGAGCCGCGAAGTGCGCCTCGGCCCGACGGAATTCCGCCTGCTGGAATTCCTGATGACCTCTCCCGGCCGGGTGTTTTCCCGCTCGCAATTGCTGGATGGTGTGTGGGGTCACGATATCTATGTGGATGAGCGCACCGTCGACGTGCATGTCGGACGCCTGCGCAAGGCGCTCAATTTTTCGCATATGCAGGATGTCATCCGCACCGTGCGCGGTGCCGGATATTCAATGGAAGCCTGAGAAAACCGAAACCGATGGTTTCACCTGGGATAAATTCCCCAAAATCAGAAGGCCCGATACCGGAGCGGTGTCGGGCCTTTCGATTTTGAACCTTCCGCAAACGCGTATCCTTGTTCTTTTGAAGGTGACAGACGGTCTGCTGAAAGCCGGATTGCGCGGTGAAACCTGAAAGGAGGAAGGGCGCGGCGCGTCGCCGACAAATTCAGAGCACTTGCCGCAAGGGCGCATCGCGGTTTTACATCCGGAGAATGCGCGAGAACAGGGATGGGGAGCGCCTCTTAGACAGCGTGCGCTCTATTCCGGAACCACCTTGAGTTTTGCCATAAAAAAAACGGGCCCGAAGGCCCGTAGTTTTTGAGTGTCGAATGCGTGCCGCAACACTCAAGCCTTGCGACGCTCGCTTACCGGCTGGTAGGCGAGCTTTGCATGGAACTTGCAATAGGGCGAAGATTCCAGTGCTTCACAACCGCAGAAATGAAAATCATCCTTCAGCGGATCGCCGACCGGCCACTTGCAGGTGCGCTCCGTCAGTTCCGTCAGCGTCAGGCGGCGGGAAATCGGTGTCACGACATTTTTGGAGGGAACGTAATCGAGAACTTCGGCGGTCTCGATATCGATCTCCTCGTGCAGCGCCGTTGCCGCGCTCGAACGGTTCAGGGCGCGTGCAGGCGCTGCGCTGACGCGGGTCGCGAAATTCGTCGCGCGCGGGGCAGGGGCGGCGGTGCGCTTGGGCGCGGAACGCGCCGACGTGACCGGGCCGCCGGCCTTCACGCGTCCCGGCAGGTTGAGGCGATGGACCTTGCCGATGACGGCATTGCGGCTTACACCGCCCAGCTGTGCTGCTATCTGGCTGGCGCTAAGCCCCTCGGACCACAATTTCTTGAGTTTTTCGACCCGTTCGTCTGTCCAGTTCATGCCGCTTCTCCGCTCGTCGCGTATAATGTCGGCAGAATCCCTCTCCGCCTCGCGGGCGTGCCGCGAGCGTGGTTTCTGCCTGATTTTTGGTGACTAGTTCCGCCGCAATGCAGTCTAGTAATTAGCGATTAACCTAGTGCCACGCAGACTCCGTGGCAAGAGTCGTGGGAATCATCTCGAATCGATTTTCCGGTTTTCCCCAACTTGCTGGCGAGTTGAGTCTGAAAGGCAACACCTTGGGCCTCGTCCGCCGCCACCTACTAGGGCTTGAGAAGCCCGGGAAACGCGGACTTTTGTTGACATCGGCAGGCGAAGTGACAATAGTGCCCCTGCCGCCGCGAGGCGGCATTTTTGATTTTCAGGCAAGGGATAACCCCGGAAGCCTATTGACAACCGTCTGACAGCGCAACCGCGCAAGGAGTGATACAGCCATGGCCGAAGCCGCCGCGCCATTGTTCGATACGTTTGCAAGAGCCCCCCTGCGCTTCGAGCGAGGCGAGGGCGTCTGGCTGTTCACGGAAAGCGGCGAACGATATCTGGATTTTGCGGCCGGCGTCGCGGTCAACTCGCTGGGCCATGCCCATCCGCACCTCGTGGAGGCGATCAAGACCCAGGCCGAGAAGGTCTGGCACGTCTCGAACCTTTATGAAGTGCCGGGCCAGGAAAAACTCGCAAAGCGCCTGACGGAAGCGACATTCGCAGACAAGGTCTTCTTCACCAATTCCGGCGCGGAAGCGCTGGAATGCGCGATCAAGACCGCGCGCCGTTATCATTATTCCAAGGGGCATCCGGAGAAATTTCGGATTATCACTTTCGAGGGCGCCTTCCATGGCCGCACGCTGGCGACGATTGCCGCCGGCGGCCAGCAGAAATATCTTGAAGGTTTCGGTCCCAAGGTCGAGGGTTTCGACCAGGTGCCCTTCGGTGACGTCGGTGCGCTGAAAGCCGCCATCACGGCCGAGACGGCCGCGCTTCTTATCGAGCCCATTCAGGGTGAGGGCGGCATTCGCGCACCAGCCAAGGAATTCCTGCAGCTGCTGCGGTCGCTCTGCGATGAGCATGGCATGCTGCTGATTTTCGACGAGGTCCAGACCGGCGTTGGCCGTACGGGCAAACTCTTTGCCTATGAGCAGACGGGCGTTGCACCGGATATCATGGCGGTTGCCAAGGGTATCGGCGGCGGTTTCCCGCTCGGTGCCTGCCTTGCGACGGCGGATGCCGCTTCCGGCATGACGGCGGGCGTGCATGGCACCACCTATGGCGGCAACCCGCTGGCCATGGCTGTCGGCAATGCCGTACTCGATGTCGTCCTCTCCGAGGGCTTCCTGGAAAAGGTGCGTGATGTCGCGCTGGTCTTCCGCCAGGGCCTTGCTTCGCTGAAGGATCGTTATCCTGACGTTATCGAGGAAATCCGTGGCGAAGGCCTGCTTCTCGGCATCAAGGCCAAGGTTCCATCGGGCGAGCTGTTGCAGGCCATGCGCGCCGAGCATCTGCTTGGTGTGCCGGCGGGCGACAACGTCATCCGTCTTCTGCCGCCGCTCGTTACCACGGCGGAAGAGGCCCGCGAGGGTCTGTCACGCGTGGAGGCGGCTGCCGCTTCCCTGACAGCGAAACAGGCAAAAATCGCCTGAGGAAACAATAAAGGGCGGGCCTCTTCCCCGAGGCTCGCGAGCATGGGACAGTTTGAAATGGCTTCACCTAAACATTTTCTCGACCTGTCGGCCGTCAGCTCGCAGGACCTGCGGGCAATTCTCGACGATGCCCGCGCACGCAAGGCCGCCACAAAGGCCGGAACGGCGGAAAAGCCGCTTGCCGGCAAGATGCTGGCAATGATCTTCGAAAAGCCTTCCACCCGCACCCGCGTCTCCTTCGATGTCGGCATGCGCCAGCTCGGCGGCGAGACGCTTTTCCTCTCCGGTACGGAAATGCAGCTCGGTCGTGCCGAAACGATCGGCGATACGGCCAAGGTGCTGTCGCGTTACGTCGACGCCATCATGATCCGCACGACGGATCATTCGCGCCTGCTGGAGCTTGCCGAACACGCGACCGTGCCGGTCATCAACGCCCTGACGGATGACACACATCCCTGCCAGATCATGGCGGATATCATGACCTTCGAGGAACATCGCGGCCCGGTCAAAGGCAAGACCATTGCCTGGACGGGTGACGGCAATAACGTTCTGCATTCCTTCGTGGAGGGCTCGGCGCGCTTCGGTTACCGCATGACGATGGCCGTGCCGATGGGCTCCGAACCGCATGACAAGTTCCTGAACTGGGCGCGCAACAATGGCGGCGAGATCATGCTGTGCCACGACGCCGACAAGGCCGTTGCGGGTGCGGACTGCGTCGTCACCGATACCTGGGTGTCCATGAACCAGGAGCACAAGGCGCGCGGCCACAACATCTTCCAGCCCTATCAGGTAAATGAAGCCCTGATGGCCAAGGCGGAAAAAGACGCGCTGTTCATGCATTGCCTGCCGGCCCATCGCGGCGAGGAAGTGACGGATGCCGTGATCGACGGTCCGCAATCCGTCGTCTTCGACGAGGCGGAAAACCGCCTCCACGCGCAGAAGTCCATCATCGCATGGTGCATGGGCGTCATCTGATGAGCAATCGCCCGGCCTGACACGCGTCACGCCGGGTGCTTGAACTTGCGCGCATAGATTACCATCTGTGGGACTTCGAAGAGGCTCGTCGGTTTTGCTGGCGGGCCATCATCACGATTTGCACGTTTTTCCCCGGAAGCGGTTTCTCTTCCCGGGTCTCTGTGCGACAAGCGAAAAAAGCACATTTTAAAAGCCGGACTTTTGGACGGTAGCGGCGCCACGGCTGCGCCAGGGAGTATGACATGGCAGATGTAACGGTTGAACTGGACGATCTCGATTTTGCTGGCGACGACAAGGTTGTGCCCTTTCAGGTCGAAGGTCTGGATGTGCGCGGCCGCGCCGTGCAGGTGGGTCCGCTGCTGAATGCCATTCTCGAACGGCACGACTATCCCCCGGCGGTCGCCCGCCTGCTGGCGGAAGCGACCGTTCTGACGGCGCTGATAGGCACGTCGCTCAAGTTTTCCGGCAAGCTGACTGTCCAGACCAAGGGTGACGGCCCGGTCGACCTGCTGGTTGCGGATTTCACCGCGCCGGAAAGCATGCGCGCTTATGCCCGTTTCGATGAGGAGCGGCTGGTGGAGGCGATTGCGGCCGGGGCGACGTCGCCGGAGCAATTGCTCGGCAACGGCATTCTGGCCTTCACGATCGATCAGGGTGCGGGCATGCAGCCTTATCAGGGTATCGTGCCGCTCGATGGCTCCTCGCTGGAAGACATTGCCGGGGTTTATTTCCGCCAGTCGGAACAGCTTCCCACCCGCGTGCGGCTGGGCGTTGCCGAGTTCTTCGACCGTGATGGAGAAGGCAAGCCGCGTCATGGCTGGCGCGCGGGCGGCGTTATCGCGCAGTTCCTGCCGCAGGCCCCCGAGCGGCTGCGTATGCGCGACCTGCATGGCGGCGATGGCGATGAAGGCGGTCACGAGGTGCAGGAAGACGATGCCTGGACCGAAGCGGTAACGCTGCTGAACACGGTGGATACCGACGAGCTGACCGATCCGCAGGTGCCGGTGGAACGCCTTCTCTTCCGGCTTTTCCACGAGAGCGGTGTGCGTATCTATGATCCGCAGGCGGTTTTCGACCGTTGCAGCTGCTCGCGCGACAAGATCAAGGGCGTGCTGTCCGGTTTCACCGCCGAGGAGATCGAGGCAAGCGAGGAAGACGGTGCCATCGCCGTCACCTGCGAGTTCTGCTCCACCACCTATCGCTACGATGTCAGCGAATTTGAGAATGCCTGAATGAAAGCCGCGTCCTGAAGGGCGCGGCTTTTTATTGCCGGGGGAGTGTCAGTTCAGGACCCGCATCAGGCCGGGTGAATCCAGCGAAAAGGCGGGTATGGTGACGTTGAACACCTCGCCATTTTCCGTTTCCATTTCATAATGGCCGAACATCAGGCCGGAAGGTGTATCCAGCGGGCAGCCGGAGGAATATTCGTAGCTGTCGCCCGGTTTGAGATGCGGCTTCTCACCCACGACGCCCGGTCCATAGACCTCATCCACCTGTCCGTTCTGATCGGTGATATGCCAATAGCGATTGACGAGGGTAACCGGGATATCGGAATTGTTCGCGATCACGACTTTGTAGCCCCAGACGTAACGATCGTCATCCGGGTCGGATTGTTCCTCGAGATAATACGGATCGACCGTTACCTCGATATCCCTTGTCAGAGCACGATACATACGCGCCACACCTCGATATTATGCCTGCCGCCGCATCCTACACTATAGGCTCTGGCTATCGTCAAGAAAATGAATGACTTGACGGGCAGGAGGCGTCTCCTGTTGCGCTGTTTTCCACCGTTAGGGATAACGGTAAAGGTAAATATTGGTTGCCTGAAGCGGTCTTTTCGGACCGGGCAGGCGAACCATGGCCCGACACGCGGTCAGGCCATGGCGATTTGCAGATTGAATTTTCAGGCCGAAACGGCCGCCAGACCTTTCGCCAGATCCTCCAGCAGATCGTCGGTATCCTCGATGCCGCAGGAAAGGCGCAGGGTGCCGCCGGAAATGCCGAGTTCGGCACGCGCCTCGTCGGTGAGGTTCTTGTGCGTCGTCGTGCCGGGATGGGTGATGAGGCTCTTGGCGTCGCCGAGATTGTTTGAAATCTTGACGATCTCAAGCGCGTTCTGCAGCTTGAAGGCTGCTTCCTTGCCGCCCTTCAGCTCGAAAGCCACAAGCGTCGAGCCGCCGGACATCTGTCGGGCGATGATGTCCGCCTGCGGGTGATCGGCGCGGCCGGGATAGATGACCTTGGCGACCTTGCCGCTATCGGCGAGAAAATCGGCGATTTTGCCGGCATTGGCCGTCTGCTGTTTGACGCGCAGCGGCAGGGTCTCGATGCCTTTCAGAAGCGTCCAGGCATTGAAAGGCGACATGGCCGGGCCGGTATGGCGGAAATAATCCTGCAGCTCTTCCTCGATCCACTTCTTGTCGGAAAGGATCACGCCGCCAAGGCAGCGGCCCTGGCCGTCAATATGTTTGGTGGCCGAATAGACGACGATATGGGCGCCGAGTTCGAGCGGCTTCTGGAAAAGCGGTGTGGCGAAGACGTTGTCGACCACCACCTTCGCACCGATCTGGTTGGCGAGCTTCGCCACGCCGGCAATATCGATGATTTCAAGCGTCGGATTGGTCGGGCTTTCGAGGAAGAACAGCTTGGTGTTCGGCTGGATGGCCTTTTCCCAGTTTCCGAGATCGCGACCGTCGATCAGCGTGCATTCGATGCCGTATTTCGGCGCAAGCGTTTCGACCACCCAGCGGCAGGAGCCGAAGAGGGCGCGGGCCGCAACGATATGGTCGCCGGCGCGCAGCTGGCACATGATGGCGGCGGTGACGGCGGCCATGCCCGACGCAAGTGCGCGGGCGTCTTCAGCGCCTTCCAGCAGGCACATGCGTTTTTCGAACATGTCGTTGGTGGGGCTCGCATAGCGGGCGTAGATGAACCCATCCGTTTCACCCTTGAAGCGCGCTTCGGCGGCTTCGGAGTTTTCATAGACGAAACCCTGGGTCAGATAGATCGCTTCCGACGTTTCACCGTAAGGGGAGCGTAGCGTACCGCCGTGAACGAGCTGGGTTGCCGGGCGCCATTTATTGCTCATGTGATCACCTTCAAAACAAAAAAACCGGCCGCAAAAGCAGACCGGTTCCTAGCACCCGGTCTTTTTAGCCACTTGTTTAACGTGGCTGCAAGCCGACCGGCCAAATCACCACGGGATAAGCTTGCCATACTGCCGTTACCGGCTTGCGTCAATGCTTTCCTTTTGGTTTTGTCGCCGTAAAAAGGAATGATGACCATGACCAGAACCACGGGCATTTTGGCGGATGGCGCAATCAAGGCGCTGTTTGCGGGCGGCAAGCTGAAGAGCGAGGCCGATCTCGATGCTGATCAGGTGCAGCCCGCCAGCCTCGATCTCAGGCTCGGCTCGAAGGCCTATCGCGTGCGCGCCAGCTTCATGCCCGGCCCCGGAAACCGCGTCATCGACAAGCTCAATCGTCTCAGCCTGCACGAAATCGACCTTACCCAGGGCGCGGTGCTGGAAACCGGTTGTGTCTATATCGTTCCCTTGATGGAGAGCCTTGCCTTGCCGGCGGATATGTCGGCCTCGGCCAATCCGAAAAGCTCGACCGGCCGTCTCGATATCTTTACCCGCGTCATGACTGACAGCGCGCAGGAATTCGACAAGATACCGGCCGGTTACGCCGGCCCGCTCTATCTGGAAATCAGCCCGCGCACCTTCCCCATCGTGGTGCGACGCGGCTCGCGCCTGTCGCAGATCCGCTTCCGCATCGGCCATTCCCTGCTCAGCGAAAGTGAACTGCTGAAGCTGCACGAGACGGAAACGCTGGTTGCCAGCGACACGCCCAACGTGACCGGCGGCGGCATCGCGCTCTCGATCGATCTCAAGGGTTTCGGCGAAAACGGACTGATCGGTTATCGCGGCAAACATCACACGGCGGTGGTGGATGTCGACAAGAAAGCCCAGCACGACGTTCTCGATTTCTGGGAGCCGCTCTATGCCCGCGGCCGCGCCGAACTGATCCTCGACCCGGATGAATTCTATATTCTCGTCTCGCGCGAAGCAGTCCACGTTCCGCCGCTCTATGCGGCTGAAATGACACCCTTCGACCCGCTGGTCGGCGAATTCCGCGTGCACTATGCCGGCTTCTTCGATCCCGGCTTCGGCCATGCGCAGGCGGGCGGCACTGGCAGCCGCGCCGTGCTCGAAGTCCGCAGCCACGAGGTTCCCTTCATCCTCGAACACGGCCAGATCGTCGGCCGGCTGGTTTATGAGCACATGTTGCAGAAACCGGAAGGCCTCTATGGCACCGGCCTCGGCTCCAATTATCAGGCGCAGGGGCTGAAGCTCTCCAAGCATTTTCGCGCCGAATAACGACCCCGGCGGGTGCTTGACACCCGCTGCGAACTATCCGATGTCTTATGCGCGGCGCGGGTGTAGCTCAATGGTAGAGCAGCAGCTTCCCAAGCTGAATACGAGGGTTCGATTCCCTTCACCCGCTCCAGCTACCTCTCCAACAAGATTGATGACGTACAATAAGCGTTGGTTTTTCAGCGTTTTTGCCTCGCGCGCGCGTAAGGTCGTGCAACGGTATGCAGTGACATCCAGCAATTTTGTCGGTAAAAATCACGGTATTCGTGATCGTGGTGGGAAGCTGATACCGTAAAATGGCACTGACAGACATTCAGGTTAAGAATGCTAAAGCCGACAGCAAACCGCGCAAGCTGTCTGATGAGAAGGGGCTTTACCTCTATATATCGGTTGCTGGCGGAAAGTCTTGGCGCTTCGATTATGATTTTTTCGGGAAACGAAAAACGCTGACGATTGGGGCGTACCCGACGGTGGGGCTGGCGGGTGCCCGACGGCTGCGTGACGAGGCCAAGAAAAAACTGGCTGAGGGTTTGGACCCGTCGTTGGCTAAGAAACGCGATCAGCTTGCCGCCAAGGCAGCTGCTGGAAATACCTTCGGTGTCATTGCGGATGAATTCATTGAAAAGTTGAAGCGCGATAAACGCGCAGAGCCCACCATCACGAAAAACAAATGGATGTTGAAGGACCTTGCCGAAAAGCTGGGGCCTTACCCGGTCACCCAGATCACGGCACGTGATGTCCTTGCGGTGTTGACTGCCATCGAAAAGAGCGGCCGTGTGGAGAGCGCACTGGCTACTCGCGCTGCCATCGGTCGCGTGTTTCGCTACGCCATCGCGACAGCGAGGGCCGAGAACGACCCGACGTCGGCACTACGCGGGGCTCTCCAGCGCCATGTGCCGGTCAACCATGCCGCCTTGACGACAAAGGCCGAGATGGGTGGCCTGATGCGGGCGATATACGGCTACGAGGGCTGGCCCTCGTTGGTAGCCGCCTTGAAAATCCAAGCCTTGTGTTTTGCCCGTCCCGGGGAAACCCGCTCGATGGAGTGGACCGAACTCGATTTTGATAACGCCGTTTGGACTATACCGGGCGAGAAGACGAAAATGCGCCGGGAGCATCATGTGCCGCTTTCCAAACAAGCAGTGGAAGTTCTCACGGAGATGAAGGAACTGTTTGGCGATAGGCCATATGTCTTTCCTTCAATGATGTCGGGCAAGAAAATTCTGTCCGAGAATTCGATGAATTCAGCTCTGCGGCGCATGGGGGTGACTGAGGCCCAGCATACCGCGCACGGCTTTCGGTCTTCTGCCAGCAGCATTTTGAATGAGTCTGCTGAGTTCAGTGCCGACGTTATTGAGGCGCAGCTTGCCCATCTTGACACACGGGCGGTCAGACGCATCTATAATCGGGCAACCTATTGGGACGAGCGCGTGCGAATGATGCAGTGGTGGGCGGACATTTTAGACGGAAGCAGACTTGGCACGGATCAATAGAGCCAGTTCAACTGCACATGAATTCGACCGGATAGTATCATAGGCCGACAGGCACGTGTGTGGGTGCCCCAGAGGCGCAAGAAGAATCCGGTCTGTTGGCGTCGAAGTTTGGCACTGACAGTGCTTAGCCTGCACAGGGTACCTGCAGAAAACTCTGAACCGTAGCTGCCGCGGGGAGTTTCGAAACGGATTTTGCCAAACAATAGCAAAGTTTTCCGAAATCGGATGTTGCCATTGTGCTGCGAACCTTAGGCGAACCCTCTTGCCTCCGCGTTCTCTACAACTTCAGCACAAACTTCATCGGGGTGTCTTGGGGAGAACATGTGGTTGATTGCGTTTCTCCAGATGAGCAAATTGGCGCCAGCAGGATCTTTGGATTCGTAATACTCCGCATTTGACTCGCTATATCTGCGATCCATCACCAGAATTCGGGTAGGACTGATTGGAAAGGTTACGAGAATATCTGGATCTTTCAATCCTTTGAAAGGCTTAGTAGGGTCGCCAACCATCACGGGATTGTCGGAGGTAACAAACCTGCCTTCCTCATCGACCAGCATCGCCCATCGCAACTCGATAAAGAGCTTTGCAATCTCACCGGCTTGCGCCAGCCAGACGTTCCACGCTGCTTTCATGTCCTCTTCTGTTGCGTCCCGGTACTCAGGCCAATTAGACGTGTCTATCTTGATCTCGCGCCCATTCAGTAGAACTTTGTCTGGGAGCTCAGAAAAGCCGATGTAGAATTCTCGAATGTCCAGATGCATCTGTCGCCAGAGTTCGAATTGTGGCGGGGTTCGAAGCCAAGTTGTGGCGGTGAGAAGAGCTACGACCTTCCGAAGCGGCTCCCATGAAAGGTTCGGGTAGCCGCTACACAGTTCTTTCCACAACGCGTCGCCCAAAAAGCCTTCGAGGTCCGCGAACTTTTTTTCCAGCGAGTCGTCTCGCTGACCATCTCGGCCCAATGGGGCATAAAGGTGGAATTTTACCGCGACCTTGTCGAGACGCTTCAGCTCCGGCTCTCCTCCATCCTTCCCGAGACGCCAGATTTTGCCTGTGTCCTTGTTTAAGAAAGACTTGAGATATCCTTGGGGAACCCAGTGGCATCGCTTTGTCACTTGAGGCATTTGGGCGAGGTCCTATCTACCAAAGAGCTATTTTAGGATGCAGTTCCTATCTAACCACATCACTTGCGTTTCAGATTGAGGCTCGAGCAGTTGTGGCGCTCGGATTGCCGAGAGTGACCGGGCGGGTGCGAATCTGACGTCCGATAAAGTCAACTACGGTCCTTCGGGCTCCTAAACTCGATCACGTCATCATCAGTGATAACGGTTATATCGCTATTCAGCCCCGACACTTTGGCGAGGTCATAGAATAGCTCAATCATACGTCGATACTGCTTCACAATTAAGTCAAACACGTCTTCACCAGTTTCGGTTTGGATCGGTCTTCTGTATCGGTAGAGTTGCCTCTTTTCGGAAAGAGAAAGTATCGTTCCAGACTTTTCGGCAAATAGGCTGCCGTATGGTCGCCTATGCGTGAAAACATTCCTAAGCTCGGAAAGCTCCTTCATCCAGCCGCCCGTTTCCCACTGTCCCCGTTGTTGAGATTCCTTGACGACACCCCTGACCACTAACGTGTTGAGCATGGAATCGCCATTGAAGTGACGCGCCCTGAGTTTCCTGCACAGCGAGGCAAGCGAGTCTGCCTTGGCAGGATCTTCGCCGACCCTCATGGCGATGAAGGCCGCTAGATAGTCGCGCGCCGCCCCGGCATGCAAGAAGAAGGAATGCACGTGCGTATACAACAGCTGATCTTGCGTTGATGAAACGCGCTCTCCGTTTAGGTTGTTGGTCGCCATCAAATCGACAAGCTGCTCGTAGTAGAACGCAGAAATTTCTTCCACGCTGATATCCATCCCACGTAGGCTCAGCGCTATAAACTGCGGAAGCTTCTCGTCATCCTGTTGATCATCAATGATTGTAGCGATTTGTTCGTCGCTCGCGTTTATAAGTTGACTTAAACGCGGGTTGACCCGCCGTTCGCTAATCCTGTTCGAAATATTTCGCCATAGATCGGCTGCGCCAATCATATGGTTAGTCTTCCCCGGAACAATAGGAATCCACCTCGTATAATAGGATCCTTTGTTCCATCCAGAATGCTGGAACGCTAGTGGTGTTAGGCCGAACTGTTGTCCAATTTCCCCCAGATCTGAGCGGGAGAAATTGCCGAATGATGCGGGTCGATCCTGTACGCGAACCGGCTCCAGCACCCATCGGTCGTTCGGGATACGTGCTGCCCGAATTCCTCCGTTGTAGTGGATATAAAGACTTTCGCCGTCCTTCTGCCGGGGAATCCAGCGGAATAGTGGCACAGTACCGATGCTGCTAATATTCAAATGATCCAAGTCGCTACCTCCAACGGTCTAGCTCTGTTGGTAGTCCTGTTTCATCATGCGTCTTTTCGATTACTAGTGAGTTCGTCGCATGAGAGCACGAGCTGGCGACCGTATTGCTCTCCTGCCTCGATAACAGATTTTTGGGTTACCCCGACGATGAAATAAAAAGCATGAATGGCGGAGACGACGAGCACGGTGCCGTATTGTGCAAGATTGTTATCTGGGTCCGTATAAACAAATCTAAAACTGATTGCCGCGGTAGCCGCGTTTAGAAGAAGTCCAGGATACTTCAGGCCATAAAGGTTTCGACGAAAGCCGTAGGAGATATTCTCTGCGAAAAGTAAATGGAATTGGGACTGGTTCCGGGTTTTCGCACGAAGAAGGTCGCCGCACGAGACATAGAAACAATCAGCAGCTGCAGGGTCTGCCTTTTCATCTTCCGGGGTTGGTGGGGGTTCTCCGAGTTCGCGAGCAAGGTAGGAAAGGTATCTAGTCTTTGACGTTGAGACTATTGTATTGTCCCTGTGTCGTAAGACTGTTGGGAATGGCCGCCCATCGGACGACGCGAAAATCTTTCGCTCTGCATGCCGTCCGAAGCGCCTTGCAATGTCAGCAAACGCAAAAAAAAGGACGCCTACTGTAACTGTGATAAGGAACTCAGGAGGCCCCAAATTCTCGTAGTTGCCCCCTACCAATACAAAGAGCAAAACCAGCGCCGGGGCAATCGCGAGCATCGCGGGAAAGAGACGTGCGCGTATTATGTAACCGTCGAGGAAATCCATTCTACTCCTCGTACGAGCTTGTGAATGGTATTGAATTGATTGGCTGCGCGCCATCACGGTTCGGCATATCGTGGGAATGACGAATCCATCCGCCACCGTCGGTCTTATAAACAGGGTACCCGCGCCGAAGGAAAGCGTTGGCTACCCGCATCCTCGGGTACTCCGGCTTGTTCACGCCAACCGAACAGAACGCAAGACCTCTCGTCGGAGACCCTTGCGGAAGAGGTGCTCCGAGCCAGCGGTCTAACACGGACGGCGTAACGTTTCTGCGGCTACCGTGATGTGGTACTTGAACGAATGACGGGGGAAACAGCAGCCCGTGAGTCTGCGCCGTATTAGCGGCTTCCGTCAATGAGATTGGTCCTGCATCGGCGGTGAGAAGTGCGGTCTTCTGGCCGAACACACCAAGTTGAACTACGCACGACTCGTTCGATGCCGATGTCGGCGAAGGGTTTTCCTGTAACGCCTCAGATGTCCAAGTTTCAAAGAAGCTTGTTATCTTCTTAGCGGCTTCGAAGAGCCTGCCCAGCAAACCTTTAATAGGTTTCGCGTAGCTCGCTGGCGTACGATCAAATTCGGGAATGAGCATAAGGTACCGGGCTTTCGTCGGTGCAAGCACGAGGAACTGACCAATCCACGCGCCAGCAAAGCTCTCATAGATTGGAACACCCTTATCTATGGCAACCTCTTCCAGCTCAGCCAGGAGGGGGTAGGCATCTCTTATAGCCTTCCTTAATCCATCCACGGTGTAGTTCCCGTGGAAGGCAGGCAAAATTTCAGATGCATAGAGCCATGGTCGGTTCATCCATAGCGCGCCTACATTGAAATGGCGGACGACTGGAATTAGGCCAGCAATGTGATCACTGTCCTGATGAGAAAGAACAATATTCGCGATGCGGGAGTCTTTGCCGTAGTACTGATTGACGTGGTTGATAATACGCTGGCCGGTATCGACATATCCACCATCAGTGACATGAATGCTGTATCCGAGTTCTGGCGTTCCATAGCGGACACATATTGCGTCGCCATTACTGTCTCCGACAGAAAGGAAATCGATCTCGTAGCCCATGAAAGCGCCTCGCTTCTACGGTTGTGTAGGCTACATGCTTATGCAACCTTGGCAACGCAAGGATGGGTTTGTCCACGGGATTCTTACTGTATTTCAGCGTGCATGTTTTTTCTGGGAAAATTAGGTCCTTTGAGGACTCAAGTGGCATAATTACCCGATACTTACTTGACCCAATAAATTCAGCGCCGGGTCAATTCTAATTGGCAATCAACATGCAGCCTTCAGGACACGATAAACCTGCATGCGCGAGCATCCAATTGCCTTTGCAATAGCTCCCGGTCCGAGACCAGATTTGAACAAATTGCGGATTTCCTGATGGTCAAAGCGAGGGCGTCCTCCTTTATATGCGCCAAGATGTTTAGCGCGCTCGATACCCTCGCGCTGTCGTTCCTTTATGAACCGCCGCTCCATCTGGGCTACCATGCCTAAAACGGTCAGAATGACGTTGCCCATTTCGCCTTTTGTCGTGACATGTGGCTCAAGCACAGTCACGTGCGCGCCGCGTTGTTCGCATTCGTGGACAATATTTAAAACATCACGGGTGTCACGACCGAGGCGATCAAGGCGTGTGACAATCAGCTCGTCACCTTCGCGCAGAAATTCGATGATCGTTGCCAACTCGGTCCGACCGTGGCGGCTTGCGCCGGAAACTTTTTCGCACCTGACGATTTGGCAACCTTCTGCGGTAAGTCGCTTTTGCTGAATTTCTAGATCTTGATCGAGCGTACTAACGCGGGCGTACCCTATGCGAGCCATGTGTGTCACCTCAAGCTTTAGGCTTGACGCTACCCTGTCACAAATAGCTGCTGTCAACTTAGATGTTACGTTAATGGCTGTAACCGCTGGTTTGTCACATAAGGGTATACCCTGATGCGACCCGTCATCGTCGTATTTTGTGGACAGTCAGGTTCTCTTATCAAGCGACGGATTGCGCCCCATTCCGGACGTTAGCATAGCAATTACACGCTCCCTAAAGCAGTCTTTTCGCTTATCGGGCCTTCAACGATCGTTAAGGGATGGGAAATTGACTGGCAGGTTTCGGGCGACGGCGGCGGGAAAGCTGCATCCCACCGGGCAAGCTAGCGTTGGGCGGCAGTGCACTTTACATCGCCACTCCTTCATTCCTGCCGCTCCTCAGGAGTGAACATCGCGTGTATCGATGGAGGGTCAAATTAGCCCTCGTTCTTTGATGTTAACGGTTTTACAGAACGCAAATATCTGTACGGGTAGGCTTCGAGGCTACCCCGCCCCCAAATGACCTTAATTGAAGGATTGCTAAACAGACGAGCGGGCCTCATCATCGTGACCTCGGCAGCAATTACACTGGGCGCTGCCGCCGGGGGCTTTAATGCCCGCGCCCGCAATTTGAAAGGAGGATACCATGTCTTCCAGCGTCCACGCCGTCGATTTCGATCCCCGCAGCAATCGTATTCTCAACCAGATGCTTCATAAGGCCGGATATGTAACGGCGAGGATGAAACCACTGTCAGGAGCGCTTTCAAGTCAATCGCGCACTGTGTTGCTCCGGTTCATGTCCGGAGTCATTCGCCAGCGAGACAATGGTTTTCCGTCGGGACCGGAGTCCATTTCCGCTTTCGGACGACCGTGATTCCCCGGGTTACGCTCCCAGCCCTTTTCCGCAGTCTAGGCTGTGAAACGGCCTCCCGAAATTACAACTAAATGCCGAGAATAGTGGTGAGAAAAAACTAAAAGTTGACAACCGCATATGAGCGACCTATATGTTGATTGTCGATATTTGCTTGCTTAGCTTTGGTTATCGCGCGTCTGGCACCGTGCCCTGAACGAGCCTTTTCTCTCAAAAATCGCTATCGCATCTGCAGCGCCGCAGGCGTTGTGGTCCTCTTATTGCTATGAAAGGGTTCATCATGACCACTGGCACAGTTAAATGGTTCAATTCCACCAAGGGCTTCGGCTTCATCCAGCCTGACAATGGCGGCACCGACGCGTTCGTGCATATCTCGGCTGTCGAGCGCGCCGGAATGCGCGAACTCGTTGAAGGCCAGAAGATCGGCTACGACCTTGAGCGCGATAACAAGTCGGGCAAGATGTCGGCTTGCAACCTCCAGGCCGCCTAATCATCCCCGTATCCTCTCTCCGTTGACCACGGATGTACTGGCACTGGCGAGAGCATGATACCAGCAAGGTCAGGCAGATTGCCTGACCTTTTTTGTTGCTACGGCGGCGTTCAATCTGGAAAAGCCATGTCACAGACACACAGCAAATCCCGGCAGAAGGCGGAGAATGCCTTCGCCAATACCCAATCGCAATTCTTCGCGCGGAATAGCGCCGTCGAGGAACTCGATTCCCTCGTTCTGGCCCGCGAGGAAAAGACGAGGCGGCTTCGTGAAGCACGACTTGCGAAAGAATCGAAGGATCGTGAGGCGACGACTGCCTCTCTTCTCACGAAACGACGGGCCAAGACGGTCTGATCTGCCCAGGAAGAGCGGGGCGCGGACGGATACACGACGAGGCCGCCCGCAAGGCCGAGCGCGATTGGCGGTACGCCAATCAAGGCGGCTATAGCAAATGGCTTGGTCACGTGAGATCATCAATCAGGCTCTGTCCGCAGTTTCTTTCAAACCGTTGCACTCCGCAACCGAAAGGGATACCTATGGCAGACAGTATCGGCGAACTTCAGGCACTCAACACTGCATGGCAGATCGCAATCCAGGAAATCCTGCGGATGGTGATCCGAGACATGTATCATGCGGCCGGAGAGGAAGCCTTTCTGGCGAACATCAAGCGGATCGAAGAGGCCGCCGTCGACAGCATTTATGCAGACCTGCGGCTACGCGGGACGAATGAATGGACGGAAGCGCTTGTCAAGGATAATGCGAGTAACTTTGTAACCACGCTGCTGACATCGTTCACATATGATCGAATCTAGTGGAAGATCGGGCCGTGAGCCGCATCGCTGCTGTTTCGTATGAGCATGTTGATAAGTTCGGCTTTGCGCGCGGCAAGTCGCTGGCGAGCGTCTGCTTTCAGGAACTATATGGGAGGCTCACAGCCCTAATGTCCGGACGGACGCTATGGCGGCAAGATGGAAAACCGCGCGCGTCTGATACTCGAAGTCACGGCCACGGTGGTGCAGGAAATCGGCGGCGAGCGCACGGGTGTGCCGGATTTCGCCAGTTTCGCCTACAAATAGTATTTCCTGTAGCGGTCCCCAGACGCAATACGAGTATATCATCAATCGACTTGATGTTCTCGGCATCACCTGCATTCACGTTGTTGAAGGCGCGACGGGTCGCCCGCGCGAGGTCGCACCCTTCGAATACGGATCGCTCGCCGTCGCTTCAGCAGGACATATATCGCCAATAATGGCTGTGACCTCGACCTTGCAACGCCACATCTGGCCGATGGCAAGGCAGATCTGATCGCCTTCGGACGCCCGTTCGTCGCCAATCCGAATCTCGTCGAACGACTGCAAAGCGACCCCGGCTGAGATCGGGTCACGCTGTATGGCGGCGGCGCTGCGGGTTATATCGATTATCCCGCTTCATCGGGACTTCCGGCAGTGAGCCATCAGGGGGCCTACTTCGGGGGGGCTCCTGCGATATCGATCATCATCAATCTCCGATAATTCCCAAGGCTGCGTAGCCGGATGCCGCGCCATATCAAAAAATCTCTGGCCACCGTCGCCTCAAAGGACACCTGTCCGCACCCATGATCCATAGCACAGAGTGAAAACAGAGAGCATCAAGTTTTGTGATGGGGTTGATGAAATCAGGGGCGGAGTCCGCAGGCTATCTTTCGTCGGGGAAAAATCTTATGAGCTGTGTCTTCCTAAGCCTATCTCGACTCGCTGTATCAGAGGAGATGCAATATTCAATATGTGCGCGTAAATCCGCCGGCACTTCTGGTCCGCCGGCTTTCAAGAGCTTGTCGCCCATCGCGAGAAGAGTCGCCAGTTCTACACCGCATCGGGACGCAGACATAACTACTCCTCCGGCCGGACCGGATCGTATTTCTTCAAGGTCTTTGCTGGCGGTATAAAGCGTCAACAAATACCAGATCAGAAAGAAAGCGGACCAAAGCATCATGCTTCCAAGAACATATGCGCGCACAGGTGTTTCCCCGCTATCTGCCGAACCCCGGAAGACCTTGGATTGCATACCTCGGGAGTGGTCTGCGGGAGGGCACACGTTCCCGTTTCTGTACCCCGAACAGGAACAGCATTTCTCCTTTGAGTTTTGAAGGGTCGGTCATTCCATCCTGAAAAAGATCGATTATCTTGCGGGTGGCCTTGTTAAATGACCGGTCGTCATCCGAGCGCGTGTCGATTTCAAAGCCGGCATCTGACAACAGGGACAGCAACATATTCAGATCGTGAGACGAAATCGGGCCGTATTCTTGTGTGGAAGACATCGTGTCCTCCTTTCGTTGGGGCCAAGGGATTTCACCTTGAAGCGGTAACGCCCTTTAAAAAAGCTACCGAAGGAACGAGCCTGCGCGTTTTGAGGTTCATTAGCAAGGGAATTCCAATGTGCTAGAACGCAGCCGCCGCTCAATAATGACCAGCGAATGGCTGGTGAACTTCGCTGGAGCTTTCCAAAACCGTATTCGCTTGCGTCTTAAGCTATTCAGGCGCACTGTAAGGCGTCGGTAGCGATGTCACGGGCACTACTGGTTGAGGGTCGGTTACCCTAGCCCCAACGAGAGGAGGACATTATGTCTTCCCACCCCAGTTTTGCAGCCATCTCCCCCAAAGAGATGGAGATGATCCAGTCAGTTTTGAAGAGTGCGGGCTATAACGCCACATTGCTGGGCAATGACCAGCGACAATTCAACACGGCCGCGTTTCTTGTAATGAGACTGTTTCTTGCGGGAGAAACATCTGCCGATGCTCTCGCAGCACAATTGAAACGCCGTCTTGGGAATGCGGACTCACTCAATCAATCCTACCAATCACGGCCTGTCCTTGAGACCATCAGAAGTGTCCCGCGCAACACGATATACGTCCTCAGCTTTTTCAGGAAGGCCAGTGGTCGATCAATTGGGGCTAATGAATAGCCCTGGAAGAGCGAAGCCGGCGCGCTATAGGCAATCTCTTTGTTAATCCTTCTCAGGGGGTCGAAATCCACTTAGTGGAGAGCGATGACGGTCAAGGATAAACGTTGCGGCGCGGTGTGAATGACGTGTCAGGAAAGAGTTTAAGGGTATGAAAGAAAGAACGACATACAAAGAAATCACCTTCGCGAATCCGTTCGTATTGGATGGATTAGTAGTACCTTTGGAAGCTGGAACATATCGTCTGGTCGTTGATGAACAGCTCATTGAAGGTCTCAGTTTTCCTTCGTATCAACCCGTCGCAACACACCTTGAGATACCTGCTATCTCCGCACAATTAGTGAAGCGCCAGTTTTTGCAGGTGTCCGCGGAGGAAATAGAAGTGGCGTTGCAAAAGGATACCGAATCGCAATGCGGTGAGTCAGACCAGTGATCAACGTTTCACAAGTTGGCCGGCGATTGCGCTGGTCAGTTATGGGCAAGCGGTAATACAACGCCACTTGCGCTGCTTAGTTTTCTCCAGCAGAAATCTATCTCTGGCGTAGCACGGGCGAGCGCAGAACGAGTAAGGATATTCCTGTGTTATGCGCCTTCAGAGGCAAGAAGCTGATAGTGGTAGAGCGGCGTCCGTCGTTGACGGCGGCGTGCCATGCGCAACTTATTGCCGCCGGAGCCACCGTTGCAGGCCCTGTTTCTTCTGTCGAGCAAGTCTTGAACCTGTTGGAAGCCGGCGATGTCGACGGGGCAATTATTGACGTCAAAGTTGACGTAGAAATGATGTTACGCTTAGCCATGCTACTGGAATCAATGGCGACGCCGTTCGTTTTCGCATCTTTCATCGATGTGAACTCGGAAGGCTACTCTTTTGGTGGTGATAGGAAGCATCTCCGCAAGATAGCCGACGTTCTTTTTGGCTCGCCTGGACCGGCGTCAACCCTCCATTAACGTGGTCCCGTTGCATAGATGGTGTGGTTGATGGTCCACCCACCCCGCACGTTCTTGTCAGAGGATGGCCGGATTAAACACAACGGGTGAAAGGACGGCGGCATGACATCAAATACTATGAGTGGGATCGATTTCGCGAAGAACGTTTTCCAAGATTCATGGAGCTTCGCTTTCCGAAGAGGTCAAGTTTCGGCGGAAGCTATCCCGGCAGCATTTCCTAGTTTGTAGCCGGGCAGGGCGTTTCGATAGTCGTAATGGAGGCTTGCGGGATGGCTCGTTACTGGTCACACGAACTGACGAAACTCGGCCATGAAGTACGGCTGATAACACCACAGTATGTGTGTCCATTCGTAAAGCGCGAGAAGAACGATGCTGTGGATCGCACTATGACCTCTATGACAAACCGGAGCCGGTCGAAAAAGCGTTGGCGAAACTGATCCCTTTCTACACGGAAAACCTCTGAGCATGGCTAAATTGCCGCCATGTTACAATGGCGGCACCTCTGCATGCGCAAACGAGCGGCATCAAACGTCTGTTTGGAGGTCTGGTAACTGAAAGACAGCTATCCGATAAATGCGTCCACCACCGGACAGTCCGCTCTCGGCCTTATTCAATACATGTTGAGATTTTAGCGCACCTGCTCAAGTGGCGGACGACAGCACGGCTTCGGAGCGTCTGCATTCGTCGCATCTTTCTCAGGTAGACATGCACGGTGGCGTGGAAATACCTGATGACCTTATCTATCCGTATCTTCCAAGCAGGCATTCAGCTGCCAAAACGCGCCTAACGCTCCGTCTAGATCGGTGGTAATGACTGTGCCCTTGTCATCGGTGATAGTAAGCGTTTTTTGACCCGATATCATCTGGTCCACAAAAGCCGTTTTGAAACCGGAAAAACTGTGCCAACCGAAATAGTCGTTAGGCTCACCTTCGGAACTGACGGGCGGTTCATTGTCAACCTTCCACGAGCTTTTAACAATACCGCTAAAGCTACCGTTCTCGATAAAGCCTTCGAGATCATGTCCACGTGCCTTCATAAACCCAATCGTGACATCGCCGCCGTTCTTTTTCTCCGCGTAGCAGGTTTCGCCCCAATCCTCCTCGCGCCTGCTGAACTCCCACGCTGTGGGTGTCGAAGACGCTGAAGCGTCGGTTTTGGGTGGGGCCGCGAACGGTGACGTCGCTTCGTCTTCCGATGAGAACAGTTTAGGCCCCAGCTGCTTCAATGCGACGTCGCAGTCATTCAGTCCCTCGTTCAGCGCGTAATAGTCCCGCTTATTGATGGCTGGAATAATCCAAGGCTGCTCGTTGCCTTCGAACTTAAGTGCCATTGCTGAGGGCAGTTTAGGAGAGAACGCGAAGCTTGTTGCCAGAGCAATGCCAATGGCGCCGTCTTCATTCTCAGGATAGCTAACATATAACTCCTCTGGGGAAATCACATCCAGTTCATGTGGCGCCGGGCTAAGAAAGTTTACGCCAACCTTTACCTGTGTGGTTTTACCGACCGGCAGGTTCCAGCCGGTTTTTCGAATGCGAAGGCCGCGAGCGATCTTATCAACGCCAATCAGGCGCGTTTCAATCGACAAAGACCGGCTAGGCCACGCTGTCGTGCGCAGTACGCACGCCGGTTTTGTATCAGCCCCCTCAGGCTGAGTGAGCAGCAACTCCCAAGGAGTGCCCTGAAAGTAATAGGTTTCCTCCGCAGCCGCGGCCGGGTTTAGCAACCCAGCGCCGAGCAGTCCGACAGCGGTCAGCGTCGTAAGTGTTTTAATGTGGCTCATGGCGCAACCTTCTTTCGCTTTGCTGAGCGCCACGTGAAAAATCCCATGACAGCAAGCACGAGAGCAATCACGCCCCATACCGACATATCGCCGAAGGTACCTTGCGATGACGCGATGAAGGCCATCAAGGCCGACACGAAAAAGATGATGGCACCCACCAGCGGCAGGCCGAAAGAGAACGCGCCACCGATCACGAGTAGCACGCCCGTCAGCATTCCCACCGCGCCAGCGCTGCCTGTGGCTTGATCGTTCAGCAACCCGCTTCCCGCCGTCACCGCGCAGGATTGCAGCAGCACCAATATGCCGAGGAAGAGTCCAATAATTCCAACTGCGATTTTCATAGTACCCCCAATTTGACGCCGAGTAGGCAACCGTAAGTCGTTAACAAGAAATATGTCGTATATATTCGATGGATTAATGCCCGGCAAGATGCTCGCCATGCCGGGATGGAACATCGCGAACGCATTGGATGGAATCTCAGGAAGGTCAGGACCGCTAAGCGCGTTACGCAAGAGAATCTTGCTGTTGACGCAGGGGTAGACCGAACCACCATCAGCGGCATCGAGAGAGGCGATTTTAATGCCTCGGTCGATTTGCTCGCGCGGCTTGCCGACGCGCTCGCCATCGATATCTCCTTGTTCTTTGAAGTACCTGCTGAGGCTACCCCGCCTGAACCGCTGAAGGCGGGTCGCAAGCGGGGGCGCTGATCGCCGGTCAAGCTGAAAAGGTGCTTGACGATGAAAAGATGGAGCGCACTGGTCAGTACTCATCTGCCCGCATGACTGTGAGCACTCGGCAGGTTACATCGTCATCTGCCGGATCGGATGATCCGAATTGCAGGTCGAGATCGTAGTAGTCGATCTTCCAAAAGAACACGGCGTCTTCGAGTGTGACCGCGCCAAAATCGTGCTCGCCGTAAGGGTCGTTGTCTGGCGAGAAATCATCGAACGTCTGCACCGCCACTATGACCGCTCGCCGTTGTTCGTCGCTAAGGTTTGTGACGCCCGGTGTCAGCAGCACTCGTCCGTCGGAGAAGCTTTTTCGAAAAGCGTCGTTCTTATCGCGGATGGCTGCGGCCCGAACGGCCGCATCCTCGCTGATGTTCTGTTTCAAAGCGCAGCCCATGGCGATCACTTCTCGACATAGGCAGGGTGAATAAGGGCCACCTGATCGACGCGGCGGGTGAAAGGCAGCATATCGAGATAATCGCGCCACTTGAGCCGAAGTCCTGTGTCGCCATCGATCTTGATGACGGTGGCTTCATACCAGCCCTCCAAGGGGCCCTCAGTCGCCAGCACGAGGCTACCCACGGTCAACTGATCCCAGCTTTCGGGCATATTTTTGGGCGGAACAGGGTACTCGATTTCGGGCGCGGGCTTATCCGGTACCGCACGCGGTTGCTCCAGCCGTTCGCGCTCCTCATCGGCTAGGTGGGCGGCAATCGCCTGATAAAGCTCTTGCTTCACGAACGGCACGAGCGCCTTGCCGCTATCGAACAGCTTGCCCTGCGGCAACCTGCCGAGAAACGCCCTGAGTTCGTCGCCTTCCACTTTGAGCGCCACCATGCCCATCAGTTCGGCAGCCTTCTCAGCTGCGCGGGTATCGGTGGCAGGGAAGAATGACGCGTGGGGCCTGCCGTTGTCGTCACGGCCGAGGATGATGACGGGGCAGGGCAGGGTGACGGCGGGTGCGGTGGTGAGGGCGGTCGCCGTGGGTGTAGCGGTTGAAACGTTCATGATCGTAGCTCTCCAAAACAAGAAGAGGGGCCAAACGGCCCCTCGCGCCGGCAGCAGCACCGGCGTGTTATGGTATAGCATTACAATCATAGATTGTCAAACTGTATGGTTGCAACCGTCACCACGGAGGCGGTTTCGGCGTGCTGAGAACATTTCAAGCGCGACCCACGCCGAACCTGATTAACGTTCTCTAGCTGCAAAAATCACAGCCGGTAATTGAGATTGAACGCCATGCATGGTTCCATGCCGGACGCGTAGCTGATTCCTCCCCGTCGATGCCAAACTGCGATCCGAGAGGCCCATGTCGATTTCAGATACGATTTTCCGCCCCTTCGAGACGCTGATACGGCCGCTCGATATTCCCTTTCGGCCGTTGCCGTCGAAAGGCCCTGTCGCGGTGCTGCTGCATTTCATCGGGATGTTTCGCGGCGTCCTTATTGCTCTTGCCCTGTCGTCCATGGCGGTTGAGGCTATCAACCTGTCGATCATCTGGGGACTGTCCGTTATCGTTGATGGCGTGACGGCGCAGGGAGCAGACGCTTTTCTGCGCAATGAGTGGCCACTGCTGACCGTGCTTGGGCTGTTGATTTTCCCCGCGATGCCGATAGCGTCGTTTCTTCTCAACACACTCACCTCGCACACGCTTGGCATCGCGATGCCGGCGGCCATCCAGTGGCAGGGTCACAAGGCGGTGGAGCGGCAGGATCTGGCGTTTTTCCATGAGCTTTATGCGGGGCAGGTCGCCTCGCGTCTTTCGCAGGTCTCGTCAGCCGTTCAGCAGCAGATCATCAACGCGTTTCAGACCGGACCGCGTTTCCTGTTGCAAATGACAGGCTCTCTTGCGCTTCTTGCCGCCTTGTCGTGGCAGCTGGCGCTGCCGGTGTTCATCTGGATCGTGCTGAATGTGGTTCTCGCCGTCAAACTTGCCCCCGTTTTCACGGAGCGGTCACGCCGGTCGGCGAAACAAAAGAGCCTTGTCTCAGGGGCGATCACCGATCTCTACAGCAATATGCAGATGATCAAGCAATTCGCTGCGGAAGATAGCGAGGCGGGCGCGATCCGCCGTATCCTGATGAAGGCCGTGCAGACGCAGCATCGGGAACAGCGTGTCTATCGCGCGTCCGAACTGGTCGTCGTGGCGCTCAACATGGCGCTGTGGCTGGCAATTCTGTCGGTGGGATTTTCCGGTCTGGTGAAGGGCTTTATCACGGTCGGAGAATTCGTCGGCGCCGTCTATATATTGCAGCGGCTATCAGGGCACACATTTACCTTCCTGCAGATGGGCCAGCAAATATTTCAGGCGATTGGCACCATCAAGGATGCCATGCCTGTCATGACGACGCCGCCGACCATTACCGACACGGCCGGTGCGGCGGAACTCAGCGTTCCTCATGGGAACATTGATTTCGACCATATCCGTTTTGCCTACAAGTCTGGCAGACCGGTGATCGATGGTCTGTCGCTCAAGGTCCGCGCGGGAGAGAGGGTTGGGCTGGTGGGCCTGTCGGGTGCGGGAAAAACGACGTTGGTCAATCTGCTTCTGCGCTTCTACGACATTCAGGAGGGCGCCATTCGCATCGACGGTCAGGATATTCGCGAGATCACGCAGATGAGCCTGCGCCGCAATATAGGGGTGATTGCGCAGGATGTGGCGTTGCTGCACCGGTCGGTTGGCGACAATATTCGTTACGGGCGACCAGAAGCGACGCAGGAGGAGGTGGAGCAGGCGGCGAAAGTGGCGAAGGCTGATGTGTTTATTAATGATCTCGCCGATAGTGAAGGACGAAATGGGTATCTCGCTTTTGTCGGAGACCGTGGCATCAAGCTTTCCGGCGGGCAGCGACAGCGGGTCGCCCTTGCGCGCGTGCTGTTGAAAGACGCGCCTATCCTGATCCTCGATGAAGCCACCTCCGCGCTTGATAGCGAGTCCGAAGCCGCCATTCAGGAAAAGCTCAATCTGGTGATGGAGGGCAAGACGGTGATCGCCATCGCGCACCGCCTGTCTACCATCGCCAGCATGGATCGGATTATAGTTCTTGACCACGGTCGCATCGTCGAAGAAGGGCGGCCGGGAGAGTTGATCGAGCGCGATGGATTGTTCGCGCGTCTCTGGAAACGTCAGATCGGGGGCTTCATTCCTGAAGACGAGTGGGTGGAGCCGTAAGTTGCAGCGGGTCGATGCTGTGGGCGGAGAAATTCATAACGCGTGAAGAGGGTATGATGAGAACCGACTGGAATTCGATCAGAGGCATGCTGAATGCAGCTGTCGATGCCTGCGAACGCATAGAAGCGTTGCAGTATGCCGAGGCTGACCGCGAAGCCACGACCGATATCGGTGACCAGAAGGTCAGCGTTCATGATTTTCTGGTGAGCGCGTGGACATACCCGGAGAAGCTTCGCTATCAGATCATACGCGAACGCCACGACAATGGCCTCGATATGCCATACGTGCCGGAGACAGCACGCATTCTGTTGGCAATGTCCCAAGCTGCGATTGAATTGGTAAACGCGGGTGAAGTGAGCCCTGCCAAACATGATATTCAGAAAATGATCAACTGGTTTGAGGAAGATTTAGTGCGCGGGATTGAACGTGCAATCGCCACTCGTCGATAGAAAGACCGCTATCGACAGAATTGCGTAACACGCCAACGACGGGTCAGATAGCCGCCAGACTTTCCACATTGGAATGTTCCTGACCCCGCAGCTTTGCCAAGTCCTCATCCATTTCGCTGAGCCGCATCATATGTGCAGTGATCTGCAATGAAATGATGTGCCGGTCGTCAATGGAGAAACGTTCCCACCTCTTGAGATTGTCGATGACCTCAATGAGGTCGAGACGTTCTTGTTCGAACTTCCCAAATTCCAGATCATTGCAGCCGGGCTCCTGTCTCGACTAGCATGAAACGTGGCATGCCGGGATCGGTTCAAACCGATAAGAATTAGCGTAAATTTTATCTAAATCGCCGTCTGGGCTTTTAGAGACGAACCGCAGGTCACCGCCGATACGCGTGTCCCTGTCCCCTGCGCCCCATAAATCTCTCTGAGATGTCGCCGTAAATAACTGTCGGCGTAAAGCCAATTAAATTTGCAAGCCAAAACGCTAGTGCGGGGAATCTCCACGCATGGCAGGTCTTGCTCCATCTGGAGACATCAATGCCGCGCTCGCGAGGGTACAGGCATATGGGGAAGCTGTACCCAAATTACCTACAGATACACACTCACACACAATCAACCTCGGAATAACCAAACGAAGGAACAAACACTATGAGTACCCGACAGATACTCGATGGCTATACGCAAATGGTTGAAGAGAGAACAGCAGGCGGTTGGGAAAGTTATATGCTCACGCTGATGTTCAATGCGCTAAGCGGCAATGAAAAAGCCAAGAAGGCCCAGATGCGTTACACGGTGGAGCAGCTTTATGTTCGCGTACTGACCCGCCTCATCAAACGGCCCTATAAGACCCCGAGTATTCAGATGCCATTCTGGCTCGCCAGTTACGACTGGCCAGTGCGGAAGCTGTCTGGCTGGTCCACATCGGACAGCGCAATCAACGACGGGATGCATATTCACGTACTGGCAATGGTGCCGCCGAATGCGCGTACCGGACGCCGAGTAACGGACCTTATCGCGAACGCACCAACTAGTTTCCTGATCGGCAAGACTGCGCCACTTTCCCGCATTCATGTCACGCCCATCGAAAAGACGCTGGCACGGGCCGCGGCATATACTCTGAAGTCAGTAGATAGAAAGAGAGCGACCCCGGAAGAGGTTATTGTTCTTCCGAAGTCGAAGCGCGAATTGACTAGTTGGCGTACGTGATTGGTGGACCGTCTGGAGGCGGTTACGCTTTCTTGTGCTTGATCGAGCGTACAAGAATGCTCGTGGCGGGGCCAATCGTGATGATCTCACATTTCATCTTGAACAGCTCGCCCTGCGGCAGACGCCTGAAGGCCTTCGCTGATTTTTTGATCAGTAAGTCCGCATGTACGATGGTCAAATCGTTCTCTGCTGCCAATGCTTTGTCTTTATCGGAAACAGGAGACCGCTCTAGGTTTTTTGCCTTTTCGGAGACAACGCCCTGATCGGTCGCGTTCGAAGAACTAGCAGGCAACGCCTGCGTTTTGGAGCGCTTATTGGACTTCTCTTCACGCGCAGTCTTGTTTTTGTTTGCGTGTTTGTCTGCCAGTGCCTTCAGGCCCTTATTATTGAGTTTGACTGCTAGGTCGTTCCCCGAAAAACCTTTTTCGACCAAAGGTCCAGCGGCGCGAAAGTAGAAGCTTGCCCTTTTTTGCGCATCCTCCCCCGGGCCCACCATGTACTTCAGAACCCACCGGACAGCGTCGTCCTGCTCGGTTTCTTTTGGCTTCCCGATGCTGTTCGGGAAACGATTGCAGAAGGCTTTCCAGAGCTCGGCGTTCTTTTCCAACTTCAAGCCAAGATCGCAAGCCGTGGCAATATTTTCGCATACCCCTAGCCTATAGCCTTTTTCCCGATTGAAGTGCCGGAATTGCAATTTCGAAACAGCACTGTTCATATCAAATACCGACAGTTCTTTCGATTTCGGATTATCCGATTTTCCCTTCAACTTAGCTGCAGGCGCTGCGCCGCGATTTTTTGAGGAAGAAGTGGACATGTTATTTGCCTCCCCGCTCGATTTCACGCAGGAGGTCATGGATATCCTCGGCTTTCCATACGGTGACCCTTGGAGAGATTTTGAGCGGTTTTGGAAATTTGCCGTTTTTGACGCCCGCCCAGAAACCTGACTTGCTGATTGGCAGCGGGCCGCTGGGGCCAACAATCTGGTTGAGGCGTACAAATCCCGTTTGCGGGAAGGTCGGCGGTACACTGCGTTCGTGCAGTTTGTCGTTTTGAAAAGGTATGTGCTTCATGTCTTTCGTCCTTTCGATCTTGAAGACGGAGAAAGATTGACGCGAAATTCATCGATTTAAAATTCTGTGCATGTCCATGGACATAGCAGCCAAAAATGGACAATATTTTTGTGTTTAGTCTTTGATTATCTTTTGAAAAATTTCATTGAAGGATGCAGCCTCTATATCGTTAAGCTTGGCAGGTGCAAAAGCGGTGGCTGGCCCGTCGCCAACGAGGCGCATCGTCTTCCGTTCAAGGTCAGTGTCGGTCATCCGTCCAAAGATGTGAGCGGCAACATAGCGAGTGCGGCGCATCCAAATGTCGAGGTAAGGCTGGTGGTTTTGATAAGAGAAGAAGCCATCTAGAATGAGTTGCAGCAACGTTTTTCGGTTTATGCGGATTGTTGAGGCCGCATACAGCAGCGCCAATGTTTGCTTGTTCTGGCTCCATCGTTGATGAAGCAACGACCGCGAGACGTATTTTTCTTTGTAAGGGAAGGAGGGGTTTTTATCTTTCAGCACATCCAACATGAGGACAGCTTTGCTGAGGCTCGGAAGAAACGGGCGGCCTCTTGCACTGGATCGATCTATAGCATGATGAAGAAAACGCATGGCGAGCACGCACGTATTTATCGATTTTTCATCCCGCTCAAATGTTATCCAGAGTAGCTCGAAAGACGGATTTTGTACGAAAGCTTGATAGCCACCCAAGCAGTCATAGATTTCGACCAAAAAGTCCATGCTTGTGAGAATGTAACGGGCCGTTATGTCTCTCTCTAAGCTCAACTCAGCGTCGCCCAATTTCCATTCGGCATCACGCATGTGATCAAGAGCTGCGTGCACCATGAGAACTTCTCGCACCCGACGCTCTCGAGGTGTAATCAGCCAGCCGCCGAAACTCGCGGCCAGAACCTCTTTGTAGCCGGGATAATACTCACGGCTGTCGAGCAGCACCTGCAAGATTTCAGTGGCTTTGTATTTGCCGACAAGCGCAAGGACAGTTGGGCGGACGTGGTCGGTTGCTTGGTGTTCGGGAGCCCAACGCTGTTTCAGCGCGTTGAGAGCCGCGACGACATCCTGCATTTCCTTTGATTCAATCACATCTTTGATGTCGACCATGCTATCTCGCCTACTTTGATGAACGAGGAAAGCGTATCTGATTCATGGAGTTTTATGCAGTACGGGTGCGGTGGCCTGCTTTTCGACACCGCTTTAAGGGCAGCTGTTAAGATCGAACGAGCTCCAGTTCGTCCAGCAACATCCAATAAATTTACGGTGTATTGCGCGGTAAAATAACTTAGATAGAGAAATTATACACAAGTTTTCAGTTGCTTATACTAGCGTTTTGATTCCCTTCACCCGCTCCATTTCCAGACATCTGACACTCTTCCAGTGCCGCGTTTAGCCGCCATCGTGTCGGTCGTTGCGCTAATATGCAATTTAGCTTGACTACGATTAAATTGCACGTAATAGTTGATGCAGTCGTAACATAGGGGAAGTGTTATGAGTCGCAAACTTCTTTCGGAATTTCTGGGAACCTTTTGGCTCGTGTTCGGAGGGTGCGGCAGTGCGGTTTTTGCCGCCGGCTTTCCTGAACTCGGCATCGGCTTCCTTGGTGTCGCTTTCGCTTTTGGTCTGACGGTTCTGACCATGGCCTATGCGGTTGGCGGTATTTCGGGCGGTCATTTCAATCCGGCCGTTTCAGTCGGCCTCACCGTTGCCGGTAAGTTTCCGGCGGCGAACCTCGTGCCCTACATTGTGGCGCAGGTTCTGGGGGCGATCGTCGCGGCTGCGGCGCTTTATGTCATCCTCACCGGCAAGGCGGGGGCTGAAATCGGCGGTTTTGCCGCCAATGGTTATGGTGAACATTCGCCGGGCGGATATTCTCTCGTATCGGCGCTGCTGATCGAAGTCATCCTGACGGCGTTTTTCCTGATCGTCATTCTGGGCTCAACGCATGGCAGGGTTCCTGCCGGCTTCGCGCCGATCGCCATCGGTCTTGCTCTTACCCTTATTCATCTGATTTCCATTCCGGTCACCAATACATCCGTCAATCCGGCCCGCTCCACGGGACAGGCATTGTTCGTTGGCGGATGGGCGCTGCAGCAGCTCTGGCTGTTCTGGCTCGCTCCGATCCTCGGCGGCGCCATCGGGGCCGTGATCTGGAAAATCTTCGGCGAGGAAGAGAAGGCCGGCCATGCCGGTTCGGTTCAACCTGCGCAGACATGAATAAGAGGCTTTGTTTCCTCGAATGGTCGGGGAAACGACTGAGGAGGATGACATGGATCTTGCTTCGATATTGGCCCAGATCGTCGGCGGTGCGGTAGGCGGCACGGCAGGCGGAAAGATAGTGAAGGACTCCGATCTTGGTTCGCTCGGCAATCTGATTGCCGGCGCCATCGGCGGTCTCGGCGGCGGAACCGTGCTCGGTTCGCTGCTCGGCGCGGCGGGCGATGCGGCAGCCGGCGGCGTGGATATCGGCGCTCTCGCCGGCCAGCTCGTTGGCGGCGGCGTCGGCGGTCTGATCGTGCAGATCATCGTCGGCCTGATCAAGAACAAGCTCGTTACCAAGTAGAGCGGTTCGCTCGCCTTCAGGATGAAATGACGGACCTTGCCGGAGGAGGAGCTTCGTTCGGCAAGGCATTGGCTCCTGTTATCGATGACGGCGGTAGTGGAAAGTGTGAAGTGGCTTTGCTGGCAGCAGCAATGTGACTGAAGCCATGAGCCGCTGCCGCGGCTGGTCGAAAGAAGTATCAGGACTGTTTTGGCTCTGCCGAAGATGCCGGATCATGAGGTATTTTTGGCGACTGGCGCGTGTGGCGTCTTGTTCCATGCGAAGGGTTTAGTTTTGAGTTCCACCACGGCCCGCCAGGCCGCGATGGACAGCATCAGCCAATATGCGGGCATCGCCAGCCACCGCCTTCCGACATGCCTTCTTTCATAGGCAATCATTCTGCTGCGGCCCATCAGCACGAAGATCGTGTAGCTTCCAACGATATTCAGCACATCGATAAAAAACAGAAGACCCTGCCAGGTGAGCAACAGGTCAGCGCCATTTTCCCGGATGGCGATGGTCATGAATGCCAGCGAAACGAAGAGCAGGGGGTGGGCCAGCGACGACAGAAGCATGCCGCCGATCAGCAGTTGAAAAACCACATAGGCAAACCATCCCATGTCGCGCGCGGTCGCAAAGGGCGCACGGGTCATCACCAGCCAGCTTTGCAGCCAGCCCTTGTACCAGCGTGTTCGCTGGTTCAGCCACACGGATAGCGAGGTCGGGGCATCCTCCAGCGTCTGTCGCCGGATAACGCCGCAACGATAGCCCAGCCGATGCAGCCGGAGGCCGAGATCGGCATCTTCCGTTACATTATAGGGGTCCCAGGCGCCGGCCTCCCGCAGCACGGCGGTCCGGAAATGATTGGAGGTGCCGCCAAGCGGCAACGGCAAGCTGTGTGCGGCGAGGGCAGGTAACATGCAGCGGAAGAGGCCGGAATATTCCAATGCGAAACAGGCGCTGAGCCAGGAGGAAGAGGCATTGCTGATGATAAGCGGCGCCTGCAGGCAGGCCACCTCGTCCGGCTCGTTGCGGAAGGTGGCATAGGCTTCGCGCAATTGCTGCGGATGGGGCCGGTCTTCGGCATCATAGACCGCAACGAATGCGCCGCGCGCGCCGGAAAGCGCGTAAGTGAGGGCTTTGGGTTTGGTGCGCGGCAGGGAAGGCGGCACCCTGACGACCTCCATATGCGGGCCGGGATTCATCCGCTGGATCGCCTCGATCGTCGCGCCGTCGTCCGCCTCGCAGACGAGCTTGATGTCCAGCCGGGATCTGGGCCAGTCCAGACGTTCCAATGCGCCGATGAGCTGCCCGACGACGGCCTCTTCCCGGTAAAGCGCCACCAGAACGGTATAGACAGGCAATTCGTTTCCTGCCGAAGAGGCAAGATGGCGTCCTTTTCCATGGGTAGATGGACGAGCGCGAACAGCCTGAAAAGCAGGGTCAAAAGGTAAAGCATCGTCAGGGTGACATGCAGATACGTAAATGCCGCTTCCGTGTAAAACAGCAGCGACAGAATGAGCAGGGTAAGGAGAACGCCGCTACAAAAACCCTGCTGGCCATGCAGCGTGATCCTGGCGGAATGGTGCGGTGCCGTGTTGAAAAGTCGCTGTTGGGTCTCAGCCGAGCGGCGGGCCTCGCCCGCTTTCCAGATTGCGCTGCGCATGGCCTGCGGGGTTGTCACGGCAAAGTCGTCGAGAAGACGCGGACGCTGATCCAGCATGTTTTTCAGCGACGCCATCCGCGCCAGTTCCGGTACGATCAGCAGCGTCGGTGTGCCGTTCAGCGGTGTCAGCCGCAGGAACCTTGGCTCGGAGAGCTGAGTGTCCAGTCTGTTCAAGTCCGTCACACGATCCGGATCGATTTCCGGGAGAAACGGCAACCGCAGGAATCTGGCGAAGGCACCGAAATAGGCATCCGTCGTGACGAGACCGCTTGCCAGCAATTCGTCCTCCAAAGTCGAGCCATTTTCCAGAGCCCGTTGTTCGAATGCCTCGATATAGGGCCTGCCCAATCCCAGCGAAGAGAGAAAGCGGGCCTGTCCGGCCTGGTCCTGTTCGGAAACGGTTGAGAGTGGATTTTCACTGGCGTGGGAAAATGCAATTTTTCGTGTCGCCGGCGTCGTGCGAAACGAATCTCGTGTATATTGTCTAAAATAATCCATGCATCGCCGCCGCCGTCATGGTAACGCCCCACTTCCTGTCACGGATAGTATAGATGAGAATGACGAATGTAACGCGGAATATAAGTATCGGTTTTACTTTAGCTTTCGCTTTACAATTTACTGGTTTTTTTAGCGATGTACGCGCGGAAGGCCTGTCGGACGGGAACCGGATGCCGGTGCTGTTCGATGCGCAGGAGCGGTTTCCGGGCGGCGATCTTTCCTCCGTTCCCCGCATCAGATTTCTGATGTCGGTCGATTTCCCGCCCTTCAATTTTACCGATCAGGAAGGCCGGCTTGCGGGTTTCCATGTCGATCTGGTGCGTGAAATCTGCGCTCAGTTGAAGGTCGAAAGCAAATGCCAGGTGCAGGCGCTGCCTTTTGACGAGCTGGAGGCGGCTTTGGAAATGGGCGAGGGCGAAGCGGTGATTTCCGGCCTCGCCACCACCGCCGACCTGCGCAAGAGTTTTACCTTCTCGCGGCCCTATCTCTTGATGCCCGCTCGTCTTGCGGTGAACAAGGCGGCGAAATTCACCGGCTCCGGTGCCGATGCGCTTTCGGGAAAGAAGGTGGGTGTGGTTGCCGGCTCGCGGCACGAACAGATGCTGAAGGCGTTTTTTCCAAAGGCCGCGGCCGAGGGCTTCGATGGCTACGAGCCGATGTATGACGCGCTGAAGAAAGGCAAGGTGGATGCCATCTTCGCCGACGGTCTGCGCCTGCCTTTCTGGGTTTCAGGAAGCGCTTCCGAAGGCTGCTGCGCGCTCTTCGGCGGTCCCTATATGTCCGACAGGTTTCTCGGTGAAGGCCTGTCCATCATGACCGTCGATCCCGATAACGTGCTTGTTCCGGCTTTCGATCAGGCGCTGGCGGCCCTTTCCCGCAACGGCCGGCTGGAAGAAATCTACCGGCGTTATTTCCCTTATGGGCTCTATTAGGGAGAGCCGGCCACCGGATCGGTTCCTGCGCCAGCTCCTATTTTGCTGGCGCGAAAACCTCTTCATTGCGGCGCAGGCGCAGCAGCGCGATCCATACGGCGGCGGCGATGGCGGTTTCCACCATGAAATAGCTGCCGATCGTTCCCGAAATGCTGAATGACCAAGTGAAGAAAGCGACGACGACGGAGCCGATGAGGTTGCCGCTGTTCCATATCTTCGCGCGAATATCCTGCCGTCCGGATGCGCCGAGCGCCTCGAGCGCGGTGGCGGCAACGGCCATGGGCAGAACCGCCCAGCAAAGCACGCGGGTGATGATGGGCAGCGAAACATATTCATCGCCGAACAAAAGCGGCAGGAAGGGCGCGATGATGAAAATGACGAGCGCACTGCCGGTCGCGATGAAAAGTGCGGCCTTCAGCACGTTATAGGCGCGTTCTATGGTCTTGCTGATGCCCTGCAGGGCGGCGGAAGCCGAACCCGGATAGATCAGCCGGTTGAGGGCCTCGACGGAGAGATAGGAACTGTCGAGAATGCGCCGGGCGATGGAATAGCTGCCCAGCACCTCGGCGCTGGCAATGGCGCCGAGAACGAGAATATCGGCATTGCCGCGCACGGCCTTGAACAGGAACTGGGTGGAAAACAGGACGCCGATGCGGATTTCCTCACGCACGATGCGGAACACCGGGCTGCCGAGTCTCGCTATCGCCTTGACCGAGATCATGGCCGCAATGGTGTGGGCCGCAAGGTTCCACAACGCCCATGCCTCTACGGTTTCCACCTTGAAGATGAGGCAGGCGACCACCGCGGCAATGGTGCGGGCGACGGCAAACATCACTTCCAGCTTGTTGGCGGAGGCGAAGTCGGAATGGGCGATGAAGCTCTGCGTGGAAAGCGAGATGACTTTCAGGAGGACGAGGTTCGTGAACAGGATCAGGAAGGTGGTGATCAGCGTGTGCAGCAATGTTTCCGAGGTCGGGAAAAATACCGGGATCGTCACCATGCCGATGATCGTCAGCACCACGCCTGTCGCGGCGCTCAAGAGATAGCTGTGGCCGAGCATGACGGGAAACATGCTGCGATCCTGCGCGACACGGCGGATCAGCGATTCCTGCGAACCGATGCCGCAGATCTGGACGCCGAGATTGGTGACGGCCGTGATGGAGGCGTAAAGCGCGAATTGTTCGACACCGAGATGGCGGGCAAGCAGCGCGAAGGTCAGAAGCTGAGCGGCGCTGGACATGAGGAGCGCTCCGCCGGATGCCATGTAGGTCAATCCCAGTCTGACTAGATGGCCGAGCCGCGGCGTATTGAACGACACCTCATTCTCCATGTTTTCCGGCATTGCCGGGCGAATTCAAAAATTGACTGCGCTGCTTTTAAAATCTGGCGAACTGAAAAAGCCGCAACCGGCCAATAAAGTGAAAGTCCGCGACCCGAATGAATGGCAGTTTATCCTGTCTTATCCCTCTTGAGGTAAGAGAGGGTTAAAGCAATTGCATAATAATGATGATAATGACTGTTTATGGTTATTTGGACATGGCCCTGTTTCAGAAGGGTTTCGTTGTTCGTCACAAGGCAGGCCAATGATCCGACTATCCATTTTCGATGCAGGCGAACATGCCGCGTTTGGCTGATACGCAGCCCGTCTCTGCGCAAGGCAGCGCCATATCCCTTGCCGGCAGCAGGCGCGACGCGTTTTTTTTCGTCGCCACCATGCTCTATATCTGGATTTCCGTCGCGCCTTTCGAAAATCTCGCAGCACCGCCGGTGCCGCACGCCGCCGCAAACCAGCTGACCGGCCTCGTGATCGCATTGATCCTCGGCGTTTTTGCGCTGCGCCACCGGCTGACGGGGCTTCTGCTGCGGCCGCGGCTGCCCATTCTGCTGCTGTTCTTCTGGCTGGCGATATGCTCGGTGGTTGGAACCCAGCCCGGCACCTCGCTGCAACGTCTGATCTTCACGGCGCTTCTGTGCTTCATCACCAGCGTCCTTGTCGTCATGCCGCGCGACCGGCGACAGTTCGACCGGATGATGGCCATCTTCGCCATCATTCTCTTGGCGCTGTGTTATCTGGGGGTGATCTTCCTCAGCTCGCGCTCGATCCATCAGCCCTATGATCTCGATGAAAAAGCGCTGGCGGGTGACTGGCGCGGTATCTTCAATCACAAGAACGCCGCCGCGCCCGCGATGATCATTCTCTTCATGATCGGGCTTTACCTGCGCAACGCCTGGTCGACGCTGGGCGGCATCGCCATCACACTGCTGGCAGGGTTCTTCCTCTGGAAGACCAACGGAAAAACCGCGGCCATGCTGTTGCCCGTCACGGTGGCGCTGATCTGGATCATGGAAAGGCATGCCAACCGTACTTTGTTGATGATCGGCGGTCTTCTGGCCTTCATCAACATATCCGCGGTCGGCTCCACCTATTTTCCGAGTATACAGAATTTTGTCGAAGGCCTGGGCATCGATTCCACCTTCACCGGGCGGACGGACATATGGCGACTATCCTTCGACACTTTCGCGCAATCGCCGATCTTCGGTCAGGGGTTCCAGGCATTCTGGACGAGCGACCGGCTCCTGTCGCAGGCCGATATTGCCGGCACCTGGGCGGTCACGGCCTTCCATGCCCATAATGGCTATATTGAAAGCCTGCTGAACGGCGGCCTGCCGGCCTTCATTCTCACCGTCATCTGGCTGGTCATCATACCCGCGAACGATTTCCGCACGGCGGTGGATAAGGGCACGGATCCGGGCCTGACCCGACTTTTTGCGAGAATTTGGGTGTATGCGTTACTTTCTTCGTGTTTAGAGAGTAATTTCTTTACCGGAACCGGGCCTATCTGGTCTTCTCTTCTAATCGCAATCTATTGTTTGAGGCATCAGGCTTACGACATACTCGAAGAGGGACAGTAATTTGCAGACAGGCCGGGGGGCTTTGTATGACGCAAAAAATCGGGACTTTTACCGACCGGATCAATAACCGGCTGGTGCGCTATTTCCCGGGACCGGCGGTGCGGATCGAAACATTCGAACCGATCGTGTCCTTCACATTCGACGATGTGCCGGCAAGCGCCTGGACGGCGGGTGCGCGCATTCTGGAAAACGAGGGCGTTTGTGGCACGTTTTACATCGCCGGCGTGTTTATCGACCAATACGATGAACAGCAGCAGATGATTTCCGCGAAAGGCTGCTCGGAACTGGCGGCGGCTGGCCATGAGCTCGCCTGCCACACCTTTTCTCATCGCAAACTCTCGAGCTTTTCCCGACGGGGGCTCGAGGAGGATCTCGATCGCAATGACCGCGTGCTCGGCTCATTCGATACAAGCCGCCACGGGCGCAATTTCTCCGTTCCCTTCGGCATGGCTTCACCGGTCATGCAGCCGCTGCTGCGACGTCGGTTCAGGACGGCGCGCGGCATCATGCCGGGGATCAACCGGGGCAGTGTCGACCCGCATAATCTTGCCGCGGTCGAGTTGCGTTCGGACCAAAACTACCTCGACGCCGCCGATGGCTGGCTGGAGGATGTTCTGCAAAAAGGCGGCTGGCTCATCATCTTCACCCATGATGTTTCGCAGACGCCGAGCTTTTACGGTTGTTCGGAAGGCAGATTTCAGGGTCTCGTCCGCAGGGCGGTGTCGGGCGGTGCGAAGATCATGACGGTCGATGCCGCCGCAAGGACACTCGGTCTTTAAAGGAATATTCGCAGCGCGCGTGCCCGGTCGATACCGCGGAAAACGCAATTGCGGGTTATTGGCTGGCCCAGATGATGCGGGCGATCCATTCCACATCGGCCATGTCGAAGCTGCGGTTCGGATGTTCCGGGTTGAGCGAAAGAAGCTCGATGTTTTTTGGGCTTTGCCGCGCCAGCACCTTGGCCATCACTTCGCCGTCGCGGCTTTTCAGCACCACGCGGTCGCCGCGCCGCACCTGTGCGCCGGGCTCCACGATGAGGATATCGCCGTCGCGGTAGAGCGGCATCATGCTCTCGCCCTGCACCTCCAGCGCATAGACGCCCTGTTTGCGCTCGGGAGAGGAGGGGAATTCCACCACATCCCAGCCCTGACCCGCCGGAAAACCGCCATCGTCGAAAAAGCCGCCGGAGCCCGCCTGCGCGAAACCGAGCAGGGGAATGGCGTTATCGGCGCCGGAAGGCTGCATGGCCTGCGCCCTGCCGAAAGCATAACCGAAAAACTGGTCGACGCTTGCCCCCGTCGCCTCCAGCACCTTGGAGACGGATTCAGTCGAAGGCCAACGTTTGCGGCCATCTGGCCCGAAACGTTTCGATTTATTGAACGAGGTGGGATCGAGGCCGGCGCGCTTCGCCAATGCCGAAGGCGTTAGCTGGTGGCGTTCGGCAAGCGTATCGATGGCGCTCCAGATCGTCTCGTGTGACAGCATGATAGAAAGCCCGCAAGTGGAGCCGATAGCGGAAAAGCTCCTGTCGTTTACTGACCGGAATCTAAACCATATCCGGTCAGGAGTAAAGCAAGGAAAGGAATAAAATCCTTTTCTACGCCACCATGGCCGATGTATTTATCTTGGCGAGCTGGATCACCGCCTGGGTGCGGCTGTCGACCTTGAGCTTCAGCAGGATCGCGGAGACATGCGCCTTGATGGTGGCTTCGGAAACATTGAGCTCATAGGCGATCTGCTTGTTCAGCAGCCCTTCGGCCAGCATGCCCAGAACCCGGCTTTGCTGCGGCGTCAGCGTTCTGAGCCTGCCGATGAGATCGGCCACGTCAGGATCCTGTTCCTTGTCGCCCTGATGACCCGCCGGTATCCAGACATCGCCTTCCAGAACCGCACGGATGCCGTCCCTGATATCGTCGATACCGGAGGATTTGGAAATGAAACCGGAAGCACCGAGTTCGATGGAGCGGCGCACGGTGGTCGCATCGTCCGTTGCCGAAACGATGACGATCGGCAGGCTGGAGAATTCCGCCCGGAGCGCCATCAGGCCTGAAAATCCGCTGACCCCCGGCATGGCGAGGTCGAGAAGCATGAGATCGGCGTCGTTGCGCGCTGCGGCTGCACTGCGGGCGGCCTCGAAATCCCCGGCTTCAATAATGCTCTGTTGCCCGTCGAGGCCGGATACAGCCTGTTTCAGGGCGCCGCGAAAAAGCGGGTGGTCATCTGCTATGATAATGACAAGTTCCGACATTCTGGCCCCCTCCCAAGGGCGTTATGCGGTTCTTTTTCTGATACTGGCTCACTCCCATTTGCCGGTGGTCGAAACACGTCCGGCTCCTCCGCGAAAGGTTGCGCCAATCGGTCCCGCATTACAAGGGAAAGCTTGTGGACAGGCGGTCTTTCAGGCTCTCCGCAATAAAAATGCCGTGGAAACTGTGGACAATCTTCGAGCTTTGCGGCAAATCCCGCTGAGTGGAAAGCCTTGGAGAGCCCTATGCAGGAAACGCCCGCGATCATCTATAAAATCGTGCCGGAGACGTTATGGAGCGCGGCAAAGGCGAAGGGCGTCTTCGAAGGTGCGGCCATCGACCTGACCGACGGCTTCATTCATTTTTCAACGGCAAAACAGGCGGCAGAGACCGCCGCGCGGCATTTTTCCGGCCAAGTCGATCTGCTTCTGATCGCGGTCGACGGCGCGGCCCTCGGCGACAAGCTGGTTTATGAGCCCTCCAGAGGCGGCGATCTTTTCCCGCATCTTTATGCGCCTCTTCCCTTGACCGCCGTGCTTTGGGAAACGCCGCTTTCGCTCGGTCACGACGGCCAGCACCAGTTTCCGGAGATTTTGTGATGAGCGGATTATTTTCCTCGATCGGCCGCAAGGGCCTGTTTCTGGTCGATCCGGAAAAGGCGCATGGCCTGTCCATTGCGGCGCTGAAAAGCGGCTTCCTGCCCACCTGCATGGTGCCGCACGATCCGCTTCTGCAGCAGACGGTGGCTGGCCTCGTCTTCCCCAATCCGCTCGGTATGGCGGCGGGTTATGACAAGAATGCGGAAGTGCCGGGGCCGCTTCTGAGGCTCGGTTTCGGCTTTACCGAAATCGGCACCGTCACGCCCAAGGCGCAATCCGGCAATCCCAGGCCGCGTATCTTCCGTCTGGTCGAGGATGAGGGTGTCATCAATCGCCTCGGCTTCAACAATGAAGGCCATGCGGCTGCGCTGGAACGTCTGAAGCAGGCAAAGCTGCGCGGCATCGTCGGTGTCAATATCGGCGCCAACAAGGATAGCGAAGACCGCATCGCCGATTATGTACAGGGCATCGAGGCGTTTTATTCGGTCGCATCCTATTTCACTGTCAATATTTCCTCGCCCAACACGCCCGGCCTGCGCGATCTTCAGGCGCGCGAAAGCCTTGCCGCGCTTCTCGCCGCCGTGCTGGAACGCCGGAAAGTGGAAGCCGAACGTTTCGGCAAACGCATCCCGGTCTTCCTCAAGATCGCGCCCGATCTGACCGAAGAGGGGCTGGACGACGTTGCCGAAGAGGCGCTCGCCCATGATCTCGATGGCCTGATCGTTTCGAACACCACGCTTTCCCGCGAAGGTCTGAGGCCGGGCCCGCACAAGGGCGAGGCAGGCGGTCTCTCTGGCAAGCCGCTCTTCGAGCTTTCCACCACGGTTCTCGCCAAGATGCGCCGCCGCGTCGGCGGCAACCTGCCGATCATTGGCGTCGGCGGTGTGTCATCCGCAGAGACAGCTTTGGAAAAGGTGAGGGCAGGGGCCGATCTCGTGCAGCTCTATTCCTGCATGGTCTATGAAGGCCCCGGCCTGCCCTCGGCCATCGTCAAGGGCCTGTCGAAGCTGGTCGCCCGCGAGGGCGTACAGTCCATTCGCGACTTGCGTGACAGCGCGGTGGACCGCTGGGCGGATCGCAAGCTCGGTTGAGAGCGGGCCTGGACGGTTGAGGTAGCTCTTCCTCTCTACCCTCATCCCTGTGCTTGTCACAGGGATC